>NZ_JBXWNI010000010.1:0-152373 GCF_059610285.1 Ruegeria sp. YTSA072 | reverse complement strand
AGATCAAAAGCATATCCAGCTAGTTCCCAATAGCGGTTGCTCCAAAAGGTCTCGGCAAAGACTCGCAATGATCGTTCGTAAAACTTTTCAAATTCCGCTTTCTGCGCATTCCTGTCGTTGGGGCATCGTGCAGCATCGGTCAATTTGGGCTCAGCGCAGACATTCGCTGCAGTTAGCCCTAACGGCAGCTTCGCGCTTCATCGCAGACGTTCGAGGTCGAAGATTTGATATTCAACCCCAGGTCGCTGGAAAGCGCCCTCGCGTGGTGTCAGAACCGCATGCGATCTTCCCTTCTTGGTCGTTCGGGTCGATAGTTGCCTTGGCGCCGGCCGGTGTAAGGATCTGTATCGAGATATGTCCCTTGGCTACGACGCATGTATTCGGCGAACTGGGTCAGCGCATCCACCTGATCATCTTTAAGTGCATCCGGAAACCCCAGCAGTTCCCTACGGAACTCATCAAACCAGGGCTTGTCCGTAGGGATGACTAACTTGCCAGATTTAATCCAGTCGGTCCGTGGGATGAAGCGGTCCAGTTTGCTCGTGACCACGTTGACGGGGGTGCTGTCAGACGAATTCTAACCAGTCTCAGTTTGCCGCGGAAACCGCGAACCTATCCGGAACAAAGTTGGCGCCACTCGGCGAGAGCGGCGGCGCGGGTCAGCTTGAAGGTGTCTCGGCTTGCTAGCGATCTTTCCAGGTTGAAGTGGTTGTAGACAGAGGAGTGGACGGCGGCGAACTTCTGCAAACTTCGCATGCGCCTGAAACGCTGCATCGCGCGTTCGCGTCGTCGAAACGGCAGGTGCGAGTTCTCGACGCGGTTGTTGAGCCACCCGCCCGTCTGTTGTTTTTCAAGCGCGCCCAGTTCTCTGAGCGCGGCTCTGTATGAGGCAAAGCGATCCGTGACGATGGTTTCCGCTTTGCCGTGTCGCTTCATCAATTTCCTGAGGAATTTCAATGCCGCTTGCTTGTTTCGACGTTTGGTAACGATTGCTTCCAGCACTTCGCCCTCATGATCGACGGCCCGCCAGAGGTAGTGTCTCTTGCCATTCACCTTCACGAAAACCTCGTCCACATGCCACTTCCATTTAGAGAATGCGCAGCTGCTGAATACGCTTCCGTCTGATCTCAGCAGCAAACATAGGGCCAAACCTGTTCCACCAATATCGGACAGTTTCGTGGCTCACGTCGATGCCTCGCTCGTGCAACAAGTCTTCGACATTCCGAAGCGAGAGCGAGAAACGGATATACAGCATCACTGCAAGGCGAATGATCTCGGGGCTAGTTTTGAAATACTTGAAAGAGGCAGGTCTGGTCATCGTCAAAAGCTACGCGACCGCCCTACCCCGCTCAATCAAAGTTCTTCTGACAAGACCCTCCTCCGTCTCCAATCACTTCAACCAGGGGCGATCCCTTCCCAGCCGAGACACCTTCAAGTTGTCACGGCACCGCCGCTCTTGCCGAGTGGCGCGAACTTGGCGCGTTACAAGCGACATCTCTGTTGGCCTAGCTGAGACTTGTTCGAACCGGCCTCCCAGTATCCATCGATATGCTTATTGATCCTTGTCAAGATTGGCGCGGGCAAGAAGTGGTACTGTCAATGGTAATTCAGGGGGGGCTCATGGAAGAGTTGATTGAAATCGGAAGATCATTCGTCCAGGCCATGCGTGAGCGCAGGGGCCTTGCAAGTGTTGATGAAATGTATGCCGAAAACGCACAGTCGATAGAGGCAGTCGTGCCTCCGGTTCGACAATTCCGCGTTTCAAAGGGGCGAGAAGCCATCAAGGGAAAAAGAGAGGATTGGTTGGCATCGCATGAAATCCAAGAACTAGAAGTGGATGGCCCCTACGTCCACCCACCCAACCGCTTTGGAGTCCGCTTCAGAGCCGAAGTCGTTCAGAAGGCCACGGGTGAGCGTATGACCCTGCGCGAGATCGCGGTGTATTCGGTGGCGGAAGGCAAGATTGTGCTGGAAGAGTTTTTCATGCTGCCGAAGTAAGAAGAGCGAATAACAACATCGGCTATTTGCTGGTTCAATCAATGCGCACGGCTTTCGGGCGAAGTGAAATTCCGGGCGGAGGTCGGGAATGCAACACAGAACAGTGGCATATTATGTAGGAGTTGATGCTGACGACGCGTCGATTTTGGAATGCGCTGAAACTGCCCATATCCAGAACGACCACTTGAATTGCGTATTGATCGCGGCCTTACCTAACCTGCCTTACCTGAAGTATGGATCAAACAGGTTCGTTGAGGCGGGTCTGCCCTCAAACTGGTTGGACGTTCTTCACGTGAAAAATGCCGCCCTGAAGTCTCGCGCCATTGAAGTTGAAACGCTTCTTGCTGGGCAGGGCGTATCTGCAAATGTAACTGGCTTCATGGGACTTGGAGCAGAGATACAGAAACTTGTAGCAGAACAAGCCAAATGCTCTGATATTGCTTTTCTAGACGCTGATTTGCGAAAAGACCCCGATTTATTTCACAAGATCACGTGCGGAGTATTGTTTCATTCGCCGGTTGCTCTGATGATAAATGGAGATCCGTTTGCCCAACGCGACAGCGTTTTTTTGGCATGGAATGACAGCTTGCCTGCGTCCAGGGCGACGCATTTAGCTTTACCCATTTTTCTGGCGGCCAAGGAAGTTGTAATTGGATGTTTTGATTTGCCGTCGCCTGAGGACGTAGAAGGTAGTGTGCATGGAACTGACCTAGCTGAATGGCTCGGCCATCACGGTTGCAACGTGACCGTGTCGCAGCTCCAGTGCGGGGGAAATTCAGTTGCACATTGCATTCAAGAACGAGCAAGAGAAGCGGGGGCCGATCTCATTGTTATGGGCGCTTATGGGCATTCCCATTTGCGGGAGTCAGTTTTTGGGGGCACGACGCAAGCAATGTTGGAGCAGACAAGTTTACCAGTGCTATTCGGACACTGATGAAGTGAGCCGATAACTGTGACTTTCTGGGAGTCATAGCAATCAAAGTTCATCGGTAAATAATTGAGAGACTTTTTTAAGAGTTTGCTTGAGGTTGAAGCGTGTTTGCCTGCCCGTTTTCGCCAAGGAACTCTATCACAATTAACGTGAGTTCATCCCAGTCAGTAAACTCCCTTGCCCCTTCTCGTGGATCGATTTTTCGACCGAGCAAGACGACGTGCTGAAGAATCTCCCTCTCAAAATACCCGTAGTTTTCGGGCCTCACTGCGCCTGCGATCAAAGCCGTCGCATTTGGTTCAAAACCTGTTCGAAGAAGCATTTCGTCAAGATAGTCGCGTGCTTCTTCTCGACCTGACGCGAAAGCAGCTTTTAGACCGACGGAAAGCACGAGGGACTTTCGCTTCATTAAGGCATCTCTATTTGAAGCGACAAATGCTTCGAATGACTTGGGGTGCTTACGCTCGTGGACAGGGGCCAGGAGAATAACCTTGACCACATCGTCAAGTGAAACGTGGCTGTGCATTTCATCGGTATTGATCAGCTTTGCGTCGAAACCGGCATTCTTCGCGAGATCGGTGATGAAGCGCGCAATCTTTGCTGTTTGGCCTTCGACCGTGGTGAAGCCGATGAGTAAGGTCATTCCGATCCTCCCAAAAATCTGTCTGAATAGATTGCTTATTATGAATAAGTGACGTGCGTTGCCCTTGATCTCTATCAAAGGCGTTTCATAGGGGCATATCTGGATCGTTGCGGTATGCTCTTGCTGTCCACGCGGAGCATGTTTTTAAGGAAGTTCGTGACGGCATCCATCTCCAAGAAAACCTGCCTTTTCGGCCGGCAGCCTTGAAGCTAGCCAACCCTTGGCGGTCTAGCTTTCTACCTTAAGCAAAAGGCCAAGACAGCGACGAAGATTGAAATACTGATCAACCACACTGCGAGTTTCACTTGTTGGCGTGCGGGCAGGTTTCTGAGCAGTCTAATCATAGTCAAACCTTTCAGACAAAATCCGGTGTGACGCGGTGCCCCGCTCAATCAGATGATCTTCGACGGTGTCCATCATGGCAGGGGGGCCGCAGAGAACAAAAAGCCAGCTTTCAAATTGATCAGAAGACAAATTGCGGTCCAACAGATGACCGTCGATCAAGCCTGTCTCTCCGGACCAATCCTCTGGCGGCTCGGATAGAACAAATACTGTTTCTTCTTTGGACAACTCCTGGCGAAAAGCAATCTGCTCCTCCACCCGGTTGCCATAGATAAGCTTGAGATCGTACTGTGTTCCACTCAACCGTACCTGACGCACAATGCTCAACATGGGCGCGATCCCGACACCACCTGCGATCAGAACAATGCCTTTCTCAGTTCGGTGGCTGATCGACAGATTTCCGTGCGGGGCATCCAGATAGGCCGTGGTTTGCGGAGCGATCTGTCCGAGGCCGCATGTGAAATCCCCAAGTTCCTTTATCACGAATGAAACTTCGGGGCCTTCGGCTGGTGCCGAACTAATCGAGAATGGGTTCTCATGCAGCGAAAAAACACTGTTGCCGACGTTTAGCCAAGCAAATTGCCCTGCTTCGAAGTTTAGTCCGTTGTGACCATCTGGCACGACGCGCAACTCCCATTGCTTCGGTGTTAGTCGAGACACAGACGTGACGCGCCACGGTCTTTTCCTCTGACGTAAAGGGCGAACGAGATAGACATACAGCAAAGTTCCAACTGCAATACTGGTTAGGGCAAGCCAGAGATAGGTTAGTAGCGGATGCCCACCGTAGCGCCCAGCATAGACCGTGTGATGCAAAAGCAGGCATGCGATCACCAAGGCTCCCAGCCCGTGTAAGAGGCGCCATGTTTCGTATTTGTAATCAAGGGATTTGCGGGCAATTGCCGAGACGACCAGAATGAACAGTAAAAAATATGCGCCGATACCCGATAACAGCGCAGAAATGTCAGTTGAAATCGTAAGTTGGTTTGTTTTATCCCACGGGCGGCTTCCGCCAGAAGGCGTACCCTGATACAGAAGCGGGTGTATCAGCGTTAAGCCCAGTGCTGTACGCGCCATCAACTGATGCACCCGCATGGTCACATCCATACCTAAGCCGGAAGAGATGAACCTGAACCGCCCGGACAGCAGGAACTCGACTAAGATTATTGAAAACGCAAGCATCCCAAGCCCAGACGCGAGCTCTTGATGAAATGATCGCGGTGGCCATCCCAAAGACCAAGAAAAACCTAAGGGAGCCAAGATCAGCAAAACGTAAATCAACGCCAGATAAGGCCATTTCATACGGTTTTGCTCCGCTGTGTTAAAGGTGGGCAATTCGGGCTCATTTAGAATAAACGCTAAGCTGACCTGGGGTTCCGATCAAGACTACTAAGGTTGGTAACTCCAGCACGACGTGGCAAGTTTGTTGGACAACGGTTCCCGTTTCTGTTCGTTCAGCCGCTGCGTTCGGTCTGGCTGATGCTGAGGTTGCATGCTTGAGCAAGATCAAGGTCCTTGACCGCTTTTCCTGTCATAATGTTGCGCGCGTGAAATCAGACCAAAGGAGGAGGCTCAAAAATGCTAGAAGACAAAAAGTCCCCGCAACTTTTCACTGGAACGCATCCGCTCTCCGACAACTTTCGGCGTGAAATGGAAACTCTGATGTCGCGTTTTTTCGGGGGAGGACCACCTTTCCTACCAATGGAAACGGCTGCGCAACGCACGGGTTTTCCGTCTCTTGACATGACAGGTGCGATTTCACCGGCAATCGATGTCCAAGAAACGGATTCTGCGATTGCCTTGACGGCTGAATTGCCAGGGCTCGAAGAGGATGATGTGGAAATTGAAATCAAGGATCGCAGGCTAATCCTGCGCGGTCAGAAGAAGATTGCGCATGATGAAACGGGCGATCTGCGTGTCAGCGAAAGAAGCTATGGCAGTTTTTCCAGAGCCATGTCGCTGCCAGACACTGTGGAAATCGACAAGATTTCCGCAACATTCGACAAAGGCGTTCTACATATCGAAATGCCGAAGACTGAGCCTCAGGATCCAAGCCGTAAGATCAAGGTATCGTCGAAATAGACGGTCTGTTGGCTCGATACGGGGCTTGAAAATGCCAAAGCAGAGGGCCGATCATGGATCGGCCTTCTTTGAGCTGCGGCCTGATAGATGTTTTTTGATTGAATCCGGGCGGACATCGCAAGTGTTTGTATAAATGCGTTTTATGTACATTCGCACCAAGCCATGGGTTTGGTGTTGCAGCGTGGTAGAATGCCCTCACGCGTTTTGAAAGGGGGTCATAATGCGAAATCCAGAAGCGAGTAGCATTACATCCTCCGGGAATGGTGGTGAAGGTGAGGTGCGGGCATTTCTGGAGAGCCTGACAGGTCCATCGCGCGGAAACGTGAACTGGCTTGTCGATAAAACCCTAACTGTTTCAGTTGACGATGAAAGGGTGCTAAGCCTTCGTCCTAGGGATGACCTGCCTCCCCATGATAACGATATTGCCACCCTACAATGGGCTGACGAAGGTTACACGGTAACCGCGTCAGCAGGGCTCAATGTATGGGTAAACGGGCAAAATGCTTCATCAGTGTCTTTGAGGCACGGCGACATGATCGAGTTCGGCGAAAAGGGCCCTATGTCTCGATACAGGTTGTGCGATCACTCATTTCCCGCACACCACACAGTCGAAGATATTCTCAGTGACGCATATGCTTACACCCGAACGAGCCGTCGACCTTTCGCCAAAAAGATGTCCGGTGCCTTGCGCGATAGTGGGCGGCGGCTTGCGTCTCAGACCACGATACTTTTCAGGATCACTGTACTTGCAACGCTTCTTGTGATCGCGGGGTTTGGTTACCTACTTTACCAAAACGACCGGCGCTTGGCGGATAGTATCGAACAGGAGTCCCGCAAGATCGAAGCGGTTGCGGTTATGCTCGCTCAAACGCGAGAAGATGCACTTACGCCTGATGACTTGGTTTCGCTGCGTGACGCCTTTGAGAACCAGGTCTTGTCGACCGAACAACGTCTTGGAACTTTGGAACAACGGGCGGGGGCACCCACGCGGGTGATAGCTGCCTCCACTCGATCTGTCGCTTTCCTTCAGGGGGCTTACGGGCTGCGCCACGTAGAAAGCGGGAAGATTTTGCGGCACGTTTTGGGACCGAACGGAGAAAACCTGAAATCCCCGTTTGGCCAGCCTTGGATCGAACCGGACGGGACCGGCGAACCCGCAGAATTTCAGTTCACCGGAACCGGGTTTTTGATTGCTGGGGCACCGTTGATGGCCACCAACCGCCATGTCGCTTTGCCCTGGACCTCGGGGAAACGAGAAAAAGCGCTGAACGACGCTGGTCTCAAGCCTGAAATGTTGAGGCTGCTGGCCTATTTGCCTGATCAGGCGGAACCAATAGAGGCGCGTTTGGTCCGGTTCAGCGAAGCGGCAGACTTGGCGATTTTGGCAGTAGAGCCTAGCCGCGTTCACGACCTCGGCATTCCGTTGGCGGATGCCACGTCGCGCGTAGGTGAAGAGCTTTATCTGTTGGGGTATCCAACGGGTTTGAAAGCATTGATCGCGCAGGCTGGTCCGGGCTTTTTAGAGGAACTGGAAGCAGAAGGGACGTTGAATTTTTGGTCGATAGCGTCCCGACTTTCAGCACAAAGCAAGATACACCCGCTAGCAAGCCGGGGGATAGTTGCGCGGACAAGCGGGAGCGCTATAGTTTATGACGCCGAGACCACGACCGGTGGGAGTGGAGGGCCAGCATTGAATCGGCGAGGCGAGGTCGTTGCCGTAAATGCTGCGATCCTGCCCGAGTTTGGCGGTTCAAACATCGGCGTCCCGGTCTCACATCTCAGAGCTCTGCTAGGAGAGGTCAAAAGCCAGTGATCATTCGCTCGTTCGGAAGCGCGAGTTTTGAACAAAGATCACTGTGGCCAGTGGAACAATCATCGAGATCACGGCCACGGAGATCAGCAAGTACCCAAGTTGGCTGTAGTCTGCGGTAGACGTGACTTCACCGGTCTCTGGATTTGTGACGGCGCGAGTGACGACGTATGTTTGGTTGAGGTATTTGGTGCTAAGGCTGCTGGCCGACAAAGCCATGTTTGTGAACGATGCCATCACCGCGAAGAAGGTCGCTTTCAACTGAACAGGGGCATTGCGTGCGATCCAAGCCAACATCGGGACCATGGCGATCTGTCCAAGCGGCGACTCAACAGCTGTATCAAGAATGGCAATGAACCTTGCGTCGACAACTCCGCCGGTATGCGCCGCCGTCCATTCGTGCACACCGTAGTAGAGGGCAAGGTTAGGCAGGGCGAGAACGCCCGCCGCAATCGTTAGCAACACCACCACATTCGCAATCGAGCGGGTGGCCATAAATGGTCGAAGGACGATTAACCCGAGCAGGGCCAGCATCGAAGTTAACAAAGCCAGAATTGCCAGGAATTGCTCATCGAACCCCAGTTCATCGATTTCAAACCAAGTCAGGCCTGGTCCCGGCAGAGGAACGGCACGAAATACAAAAATGACTGTCGCTGTCCCGATCAAGGCTTTGGCTTGGGCTGGTTCCAACTCCTTCAGCAGACGCGACATGAGGTAAAGGATCACCGTCAGGGAAACCGCAAAAACGGTCTCTTGCGCGAATTCGAAATCTGCGGTTCCCAGCACGATGCTGAGCACAACGAATGCAAGGCCGCCGAGCAATATGGACCATTTGACTTCGGTGGCTTCATCCGGCGTATGTGGCGGGTGGCCGCACTTAATAAGCTGACGCTGGATAAAGCTGTGAAGAACGACTCCACTAACGGACAACACCGGGATGGTCAGAGCTATCAGATATACCTGGCCATAAAGCGCAAGGCGTTCGGATTCTTGCAGTTCTTCGGTTCCAGAGAATATCCAGATGTTTACAGCCGCAACCGCCGCAAACCCGGAAATGATCGAAACTCTGCCCAAGGTCTGCATCGTTGTGTGCTGTGCACGAGTTTCTTCCGGCAAAAATGGTGCGCCGCTCTGGTCAACCTTTGGCACCGCCTCAACCGTCATGGCGTCGGCAACAACGTCCTGAACTGCATAGCCCGAAGGCGCCAAGAGCAAGGCAACAACATACCAGTCTTCCAGCGGCATGAAACTGGACATCAGCGCAGGTGCGGTCACGAGCCCGTACATGGCGAGCAAAGACAACGTGATCAAGGACGCGCCGAACAAGATCAGCAGGGACTTCCAGCGCCAAAACAGGTCCACGACATGACCAAGCGGCATTTTGAGTATCCACGGGATACCAGCCCAAAATGCTAGCCCTGCAACGAAAGAGGCGGATAAATCGAGGTAGTCTTTTAGGAAAAAAGCACCGACGACCGAGGTCAGGCCGGACACGCCGGCCGCAAAATAGACCATCAATGGCGGCAGATAGGACCATTGCAGCTGCTGAACCAGATCCACAAACGTTCTATGCCACCAGGCTGAAAGTTTTGATCCTATGGAAGTTTGGTCAGTCGTCATATGCCGTGGCAGTTCGTTGAGGCCTTTGGGTCGTTTTGTCTAGTTAGAGAAATCCAGATCCGAAAAGCAATGCACTGGTGATCACCCCAAGGATCGGTACCACAATAGGAACTCGGAAATGCTTGGCGGCCTCGTCCGGCTGCATCTTCAGCTGGATCAGCGAAATGTTGACGAGCACAAAGACGCCCAGAACGATCTGAGACGTGCGCTCTGCCAGGGTACCAATCGGTATAGTTTGGGTCAGCAGAACGATGATTGCGACGACCAGCAAAGTAGCAACTACTGGTGTCTGCGTTGATTTAGGGACTATCGCCAGAACCTTCGGCAAATGGTCACGGTCAGCTAGTCCGTAGATCACCCGCGAGGCCATAATCATCTGAATCAGTACTCCATTGACTGTCGCCACAATCGCGACTGCGGAAAAGCCCTGTTTGATGACCTCGGGCGCGTTTGAAAACACGAGCGCGAGGGGTGCTGCGGACGTCGAAAGAACATCGATCGGCACAACAAGTAGAACCGTCATTGAGGTTCCTAGATACAACACGGTCGCCAGAACGAGCGTTAGCAAAATCGCTTTTGGGATGGTGCGCACGGGGTCTTTAACCTCTTCCGCGACATTAGCCATGTCCTCGAAGCCAACAAATGCAAAGAAAGCGAGAAGTGATGCTGCGAAAATGCCTCTCCACGCGTCGAGTTCCAGCGGCGGAAGCATCGAACTGATCCCGTATCCCTGCGGATCCTGGATCGACATGCCCCAGCCAATCACAAAGAGAAGACCTGCGATCTCAATGATCGTGATGACAGCCGCAATAAAGACAGACTCAGTGATCCCCCAAAGCGCGATTAGACCCATGATCAAAACAACACTGATAGTCAAAATAGGGATCGCAAAACTGGTCAAAGCGTGAAGGTATGATGCTGCGCCAATTGCAACGGCAGAAGCGGAGATAACGCCCGAGGCTGCCACCGCAAGCCCAACGAAAATCGCCATCCAGTTTTTCCGAAATCCCGCCTCAACATAGGCTGCTTCACCTGCGCTGACAGGAAATCGAGTTGTGAGTTCTGCATACGAAAGCGCGGTGAGTGATACGACGAGCGCGGCTACAACGAACGACAACGCCGCAAACGGTCCGGCAATGTCTGCTGTTGCGCCGACTAAAACGTAAATGCCCGCTCCGACCGTTACTCCAAGGCCATAAAGCGTGAGCAACGGGGTCGTAAGGGCCCGTCTGAGTTTCTGTTCGTTTGGATCAACAGAGTTCATAAGCGATTTCCACAAACTGCCCATTCAGAACGTCGTCAGAGGCGTCCGTCTCGTTTTTGTCCGCGATTGGCGCAGCGGCTTAATCCGATGGTCAAAGCTGCATCAAATGCCTTGTGTCTCAACGCCTGGGCGCATTGGGCGCCAATCAAGTAACACGGGGGCTCGCCACCACTCCTGCCGAGCCCCCTTGGGTGGAACTTCCACTCCTTAAGAATTCCGTTCACCTTTGTGTTTGCTTGGGGACAGACCGGTGAACGTAGAACACGCTAAAACATTCGTATTTCACTATGTGATTCTTGTTGGTGCTTTGATCTATGTCAATCAACTCGCGGTCGGCGGTCTGCGAGGCTGAATCCCAACCAACTGTCGTTTGCCTTCGGACTCAAAGGCAAAGCAAACATGTGAGGCGGTTTGAGATTTAGGGTAGAAAGCTATTCTTGATGCTCTGGAACCTGTTACCAACCTTGGGCTCGACTGGTTGCATCGCGTGTCGCATCACCTCTGGCGAATTCGTTGGCATTTGAACGCTTTGGAAGGAGTGCCGCCAGGGCGCAAGGGGGAGTGAGGTCAATGACGAAGTGGCGTAGTTGGAGGCCGCCTGGATTGGACTTGGCGCGTGCTCAAGCGCCATTCGACCGAAAAACCAATCTTCGTGCTGAAGCGTTCAACATGAGCGAGGTCAAAGAAGTTTCTTAAGGATGCGGTTTAAATAGATCTGCATCCGGGGCAGTAAATTGGAGGAGCATATGCAGATTGTTCGCGGAATTTTACTGGCACTGTTCGTCACGGGACCCGTTCTGGCGCAGGACGTCAGCGTCGATGAGGGGCGTGATTTGTACCGGACGTATTGCTGGCAATGTCACGGTTTCGAAGCGACCGGAGACGGGCCAATGGCGGAAATGCTGGCTATTCGAACGCCCAACCTCACCAAGTTGGTGGGCCAAAACGACGGTGTGTATCCAATAGATCGCATAGCTGAACAGATTGATGGTCGTTCACAATTGCTCGCCCATGGTGGCGAAATGCCAATCTTTGGCGCAGTGTTTGAGACAGACCAACAAATCGCGGTGGCTTTGCCCAATGGGCAACGAATAATGGTAGGTTTGCCGTTGGCGAATTTGCTCGCCTTTTTGGAATCGATCCAGACGGACTAGTCACTGGCTGATTTACTAATCCGTATCAGCCGCACGTCTGATTGACATGAGAGTCAACGGCGGCCCCAACACTTCGAAGGCCACAGTGCTGGCTAGAGTAAAGGCCATGATGGACGCGGCCCAATTCGGAAATTGCTCTCCGGCAACGAGTGCCATTCCTACCGCGACACCAGCTTGTGGCAACAAAGCGGGACCGTACCAGTGGGTCTGACGGCGAGGCAGGCCGCCCAGTCTCGCTCCGCAATAACCCCCGACAAGGCGGGCAACGGCGCGCAAGAATAGGAAAAGAGCACCAGCCCAGCCCATCAAGCCGAAGGCTTCAATATCCAACGTGGCGCCAGCCAGCAGGAAGAACAAAATCATGAACGGCCACTGAATGTGCTCGATCTCCTGAAAAGCACGCTCGTGATGGCGGGCAAGATTCCCGATCATTGCGCCCGCAACCATGCCTGCTACCAAGAATGAAACCTCCAGCCAAAGCGCAAGGCCCGCTGTAAGAAAAACTATGCCCACTGCTTCTGCCTGCATTGGCTCTCCCGGTTTCAAGCGGCCGGTCAGGTAAGCGGATGGCACACCTAGGGCGGTACCCAACAGTATCGCCCCTCCGAAATCCCACATCGCTGTGGTCGTGACGCTTGCCCAACCATCCGAATGACCGGCCAGAACCAGGGCGATACTGAATACGATCAGACCCCAAGCGTCATCAATTACGACGACGCCCTTTAATGTCTCGGTGAAGCTGTTGGACACTCCAGATTGCTTGATAACGTCTGTCATGGCGGCCGGAACTGTAGCCGTAGCAATTGCCGCCAGCGCCAATGCCAACCCGAAGGGTACGCCGACTGCGGTCAATCCAGCAGACACGATAACAAGGGTTGCAACCACGATTGCAATCGAAATAGTCAGAATGGCTCGGCCATGCCGAACCAGGTTCTCGCGGGTCAAAGATCCTCCAAGAAGGAAAGCGACCATCGTCAAGGCCACAATGGATATCTCGTCGAACCACGTTGCGACGTCGAGTGGGATCAACCCCATTCCGGCGTTCCCGGCGATCAGACCGAGGAAAAGTAAGGTAGTAACACGAGGAAGATGCGTGGCCCGGCCTAATTGATCGGCTGCCAATCCGGCAAGGAAGAGGACACCAAGGCTAATGAGAAAGCCGGCAATGTGCATAAAAATCCAAGCGTTAGGTTCTTGTCTAAACTACTCTAATTCCAATCCTGCCACCTAGGAACCGTTGTCGGAGAGAATGCGAGTGTCCCGTCGCAGCTTAGGCCGAAAATCCGCAAAATATGGGATATTGATCTGTATTAAGGCGAAAGCGCGCCGCAGGTGGCACAGTAACTCATACAGGAAATGAGGAGGAACTTTCGATGTCGAGAAAGAAAACTAGCACAAACAGCCCGACCTCACTGTTGGATGTTTTTAAGCAAATGCAGCCACCCATGTCTGGCAATCCGGCCTTCGGAGCCCAGATCGAACAATTTTGGGACGCGCAGGAAAAATTTCTCGAAGAAACGGAGGCCTTTGCACAGCATTGGTTCGAACGGCGTCATGAGGCGGTCCGGACGGCTCTACAAGCTGCACGCAATGTGTCGTCCGCGAACCCGTCCGATCCATCGAAAGCCTTTCAGAGCGTGGCGGAATGGCAGCGCCATTCAGCTGAGCGGTTGGTTGCTGACGCGCAGGAATGGTTCGAAACTGTGTCCCGTTGTGCATCTTATGTCGCAGAAACAGAAGCTGAAGCTGTTGAGAAAACAGTTGGTGATGTTGCAGCCGCTACAAAGAGCGCAGGGAAATCTTCAAAGTCTGAGCCTGTGTAGGTTTCCTGCTGCCGAAATACCAAACTGAAATCATCTGCGCAATAGATAGGAGGTCAAATGTACAAGAATATCCTGATCCCGGTTGCTCTGGACAAAGAACATGACACTCAAGCGTCGTTTAAGGCTGCGCGCCAATTGGCTGATGCCGACGCTGTTTTCACCGTTGTGCACGTCCAAGAACCTATTCCGGCATATGTGGGTTCTCAGATTCCAAGTGAAGTGCTTGCACATACGCGGCATGAGATATTGGAGAACCTACAAAAGACTGCCTCTGAAATTTCAGAGGCGAAGGTACAGCTCATCTCCGGGCATGCGGGTAGGGCAATTGTCGACTTCGCAAACCAGAGCGACGCCGATTGCATCGTCTTAGCTTCGCATAAGCCCGGATTCGAGGACATATTTCTAGGTTCCACTGCGAACAGAGTCGTGCATCATGCCAAGTGTTCGGTTCACGTAATTCGGTGATCCAAAGCTAGCGATGCGAGATCTCTATGGGGTCTTGTCAGAAGAACTTGGGTAGAGCGCTACAGGGCGGTTGCGTATCTTTTGCCCATTAGCAGACCTGCCTCTTTCAAGTACTTTAAAACCAGTCTCGAAATCATCCGCCTTGCGGTGATGTTGTACATCCGTTTCACGCTCATTCTGACGTCAGCAAAGCACATCAAACTGCAATTGGTGCAAGTACCGCGAATCCACACTTCGTCCGCAACGTAGACGTTTCAGCAAGTTGCAGCCAACGTCCGAGTTGCGGGCTAAGCCGCCGTTCGCTGCTGCGCGGCACGTTTCGTTTGAACGAACGACGAATTTACGGACAAAGCCACCGTTCAGTTTTTAGGTGGTTCGTACGGATCAGGCGTTCCTGGTGGGATTGGCGGGTATTCCTCGAAGGTTGCAATGTGCTCCTGCAACTGCGGCAGCGCCTTTTCGGCCGCCCATGTGTGCGGGAAGAGTACGCTTTCACGCTCGTGTGGGTCATTCAAAAGGTTGTAGATCCTTGGTGTGTCGTAAGACTCCGTTGCACCAAAAGCCGTCGTATTCTCTTTGAAAAGAACTTTCCAATCCTTCCATTTTACGCCGAATATCTGCTCACCCATGTAGACGATCACGCCTTCTCGGTTTGAGTTTGGTTGGTCACCAAGAAAGAACTTTGACTGGTCGACACCATCAAAAGCCCTGTCATCAGGCACCTTGCCTCCTGCGAAAGCCGCAAGTGTCGGATAGAGATCCATTGAGTGGACAACATCGTTGCTTTCAGAACCGGCAGGGATCTTCCCCGGCCACTTGATTGCAAAGGGTACACGCATGCTTCCTTCGAGGCTGGTGAACAGAGTACCGCGCCAAGGCCCGGCCGTACCATGTACCGCAGGAACTGGCGAGACGTTGGCGTTCCCAACCGGAAGAGCTTCGGGGCCGTTGTCAGCAGTAAATATCACCACGGTGTCGTCGGAAACGCCTGCCGCCTCAATCGCATCAACAATACGTCCGATATAGCTATCTGTTTGAAGCAGAATGTCGGCCCAGACGCCGTTTCCAGTGGCGCCTTCGAACTCCTCGGACGCGATGTTTGGATAGTGGGTCTGAGTATAAGCAAGATAGATGAAAAACGGCGCGTCTTCGGCACTCTTCGCTTCGATAAACTCGATGGCCTTTTTCGTCAGGTCGCCATCTATTTCGCCGCGATAGTCCAGATCGTAGTCTTGAGCGATGGTTGCTGGCTCGCCTGCAACACCCTGCATCACTACAGGCTCTTCCATGTTGGCATCGGCAAAACCCGGAAGCGTGCGCCAGACTGTAACGTCAGTGGTCTCAACGCCGTAAAACTCGTCGAATCCTTGATTCGTTGGATAGCGCCCTTCGGTCCATCCAAGATGCCACTTGCCGTACATGGTCGTGTTGTATCCTACCTCCTTCAGCATCTCGGCCATCGTGATTTCCCACTGAGTCAGACCGTAGACGCCACCTCCAAGAGGGACTGTATGGTTGCCACTCCGAACGCCGTACCGTCCTGTCATAGTCGCTGCACGGGACGGCGTGCACTGGCTTTCCACGTTGAAGTTCGTGAGTCGTAATCCTTCCGCTGCCAGGGCGTCCATCTCGGGAGTCGCTGTACCGCGGATAATGCCCCCACCGTTGAATCCGGGTTCACCCCAGCCAAAATTATCAAGAAATATGAATACGATGTTGGGTTTGTCCTGTGCTGAAGCAGCTGAGGAAAATAGAAGAGATAAGGACAGTAGGAATGTTCGCAATAACCACTTCATGATATCGCCTCCAATCAAGATCACGAGCTCAAGACTGACGAACCAAGTCACCAGTCGTCAATAACGTCGTCTCATTGCGGTGCTTTTTCACCGTGGCTGAGCGCCAGAGGTAAGGGTGAAGCTGCGGCCCCGGGCTAGTCGAGCCTCTCCTGAGATCTTCTGAGCTCATCTAAGAAAAACCGTTGTTTTCCTTGACGAACAGTCAGATCAGATGTTGGCATAGGCTGGCATTCAGCGCGGCTGGGAGGTTCAAATGAAGTTTTTTCTGACGACATCGACAGCAATAGTTTCTGCAGCATTCATATCAAGTTCTTCAAATGCTCAAGAGGCCGCACAAGGGGGGCAAGTCGGAGAGATGACCATATCGGTTGATGATATGCGCGAGCCCGCGCCTGCTGATTTCTCACCTTTTGCAGGTCGAGACTTTCCTACACGACCTCTGTGGGGTGACACTCACCTGCACACGTCAAATTCGCTCGATGCGCGCGGATTTGGCGTCATTCTGAGCCCCGACGATGCCTATAGGTTTGCACGTGGTGAGGAAGTCACCACCTCGCATGGCCTCCGTGTGAAGTTATCGCGTCCGCTCGACTGGCTTGTTGTATCCGATCATTCTGATGCCATGGGTGCAATGAATGAAATCATCGCGGGAAACTCCACGCTGATGCGCGATGCAACGCTCAGAGACTGGAGCGAACGGCTTAATGCGGGCGGAGACGTTGCACTTGGAGCGACTATGGAAGTCATTGAAACTTTTGCTGGCATCACCGGCGAGGCACTTCCCGAGGCTGTTGCAGATCGAAGGTTTGTACAATCCGTATGGGACGAGTTCACACAAACTGCGGATCATCACAACGACCCCGGCACGTTCACTGCGTTCATCGGATACGAGTGGACGTCCACCGAAGCTGGCAACAACCTCCACCGCAATGTGATCTACCGGGATGATGCCATTCGCGCTCGGCAAATGCTGCCCTTCACAACCGCAGAAACTTTTAATCCGGAACGGCTATGGGACTGGATGGAAACTTATGAAATAGAGACTGGCGGTCGTGTACTGGCCCTTGCCCACAACGGCAACGTCTCCAACGGCCTGATGTTTCCGGTCGAGACAAACCCTGAAACGGGTGAGCCTTTGACAGAAGACTACGCAGAGCGGCGTGCTAAGTGGGAGCCGATGTATGAGATTACCCAGATCAAAGGTGACGGAGAAACTCACCCGTTTCTCAGCCCGAACGATGAGTTCGCAGACTATGAAACCTGGGATAAATCCAATCTGGGCCCGACACCCAAAGAAGACTGGATGCTTCAGTACGAATACGCGCGCGAGGCCTTGAAGAACGGTCTCAAGCTAGAGGCTCAGCTCGGCACCAATCCATACAAGTTCGGAGTAGTGGGCTCGACCGACAGCCATACGGCTTTGGCCACGGCGGAAGAAGACAATTTCTTTGGCAAACACTCTGGTGTCGAGCCGGAACCTGGCCGTTGGCAGCATGTCGTTGGCGAATTCGATGCCTTGAGGATTCTCGGGTGGGAAATGGCAGCCTCTGGCTATGCAGCAGTTTGGGCTGAAGACAACACACGCGAAGCCATATTCGACGCCATGGAACGGAAAGAAGTTTACGGGACAACCGGTAGTCGCATCGCGGTTCGTTTCTTTGGTGGTTGGGACTTTACGGAAGCTGATGCAAGGTCTCGTTTGCCCGCAGAAATAGGATATGAAAAAGGCGTTCCGATGGGTGGGGACCTCGCAGACGCGACAGAAGGCGCGGACGCCCCAACCTTCTTGGTTGCTGCGCTGAAAGATCCGTTCTCCGGCAATCTCGACCGTGTTCAGATTGTGAAAGGTTGGCTAAATTCCAGCGGCGAAACTGAAGAGCGGGTCTATGACGTGGCTTGGTCGGGAGACCGAGAACCCGATGCGGACGGCAACCTGCCAGCGGTGGGGAACACCGTGGATGTTGCAACGGGCACGTTTACCAATTCCATAGGGTCTCCAGAGCTGATCACTGTTTGGACAGACCCTGAGTTCGATCCTTCAGTGCGGGCTTTCTTCTATGCCCGAGTCTTGGAAATTCCCACTCCGAGGTGGACAATTTACGATGCTGTTCGGTTCGGAGACGAACTTCCCGCGGAGGTTCCCACGTCAACGCAGGAACGCGCGTACACTTCGCCAATTTGGTATACGCCCGAGAACTGAAAAATACCTAATCCGACGTCGTTGCGGTAAAAGCCCGGCAGTTCCTGTCGCAGCAACAGTAGGCTAATGCGTTCATGCGAACGTCCGCTTAGGGCTCAAGGCAGTCATCTGAGTCTTTTTGTCAGATGACGGCTTAGGAACGGACAGCGGTCATTGTTGGTGGTCATTCCGAGAAAATTCGCCTGGAGGTCTGCATTGAACGGCAGCGGACGTTCGCTGAAATCTGCTGAACGGCAGAGTTGCGGACATTGCAGTCATTGACCTAAAGTTACATGATCACCACCTGACGGGATCAAGTGGAGACACCATGGCAGACGAGAGAGTGAGCCACTGGGAGGAGGTCTACCGCGAGAAAGACGATACCCAGCTGAGTTGGCATCAGGATGATCCCTCGATCTCGTTGGAGCTCTGCGACGTGGTCGGCGTCGATAATGCCTCCTCTGTGATAGACATAGGCGGAGGCACTTCACACTTCGCAGAACGCCTGATCGAAAGAGGACTGAGCGACGTTTCTGTGCTCGATGTATCCAAAGCTGCGCTTGATCGATCTCGTGGACAACTTGGCGCCGTAGGCGAGCAGATTGAATGGATCGCAGCCGATGTCACAACCTGGAGCCCGGAGAGAAGCTATGATCTATGGCACGATCGCGCCGTATTTCATTTCCTTGTCGATGCGGACGACCGTTCCGCCTACCGGGACCAGTTGTACCGCTGCCTTCTCCCAGGTAGCCATGCGATTATCGCAACGTTTGCGCTCGACGGTCCGAAGAAGTGCAGCGGTTTGCCAATCGTTCGCTATGATCCAGAGGGGCTACGTGAGGTATTAGGCGATCGTATTTCCCTGGTTACGCATCGGAAGCACACACACCATACTCCTTGGGGAAGCTCTCAGTCCTTCCAATTCAGCTTGTTACGCGTGGGCCAGTAGCGCTGCTGTTGCGCTGCTAATGCGCTTCGGCACGACTGTGACATCCAATGGCCTTGCTCATGCCTTCGCTGCAACTTTACTCATCCGGCGGCCGTCTTGCGGACGAAGTCGCCCTTCGGTTTCTTTCCAAGCCTGCGCATGATAATCTTTGATAATTGCACTTTGCTCGGAGGAGGATGACCTCTGAAACGCAGGCTGACCGCCATACTAGCAGCCGATCTGGTTGGGTATTCCCGCCTTATGAACTCGGATCAAAGCGGAACGCTCAGCGCGTTGCGAGAGCTTCGATCTGGGCTTTTTGACCCTTCTGTAGTCGCGCATCGCGGCAATTTAGTGAAATGCATGGGGGATGGTTGGATAGTCGAGTTTCCATCAGTCTCTGACGCTGTGACCTGTGCTGTCGCCATTCAGAACTCTTTGGCCAGCGAGAATACGCTGAAGTTGAGAATTGGGATACACACAGGTGAAGTCGTTTTCGAGGAGGATGATGTCTTTGGTAACGGCGTTAACGTCGCCGCTCGTTTGGAAGCGCTTGCTGAAGCCGGGCAGGTTCTTATCTCCGGCTCCGCCTATGAATGCCTGGACAGCAAAACGGCTTGCGCGTTCCAAGGCGGAGAAAACCGTGAGCTTAAGAACATTGATCGACCGGTGCCAGTCTGGTGGTGGGGGAACGCCGAGTCTGTAGATCCGCTTGATGATTTTGAACCGCCTGGGTCCCCTGACGGAACTGCAATCGCCGTATTGCCATTTGACAACATTTCAGGCGACCCCGAACAGGAATATTTTTCGGACGGGTTGTCCGAAGACATAATTACTGCTCTGTCGAAACACCACTGGCTCGAGGTCGTCGCGCGCAACACGACCTTTGCCTACAAGGGAAAATCCCCGAATGTTCGGCAGCTCGCCGATGACTTGGACGCCGACTACGTTGTCGAAGGCTCGGTCAGGAAAGCGGGTGCGCGTATTCGAGTCACGGTTCAGCTGATTGACGCATCGACTGGCAACCACGTGTGGGCGGAAAAATATGACCGTCAGTTGGAAGACATCTTCGATGTTCAGGACGAGATCACGGAAACAATTGTTGGCAGACTGGAGCCCGAGGTCGGAAATGCGATCCGGCGCAAGTTAGAAGATTCGCCGCGCCGAAACCCCCATGCCTGGGACTGCTATCATCATGGGCTTGCGCACTTTTACAAGTTTACTGCCGTAAGCAACCGTGAAGCTCAGAGGTTGTTTCTCCAAAGCCGCGAACTGGACCCCAGTTTTCCCGAGGCACATGCCTGGTGGGCCTATGCCACGATTCTCGGGATGGTGTATTGGGACACGGAACCGGATTCTGCCCTTATGGACGAAGCGCTGGCTGCCGCACGCACCGCCGTTTCAATGGATAACCAGAATGCGCTGCTCTACATGCTGATGGGCAGAGTCCAACTGGCCCGCCGGGAATACCGCAGCGCGCTGGCTGAGAATGAAACTGCAATCAAATTGAACCCGACGCTGGCTCCAGCATATTGCGGATTGGGAGACTCACTTTCCTATGAGGGACGATACGAAGAGGCGATTGCCAATTTCGAGAAAGCCGTGGAGATGAGCCCTAACCATCCACAGCTTTGGGCCTTTCTGAGCTATGGCGCGCTGACTCTGCTTTTCGATCACCAGTTCGAGAAAGCTCTGGACTGGGCAGAGCGGGCTCGCGATGTGCCAAATTGCCAATACTGGGCCACAGCGCATGCAGTCGTGGCGCTTGCCAATCTCGGGCGGGACAAAGATCTGGCCAAGATGGCGCATAACCTAATGGTGGAAGAGCCGAAATTCTCGCGGTCATTCGCAAAAAATAAGCTGTTCTATCTGAAGCGGGACGATCAAATGGAACTTTACCTTGCAGGGCTTGCAAAGGCAGGTATCCCCGCCTGATTTTTCCTGTGATCGGCCCTTGCTTTGCCGCTTGTCTTGAATGCTTGCGTCAGGTCAAGCCGAATGACCGCAAAGGATTCGGAGCGGGACTTAAACTCCCGCAGAAATTGCTTGTCCGGTGACGTGTTGACGAACGCTCTGCGGTGGCCTTTATCCAGCCTGTGAATACACCAATGTTTCCTCAGGCAATCGTGATCAGCCACCCGCCCCAGGCAATCAAAACCAAGCCCAATCCTCGGCTCAGAAACCGCCCGAATGGCAACGTCTTTTCCGCCAACACTACGATTGTAAGTACGGCAACCCACGGCAGGTTCATGACGCCCAACACAAACAACAGCACCATCAGCATCCAGCAGCAGCCAAGACAGTAGGCCCCGTGGTGAAGCCCCATCTTCGCGGCACCCAGGGTTCCCTCGTGCCAATGAGCCGTCAGAAAACTCATGGGCGAGCGGCAATGCTCTAGGCAAGCGTTCTTGAGTGGCGTCCATTGAAACAACCCGGCAAGTATCAACATCACGCCGCCCACAGTCGGCGCAATCCTCCCCATCATGGATGAAAGCGCGCCACCCGTGTGCAGCCACCAATTCAATACCGTCGCCGCCAGCGAGAATACCAGCCAAACCAACAGATACCCCGCCACGAAGCTGCCCGTTGGTGCTGTCAAACGAATTCGAACTCGTCTCTGTTGGGCCAGTGACGCTGTCCTTTATCCCGCACCAAGTTCGCGCCATTCGGTAAGAGCGGCGTTGCGTGTCAGCTTGAAGATGTCTCTGCTGGCTAGCGATCTTTCCTGATTGAAATGGTTGTAGACGGAGGAGTGGACGGAAGCGAATTTCTGCAAACTTCGCATACGCCTGAACCGTTGCATGGCGCGTTCTCTTCGTCGGAACGGCAGGTGCGAATTCTCAACACGGTTGTTGAGCCATCTGCCCGTCATTTGCTTTTCCAGCGCACCCAAGTCTCTGAGCGCCGCCTTGTAGGATGCAAAGCGATCTGTGACTACTTCTTCAGCTTTGCCGTGCCGCTTCATCAATTTTTTGAGGAATTTCAGTGCTGCAGCTTTGTTTCGGCGCTTCGTGACAACGGCTTCCAGCACCTCGCCTTCGTGATCAACAGCCCGCCAGAGATAATGGCGTTTGCCATTTACCTTCACGAAAACCTCGTCAACGTGCCACTTCCACTTTGAAAAGGCTCGGAGTTGCTGAACACGCTTTCGTCTGATCTCGGCAGCAAACATTGGGCCAAACCTGTTCCACCAATATCGGACAGTTTCGTGACTCACGTCGATGCCTCGCTCATGCAGCAGATCTTCGACATTCCGAAGCGAGAGTGGAAACCGAATATACAGCATCACCGCCAGGCGGATGATCTCAGGACTGGTTTTGAAGTACTTGAAGGTGGCAGGTTTGGTCATTCCTAAAAGCTATGCACCCGCCCTGCCCCGCTCAAGCAAAGTTAATCTGACAAGACCCCGAAAAGGTCAAAACAAAGGAAGAGGCGCTAAGCGCAACGATCGCAAATTAAAAATTAAACAGAATATTTTTTGAGTTTGTAATGACTATTTTGATTTCGAACCTGCCGTAGACTTCCTCTGCAACTTTTCGCCCAGTGGAAGAAAAGCTTAGCGACTATGTTAACTTTTAATTGTCTACTAGTTTTCGCGATTCAGGGCGGTTTCCCGGTCGATATAGCAATGGGTCTGAGGTCGAGAAGGGAGTCATTACACTCCGGCGAAGAGTATTTGTTTCTTGCGATCTGCATCCCTTTGACACAAAACGAAATCGTTCTCATGCAAAAAGCCCTGAGGAGAGGACGCAACTAAAAAATGCCCAAAATCATCTCGCCCTGCGACTAGCGCAACCAAAGTTTTCACTCCGTTTTGCTGTTTCATTGAGGGCTTTATGAAACGCAACGCCACACCAATGCGTCTATCGTCCGTGTTATTGGGCCCTGATGCGTGAAAGAGATGCCCGTGATGCATGGATGCCTGCCCTGCACGCAATTCGGCAGCAACTGCATCTTTTTCGTTCACATCGACTGCGATTTCCTGCCCACGTGACAAAAGATTGTTTTCGCTGAAGGTGTCCACGTGAGGCACGATCCGGCTTTTATGGCTGCCAGGAACAAACCTCATACACCCGCTTTGCTCAGACGCTTCTGAAATCGCAACCCAACAGGTTACCTCTTCAGCATCATCCAAACCCCAATAGGTCAAGTCTTGGTGCCACGAGACTATCTTCGATGATCGCGCTTCTTTTACGAAAAGTGCACCGCTCCAAACCATGAGGTCCGGCCCCAACACTGTTGAAGCAGCCTCAATCAGCTTCGGATGGCGAAGAAGTGCATCGAATGATGGTATCAGCCTGTCTGGATAAGAATATAGAAGCTTGAGTTTCTCTGGGTCGTCTCTGAGAATGAGCTCTGCTTTCTCAAAATCATCGCGCAGCGTTTGGACCTCGGAAGCTGTCAGGATATCCAGCGGAGCTACGAAACCGTCTCTTTCATAAGTCTTTGCAATATCACGCATTCGCCTATCCATCGTCACTTTCCGGAAACGTTAACTGCACTTTCATTGATTGGCTTCGATCAGACGCGACCTCAAAGGCAGTAACAGCCTCGCCAACTTCGAAGGAATGCGTCACCAACTGGTCGACGTTTATTAGTCCGCTTCGCATCATCTCGACCGCGACTGAGAACTCGGAATGGAAACGGAAAGACCCGCGAAGGACTATCTCTTTTGCAGTCAACGCCTGCATTGGCACAGTCATATCTCCACCCAGACCAAGCTGAACCAATGTTCCACCCGGTCGCAAGCATGCGACGCCAGAAGCCAGAGCCGATTGAGCCCCAGAACACTCCAGTTGGACATCAACCTGGCCCTTGTCGTTTTCAAACTGCTCCAGTTTTTGCGGATCGGCGTAGGTGTTGATGACATCGTCTGCCCCGCATTCACGCGCCAGAGCGAGGGTCTGGTCCGAGATATCCGTCGCCACTATTCTGGCCGCTCCAGAACGGCGTACCGCCAAGATCGTGAGGCAGCCAATCGGGCCGCATCCCGTTAAAAGTACCGTTTTGCCTAAGAGGTTTCCGGCTTGTTTAATCGCGTGCAAACAGACAGCCAGAGGTTCGGCCATAGCGGCCTGCGCAGGGCTCAACCCATCTGCCGGAACACATTGACTGGCTTTCGCCACGAGTTTGCTTTGAAAAGCGCCTTGGATATGCGGGAACGGCATCGCGCTGCCATAGAACTTCATATCAAGACAGTGGTTTTGCTGCCCGTTCAGACAATAAATGCAGGCTTGGCAAGGGCGGGATGGAGAAACTGCAACCAGTTGGCCTAAGTGCAGCCCCTGCACACTTGACCCGACTTTCACGATTTCTCCGGCGACTTCATGTCCTAGCACCATCGGCTGACGCAACTTGATCGCACCGAAACCACCGTGGTTATAATAATGCAGGTCAGAGCCGCAAATCCCACCCGCGCGCATGGCAATCAAGACTTCGTCTGGCCCCACGTCGTGTACGTCCCGGTTTTCCAACCTCAGATCTTTTGCGGCATGGATAACAACAGCAACATTGGCCGAAGACATTGCACAGACTCCCTATACATATTGCCAAAAGATACGGATAGTCGGTGCTGACAACCAAGGGGTTTTTGCATGATGCTTGAAATGTTCAACCTAGAGGGAAAACGCGCACTAGTAACAGGCTCTAGCCAAGGCATTGGATTTGCGTTGGCCCGTGGCTTGGCTGCCGCCGGTTCGCAAGTCGTTTTGAACGGGCGCGACACCGCGAAACTAGCGGCAGCGGCATCCGAGTTGAGCGAAACAGGCGCCTCGGTACGTGAACTTTCGTTCGATGCAACCGATCATGAAGGTGTCCGATCTGCCGTGGACAACTTTGAAGACAATGTCGGCCCCATAGACATCCTGATAAACAACGCCGGAATGCAATACAGGACGGAGCTACAGGATTTCCCCGCTGATGCCTTCGAGCACCTACTACAGACAAATGTAGCGTCCGTCTTTCATGTCGGTCAGGCTGTGGCACGGCACATGATTGAAAGAAAGTCAGGCAAGATCATTAACATTGCGTCGGTTCAATCCGCATTGGCAAGACCGGGTATTGCGCCTTACACGGCGACAAAAGGTGCCGTGACCAACCTTACAAAGGGAATGGCGACTGATTGGGCTAAGTATGGCCTAAACTGCAATGCCATTGCGCCTGGATATTTCGATACACCTTTGAACGCCGCATTGGTTGCTGACCCTGAGTTTAGTGCATGGCTCGAGAAACGCACCCCGGCCGGTCGCTGGGGCAATGTGGAAGAACTTGTCGGCGCCGCCATATTCCTTGCCTCCCCTGCATCCAGTTTCGTCAATGGACATACTCTCTACGTTGATGGCGGAATAACGGCGTCACTTTGATTTGTGTCTTTCAACCGTCTGCTAGGTACGACTGACGCAGGCTTTGTTTAAAGCGCCGACGCCAAAGCAGTCACCACAACAACCATCAATGAAGCCGCCATCGCAAAGTTGATCCTTTGATGTGATCTCTCACTTAAATCAAGGCTGCCTAGCTTTGCGCCAGCACCCAGCCAGATCATGTGCACTGGCACCCAAACCATATTGAATATTACGATTTTTATGACGACCTCCCAAACGGGCGCATCGGGCAAAAAGGCAAACCCTGAAAACAATGCAGTGCCAACCACGTAAGCCTTGGGATTAATGAACTGAAGTGTCAGCCCGTTCGCAAAACCAAGTGGCGAGACCGCGGGGGAAAACCCGACCTTTGAGCCAGCTCTTGCAATACGCCAGGCAAGAAATCCCAAATACCCAACAGAGGCAAATAGCAGCAAAGTTCTAAGTACCGGTATAGCCAAAGCTACTGCAGCGACTCCAGAGACAACAAACATCATGTTGATGAACCCGCCCAGCATCAAACCGGCCACAAAAGCGAGCCCAGCTCGAAAACCAAATGCTGATCCAATACCCGCAGTTGTCAAAACACCTGGGCCAGGCGTAATCAGCAGAAAGAAAACCGCAACGGCAAACTCAAACACTATTCAGATTGGCCTTCTACAGATCTCTGCATTCCGGCACAGCTGTGATCACCGATCCGTCCTTAAGGTGTTGCAGGAGATTGTCGACAGTTAGGTCACCCATAGCTGCACGTGTCTCAATAGTCGCGCTACCAGCGTGAGGGAGAAGAACGACATTGGACAACTCGCGCAATGCTTTTGGAACGCGCGGTTCGTCTTCAAAAACATCAAGCCCTGCCCACCCGAGCTCACCGTTTTGCAATGCATTGATTAGGGCAGTTTCGTCGACAACCGAACCTCGACTAACGTTTATAAGAGTGCCCCCTGCCCCCAACGCGCGCAACACCTCAGCGTTGACCAGCCTATTGGTCGACGGGCCGCCGGGCGTGATGCATATGAGGACATCCACATGTTCTGCCATTTCAACCAAACTGTCGAAATATCGGTACGGGACATCCTTTTGATTGCGGGTATTATAAGAGATTTCGGGGGCCCACGGCTCCAACTTATCAACGATCGCCTGACCAATGCGACCAAGACCAAGAATGCCTATTCTTTGATTGTCCGCTGATCGTGTCAAAGGGGCATTACCTTCAACTTCCCACCGTCCGGACCGAACGTAATCGTCGTCACGTACGAGCTCTCGATAACATGACAGCAACAGCAAAACGGCGGTGGTTGCGACTTCTTTGTTCAAAACACTCGGTGTGTGCGTCACGACAATCCCGCGCTCTGCCGCGGCATTTGCGTCGACGGCGTCGTAACCGACTCCATAGACGCTGATCATCTTCAAACTGCTGAGTGATGTCATCAGGTCATGCGGAACGCCATCATGCCCATTTGTAACGATATGTGTTATACTATCCGCGCTGAAATCGTCCAATTGATGAATATTGAACACTGTGGCCAGGCGTTCTCGCATCCGTTCAGTGATCCCTCCGATTTGCAATAAGTCAGTCATCTTGGCCGACCTCTTGCCGCTGAACGCCAAGCCCATCGATACGAAGCTCCATGACGTCGCCTTTTTTCAGGTAAACTGGGTCCGGTTTGATCCCCATTCCAACACCGGGCGGTGTTCCAGTTGAAATGACGTCGCCGGGATGCAGTGTGAAAAGTTGGCTTAGATGTTCAATGATCTCGGCAACGGAAAAGATCATCGTAGCAGTATTCCCGGTTTGCATGCGCTGACCGTTTACATCCAGTGACATACCAAGACTTTGAGGATCCGGCACCTCATCCCGGGTCACTAGCCAAGGGCCAGTAGGGCCAAATGTGTCGCAAGACTTGCCTTTGGTCCATTGACCGGTCAGTTGAGTTTGAAAATGCCTTTCCGACACGTCGTTTACGATGCAATAGCCGGCAACGTATTCGAGCGCGTCGGCCTTGGAAACGTATTTGACTGTTTTGCCTATGACGACGCCCAGTTCGCATTCCCAGTCGGTGTGTGTAGATCCCCGCGGCATGACAACTTCGTCATATGCCCCAATGACCGCTGAGTTAGCCTTGAAAAAAAGTATCGGATGCTCGGGAATATCTGCGCCGGTTTCTGCTGCATGGTCCGAGTAGTTCAAACCGATGCAAAGAAATTTACCGATGTCACCGACACACGGTGCGATACGAGGGTCACCCTCTACAATTGGCAGGTTGTTCGGATCCAATGAGCGCAGGTTATCAAGCGTTCCGTCATCCAACATATCACCCGTAATATCAATGATATGAGCGGACAGATCCCGCAATTGGCCCTCAGCGTCGACCAACGCAGGCTTTTCCGAGCCCTCTACTCCGTAACGAACAAGTTTCATTTCTGTTCCTTTTAGTGATTGTCGCGTGGCATGAATCCTCGCGCGATATCGTGGTAGTTTTCTGCCCCCTTGAGCGTCATACCGCGATCCAACCGATCTACTTTTTCGCGGAAAATTTCCTGCCACGGGGATTGGTTGGGCGGCATTGAATACCCACCCTTTGCCTCCAGATCGCGGGCGCGTTCATGCAGTTCTTCGAGCGAAACCAGCATATCTGCTGTGCCTTTGCCAAGATCGATGCGCAGGCGGTCACCATTTCGCACTAAGGCCAACCCACCACCCTCTGCAGCTTCGGGTGAAGCATTCAGGATAGACGGGCTTCCTGATGTTCCGGATTGCCGTCCATCACCGATGCAAGGAAGGGCTTCGATGCCTTGTTTCAACAAATATGCGGGCGGACGCATGTTCACGACCTCTGCGGCACCTGGGTAACCTTTTGGTCCTGCTCCGCGCATAATCAGAATACAGTTTGCGTCGATGTATTCTTCGGGATCATCGATCCGATGGTGAAAATCCTCAGGCCCATCAAACACAACCGCCCTGCCCTCAAATGCATTAGGATCATCCGGGTTCGACAGGTAGGTCTGTCGAAATGACTGTGAGATCACAGATGTCTTCATAATCGCACTCTCGAACAGGTTACCCGAGAGATTGATGAACCCCGCCTGTTGCTTAACCGGGCTATCAACAGTCTTGATTACTTTGCTATTCTGAGACCGGCGCGCCGAGCAATTATTGCCCATCGTCTTGCCGTTCACCGTTATCGCATCGGGATGCGGCAGCAATCCAGCGTCAAGAAGCTCTCCGACAACGGCGGGTACACCTCCGGCCTGTTGGTAATCTTCGCCCAGATACTCACCCGCAGGCTGCATGTTAACCAACAGTGGAACGTCGTGGCCAAGTTTCTGCCAGTCATCGTTGGTCAACGGAACACCAAGATGCCGGGCGATTGCATTCAGGTGGATCGGCGCGTTCGTCGATCCGCCAATCGCAGAGTTGATAACAATCGCATTCTCAAAAGCCTGACGTGTCATCACATCGCTCGGGCGTAGATCCTCCCAGACCATGTCCACAATGCGTTTACCCGTTTCATAACTGATTTGACCGCGCTCTCTATACGGGGCTGGAATGGCTGCTGATCCGGGCAATTGCATACCCAAGGCCTCAGCAAGCGAATTCATGGTCGTTGCTGTTCCCATCGTATTGCAATAACCCACCGAAGGTGCTGCGGCGGCTGCGATCTCCATGAACTCATCGGTGTCTATTTCGTCAGCCGCAAGGTCTTCGCGCGCTTTCCAAATAACCGTTCCCGATCCGGCGCGCTCACCTTTCCACCAGCCGTTGAGCATGGGACCGACCGACAGGGCAATCGCCGAGATGTTGACGGTCGCAGCGGCCATAAGAAGCGCGGGCGTGGTCTTGTCGCAACCAATGTTCAGAACAACGCCATCAATCGGATACCCGAATAGACTCTCAACCAAGGACAGATAAGCCAGGTTGCGGTCGAGTGACGCCGTTGGCCGTTTACCTGTCTCTTGTATCGGGTGGACCGGTATTTCGATGCACGTTCCCCCGGCGGCGATGATTCCATCGCGAACACGTTTTGACAATTCGATATGATGCCGATTACAGGGGCTCAAATCACTGCCGGTCTGAGCAATGCCAATGATCGGTTTGCCTGATTGCAGTTCCTCACGGGTCAATCCGTAATTCAGGTATCTTTCCAGATACAATGCCGTCATCTCAAGGTTCTCAGAATTCATGAACCACTTGCGAGATCGCAAATCTTTTTTTGATACTTTTGTCATTGGCCTGACCAACCCCCGTCAATTATGTGCGTGTGTCCAGTGGTGAATGCACTTTCATCGCTCGCCAGATAGACGACCAATGCAGCAATCTCTTCTGCTTTCGCTACACGCCCCATAGGCTGTCGCGCCACAAATTGTGCAAGGGCCTCTTCTCTGCTGCCCAGTTGCTCGCCCAACGCATCTACGCGGTCACGCCAACTGGGACTGTCGACTGTTCCCGGACAAATGCAATTGCACCGGATTCCTTTTGTTATGAAGTCCACGGCTACCGATTTCGTCAGCCCAACAACAGCGGCTTTTGTCGTTCCATATACAAAACGATTTGGCGCACCGATTATGGAACCCAGTGCGGAAGACATATTGATTATCGAGCCTCCTCCGCGCTCTAGCATTCCCGGCAATACAGCCTTTGTCGTGCGCACCATTGAGCGCACATTAAGGTCCATGGCGAAATCCCACTCTTCATCGGTTGCATCCAGAATAGTTCCGTGATGCACGAACCCTGCGCAGTTGAACAAAACGTCCGGCTTCGCTCGCGCGACCCCATGATGAATGCTGTCATTATTCGTCACATCCATCTCGAAAATTTCGAGATTTTCGAGATTCTGACCGCGAATCAAATTTAGTTTTTTGGGGCTAATATCCGTCGCATAGACTTTTGCACCCTCTCTTGCCATTGCAATTGCGCTTGCAAGTCCGATCCCCTGTGCGGCGGCTGTGACCAGGACGCTTTTTCCCTTAAGTCTTTCTGACATATAAATATTCCGACCTCAAAAGTGGCGACTGGACAAGTGTTACGTCGTCCCACAGATCAACCGAGAAGCAAAGAAACCTTGGCGGATTTGCAACGACTTCTGGCATGTGGGCACAGAGCCGTTAGCGTATGACAGAGATTTTGGTTTGGCCATAACCATGCGTGGCGCACCTTCGGAAGGACAGTAGATGATGAGCAAGCAGTTCAAAGTGGCTCTGTTGGGAACCGGCCTGATGGGAGCTCCTATGGCGCGGAATATTTTGCGCGCCGAGTTTCCGCTCACTGTATGGAACCGCAGCTTGAAAAAGGCAAACCCGTTGGCAGCAGAAGGCGCGACATTGGTGGAAACTGCCCCGCTGGCGGTTTCGGGTGCAGACGTAATAATAACCATGCTCTCGGATGGATACGCGACCGGCGCGCTACTTGCTGACGAGGCTTTCCGCGAGCAACTCAAACCGGGGATGATCTGGATTGATATGTCGAGCGCCAAACCCGAACACGCAAGAGAGCAATCCGCGCAGCTTTCCTCGATGGGGGTGCTGCATCTGGACGCCCCGGTATCCGGTGGCACCAAAGGTGCCGAAGCTGGCACCCTTGCGATCATGGTCGGTGGCGGTCAGGACGTTATGGAGCGCGTGCGACCGGTTCTGACAGCAATGGGCCGGCCTGTGCATGTTGGCCCAAGTGGTTCTGGTCAATTGTGCAAATTGGCCAATCAAACAATTGTCGCTGTAACAATATCGGCAGTCGCCGAGGCGACTCTACTGGCTCAGCAAGGCGGTGCGGACCCCACCGCGTTGAGGGCCGCACTAAAGGGGGGCTTTGCGGATAGTATTATCTTGCAACAACATGGCGAACGCATGTCTGATGGAAATTTTACACCCGGGGGTTTGTCTAAGTTTCAACTAAAGGATTTGGACAATACGCTAGAGGAAGCGGGAAGCCTTGGCGTTGAGCTACCTAGCACCCGATCTGTGCGCGACCGTTTCGAATATCTGATAGACGAAATGGATGGGGCCGAACTGGATCATTCGGCTTTGTATCTAGAACTCAAAAAACGGAACGGAATGCTGTGACGCGGATCCTGATTATAGGCGGCGGAGGAATGCTGGGCCAGAAACTGGCCCATCGCGTGTCGATCCAAGAAACCTTTGGAGCCGATGCCCAAGTCTCACTGTTCGATCTCTCGTTCCCGCCCGACAGTGCGGCAGGTAATCAAATTGTGGGGAACTTGACTGCGACAGGCATAGCTAAGTCTTTTGCTACGCAGCGGCCAGACGTCATTTTTCATCTTGCAGCTATCGTTTCAGGCCAAGCTGAAACAGACTTTGCGTTGGGTTGGGATGTAAACCTTATGGCAACGTGGGCACTGCTGAACGCACTTAAGGATGAACACGAAGCTTCAGAAAGCGAGTACACACCTCGCCTGGTTTTTGCCTCGTCCATAGCAGTTTTCGGGTCACCATTCCCCGAAAAGATAAGCGATGAATTCCTCTCGGCACCTTTGACAAGTTACGGAGCGCAGAAAGCGGCGGCTGAATTGATGATCACGGATTTCAGCAGGAAAGGATATATCGACGGTATTTCCTTGCGCTTGCCCACTTTGTGTGTGCGCCCGGGCAAAGCCAACGCTGCCGCTTCGTCCTTCTTTTCAGGTATAATCCGAGAGCCATTGAATGGGGATGAGGCTGTCTTGCCAGTTGCCGAAACCGTTCGCCACTGGCACGCCAGCCCCCGCGCCGCTGCGACTTTTTTGACCCACGCAGCAACAATGGACACGCAGCTTTTGAATGACAGACGCGCATTGAACATGCCTGGCGTAAGTTGCACCGTCGCCGAACAAATCGAAGCTCTGCGCAAAGTGGCCGGCCAAGAAGCGGTTGGCCTAATCAGGCAAGAACCCGACGAGACAATCGAACAAATAGTCAAGAATTGGCCGCGAGACTTTCAAACAGATCGCGCTCTGGAGTTGGGGTTCAAGGCGGAATCAAGCTTCGACGAAATCATTCGCGTGTATTTGGAAGACGATTTTCGGCTTTAGTCGCCCATCGTCTTTCCAGTTAGATGGCGTTCCAGATGGTCGTGAATTTTCTCTCGTGTTAACTGCTCATCCCCTGACAATGCTGCTTCAAGTATATCGGCATGGTGTCTTATGTTCTGAGAAATGAATTCAAAGTTCCGGTCTGCCACCATCAACTGCTGTCTGAATTGCGCGTAAACTCGGCTATGCATTTGTTTTAAAGTTTCCGAGCCACAGGCAGAAATAAGTGTTTCGTGAAATTCCTTTTCCGAGGAAAACCATATCTCGATAAGGTCGCTCGGGTCGTCTGTGGCGTGAATGCGTTTTTCGATATGGCTAAGTTTGTGATGTGCGGCCGTCAATCTTGCTTCCCAATCCACCCCGCCATTACGGATCGACATTGCGGTGCCTTCGGCCTCCAACAGAACACGCACGTGCGTCAATTCGATAAGCTTCTGCGGCGAACGCATTGGCACGCGGAAACCTTTTTGTTCCTGAAAGTCCACCAAACCAACAGCGGCCAAACGAAAAAGGACTTCACGAACGGCGCTCGCAGAACAGCCATACACTTTACGAAGTTCTTCAGCCCGCACCTTGGCTCCATGCTCGAATCCATTAGAGATCAGGCGCATCTTAAGATCTTGATAAATATCTATTTCGTCGTTCATTCTAGTATGCACCTTCAAGTTTGTCCAAGTAGCGTCCTAACCTTATTTTCGAATTATCGCAAGAATCTCGAATTTTTTAAAAATTTCAATTTTTTCTTGTTGCATTCGATTCGTCGGCTTAACGTTTACCTGCGCGACAGCAAAGGAGGCGGCAAGATCTTCCACACCGCGCACGCTCAACGTCTGGGAGGACAATATGAAAATAGTCAAGACAGCGGCCCTGGCGGCCGTAGCCACGACAATGGCAGCCGGTTTCGCGATGGCTGAAACAACGAAGCTTAGAATTCAAACCCATTTTTCGCCCGAAACTCTGTCAGGCCAGATGGCTGCAAAATTCGTTGAAGACATTCAGGAAATGTCGAACGGCGAAATCGAAGTTGAAATGTTCTATTCCTCTTCGGTGGTCAAATCAGTTGAAACCTTCGATGCCGCAGCTACCGGAATTCTGGATTGCGACATGACGGGCGGCGGCTATCAGACCGGTAAAAACCCGGCCTTCCAGTTTGCGGGCGACCTGCTCGGCGGATATCAGAACCCATATCAGCAAATGGCTTGGCTTCTTCATGGCGGCGGAAGAGAAGCTGTAAATGATTTATACAACGGCTACGACATGGAATTCATCGGATGGTGGATTCCCGGGCCGGAGTCGCTTTCTTCGACCAAGCCGATTGCAAAAGTGGACGACTTCAAAGATTGGAAATTCCGCTCCCCTCCAGGCCTTGCGACCAAAGTGTTCGCGGAACTTGGTGCTTCTCCGATCGTTATGGACTTCAACGAAATCTTCACAGCTTTGGAAACCGGCATCATTGATGGTGCGGATGCTGCGAACCTGACGAACAATGTGGGCCTGGGCCTGTACGAGATCGCAGGTCACACAAACTATCCCGGTTTCCACTCGATGCCCGCGGACCACCTTGCCTGTCGCAAAGACGTTTGGGAAGCAATGCCCGCGCACCATAAGAAGATTATGGAAGTCGCAATGGATAGCCTGGCATTGCACAATGCGACCATCAACGAAGTGCAGAACGCTCAAACTGCAAAAGACCTGAAAGCAAAAGGCGTTCAGTTGTACGAATGGTCGCCTGAAGATCTGGCAGCCTATCGCGCGGCCGTTCAAGTCGGGTGGACTGAGTTCGCAACGACCCCTGAAGCACAGGCGCTGCTGGAAAGCCATATCAACTTCCTGCGTGACCTGGGCGCGATGCAGTAGTCAGGCTGCGACCGACTTACGACACACGGAAAGGCCGCACTAGCGGCCTCTCCGGTTCGGCGCCGGGATCCAGAGCTTCATGAAAATCACCAGAATAATAAGTCACGTACTGCAGTACGACATGCCGGAAGTTCTGGGCTACTCGCAACAGTATTATGACAAGCGTACAACTCATCTGGTCGAGGTTCAGACAGATGAACGGGTAACTGGTTGGGGGGAGTGCTTTGGTCCCGGAAACGTAGCCATTGCCAACAAATCCATCGTGGAAAAGGTCATCCAACCAATGGTTCTTGGCATGGACCCTTTGGACAAAGACGTGATCTGGCACAAGGTGTACAACCTTTTGCGAGACCATGGCCAAAGCGGAATGCCAATACAGGCTTTGTCCGGTGTGGACATCGCACTTTGGGACATCACCGGCAAAATCTCTGGCCTCCCCCTCCATAAGCTTGTCGGCGGCGCACATCGCGCAAGCGTTCCTTGCTACGGCTACGGCATGATGCTCAGGGATGAACCGATTTCCAATCTGGCCAGCCGTTTTGAGGATGAAGCCTCAAAGATCAAGGAGATGGGATTCACCGCCACCAAAATGAAAACGGGCTTTGGCCCGAAGCCTGATGTGAAGCTGTGCGAAGCCGTTCGACGCGGGGTTGGTGACGACTTTCCCTTTATGGTCGATGCAAACCATGCCTATACGACTTCGGACGCATTCTACGTCGGTCGGTCGCTGGAAGAACTGGACGCATATTGGTTCGAAGAACCTGTCGCGCCAGAAGACATTGACGGGTACCGCGAATTGCGCACTTCGCTGAAAGTCAACATCTCGGGCGGGGAGGCAGTTTTCAATCGCTGGGCTTGGCGCAATCTTCTTGAAAATCGCGGCATTGATATAGCGCAGCCAGAAGTATGCGCTTTGGGCGGTGTTTCAGAGTATCTCAGGGTACTGGCCCTATGCCACGCACATTTCACTCCGGTCGTAAATCACGTCTGGGGTAGCGCCATCGCTGTCGCAACTAATCTGCATTTACTGGCGGCCATGCCCCCAATTCCAGGCGGCTTGCATCCATGGGAGCCGATGCTGGAATTCGACACTACGGACAACAAATTTCGGGACGATCTGCTGACCGTACCGCTGGAAATTCAAAATCAGGTCAAGGCCAACAACGGCCGTGTTATGATCCCGACTGGCCCCGGACTGGGGGTCGAGCCGGATCGAGACTTTATCGATCACTACAGGATCGAAGGATAGGGACGAGGGTTACGCGATGCACAAGAATTCAGGCGGACCAATTGAATGGCTCATACCGTTGGCCTTCGTCGCGACTGCCAGTTGGCTTGTTTGGCATCTCCCGGCATTCCTATTGGATTGGCTGCCTTACACCTCTGAATCCCTCAAAAGCCAGGTAACGGAAATATATCTGCGCAGCGACGTCACGCCCGAATTGCCTGGCGTGTTCGGGGGGTATGTCGACATCATCGACGTGGCCGCGCTCGTCCTTCTACCGTTTCTTGCAGTGATTGGCACCAAGACCGTGCGCCCAGCGACGATGGAGTTCCAAGGCTCGACGATTATGGATCGTTTCGCCCTGTTCATAGGCCGAGTTACCATGATGATGATCGCAATCATGACTATCGTCATGCTCTACGAAGTCTTCATGCGCTATATCGTGGAAAAGCCGACCGAGTGGGCCAACGAAATGACACTCTGGTTCGCCAGCTTTGTGTTTTTGATGTCTGGCTACTACGCCATGCAACAACGCAGTCACATTCGAATATTCCTGCTGTACGACGCAGTTCCACGTTGGCTTCAGCATGTTTTTGATACGGTTTCGACAATCCTGATCGTACTGTTTGCCTTCTTTCTGGTCTACGGCAGCTACAAACAGGTGTTCGTCAACAAGCTCTATAAATGGGAGCTTTATGGCTCCGCCTTCAATCCTCCGATCCCGGCGACATTGCAGCCGATGGTGCTGATCGTGATTACGCTCGTCGCAATGCAAGCAATTTTGAACTTGATCGCGGATTGGAACAAAGAACCGGAAATCCACACAGATGAACCGGACGAAGACGAAATTGAAATGATCAAACGAGCGGTGGGACAAGACTGATGGATATTGGAACAATCTCACTCATCCTGATGGTCGCCCTGATCGTGCTTCTGGCGATCGGAATGCCCTTGGGTCTGGCCTCAGCTTCCCTTGCTGTTCTGGTTCTTGTCCTGAAGTTTGAACCGGCACTGCTTTTGAACCCGTTTTCATTCGGCGACGGGGTTCTCACCGGCCGGCCAGGCACTGGGCCGCTCTATATCCTGGCGCAGAAGATATACGGGCTTTTAACGGACTACGTGCTCATATCAGTTCCATTGTTTATCTTCATGGCGTCGCTGCTAGAGCGGTCCGGGATCGCGCGAGACATGTATTCGTCGTTGAATGTCTGGCTGTCCAGAACACGCGGCGGCATCGCAATCGTGACCTCGATCATGGCGGTGATCATGGCGGCAATGTCCGGCATCATCGGCGGTGAGGTTGTCCTGCTGGGCCTTATCGCCCTGCCCCAGATGCTGCGCCTCGGCTACGATCAGAATCTCGCCATCGGCGTCATCTGCGCCTCGGGGTCGCTGGGCACTATGATCCCTCCCTCGATCGTTCTGATCATCTATGGGCTGATCACCGAAACCTCGATCAAGTCGCTGTTCACCGCGTCTTTCATTCCCGGCTTCATGTTGGCCTCGATGATCATCTTGTACATCATCATCCGCACGCAGTTGAATCCTCATCACGCCCCGCTGCCAGAGCCGGACCCGAACGACCCCGAACCGGCTGAAAAACGCAAACTGTTTGGGGCTTTCATGAGCATCGTCGTCGCCGGATTTTCCACCGTTCTGTTTATCCGGGCCGCGTTTTTCGAGCTCTCAGGCTCGAACGCTGCCAGCCAGGGCGAGCCCGCGAGGCTGGGAACGGCTGACTACATGCCCTGGTTTGCCGGCATCACGATCGTTGCCCTTCTGCTGATCTTCTTCGTCTTTGGCAGAGAGCGCGCTAAAATCGGGTGGGAAATGGGCAAAGGCCTCGTCGCTCCGCTGGTCGTCATCGGCGTCGTGCTCGGCTCGATCTATGGCGGGATCACAGGCATCACCGAGGCTGCGGGCATGGGCGCCTTCGCCGTTCTGATTATCGCCATCCTGCGGGGCGAAGGATCGTTCGAGCTGGTTTGGGACAGCTTGATGCGAACCCTAAAATCCACAGGCACCATCATCTGGGTTACGATCGGGGCCGCCGCGCTGGCGGGTGCCTACACCATTGCTGGCGGGCCCCAATACGTGGCTGACCTAATCGTCGGCCAGGAGCTGCCAACCATGCTGGTCATTCTGGTGATGATGCTGATCTTGCTGTTCATGGGCGCATTCATGGATTGGGTCGGCATCGTGCTGTTGATTATTCCGGTCTTTCTGCCGATCGTCCTGCGCCTTCCTATCGAAGAAATCGGAGTCTTTGGCCAGTTGGAGCCGAGTCATGTCGCCATCTGGTTCGGCGTCGTGTTCTGTATGAACATGCAGGTCAGCTTCCTCTCGCCCCCATTTGGCCCGGCCGCGTTCTACCTGAAGTCGGTGGCCCCGCCACATATCAGTCTGACGGATATCTTCCGCGGCTTCCTGCCATTCATCGGGATCCAGTTGCTGGCGCTTTCCGTTCTTCTGATTTGGCCGGGCATAATCGCGCTGCTGTTGTGAGGTCGCACCCATGCTGACACAAGATCAGATTGGCAAGTTCCAGACGGACGGATACCTCGTGGTCGAGGATGTTATCCCTGCCGATGTCCTTGATCGGGTACAGACCGAATACTCGGATGTCCTGAGCCGGCTCTATGACGGTTGGTACGAAAAAGGGCTGGTCAAGGACGAACCGTCTGGAATGACCTTCTGGGACAAACTTCTGTCCGCTTATCAGGCCGGTTGCGACTATTTCCAGCCGCTGGACATCTCGTTGCCCGGCGATCGGATCATGGCGGACACACCGTTCCATATCGGGCCTGCAGTGTTCGACTTGCTAACGGCCCGGCCCATGCTTGACATTGTCGAGCAGTTGATCGGGCCAGAGTTGGTGAGCAATCCAATCCAGCACGTTCGGCTGAAGCCCCCCGCTCTCAAGCTGTCCAAGGATGAGGTGCGCGCGCACATCACAGCGACGGACTGGCATCAGGACCGGGCGGTTGCGTTGGAGGATGCGGATCAGACCGACATGGTCACGGTGTGGATTGCCGTCAACGATGCAACGCTCGAAAACGGCTGCCTGCAAGTGCTGCCAAAGGCACAGGACCAATCCATCCTACCGCATTGCGCGCGGACGCAGACTGGTATTGCCGACGGATTCATTGACGAAGGCCGGGCTGTGCCCCTTCCTGTCAAGGCGGGCGGGATCATCCTGTTTCACCCTCTGACGCCACATGCTTCGCTGGTCAATGAAACGGACCGGTTCCGCTGGTCGTTCGACATTCGCTTCAGTGCGGCAGGCCAGCCCACCGGTCGAGACCATTTCCCCAGCTTCATCGCGAGGTCCAGATCGCACCCCGAAACCGAACTGCGAGATTGGCGTGTCTGCAATTCCAATTGGGAAGCGGCGCGAGCAAGGCTGTCCGGACAACCGCACATAGATATTCACCGATGGACATCGGACTCACCGTTCTGCGCCTAGCTGCTGCCGCCAGGAAAGCTGATTATGACTTTTGTACGTTTAGATCGAACGGATAGCGTGGTTGTTGCAACTCGGTCCCTGGAGGCCGGCAGTATGGTGGAGGATGTCATGACCAATACGCGCATCCCCTCGGGACACAAGGTCGCCACGCGGAATCTTGCACCCGGAGATCCTGTCAGAAAATACGCCCAGATTATCGGTTACGCCACCCAACCGATCGAACCTGGCGACCATGTGCACACCCACAATATCGAGTTCCGCAACACTAGTGTGGACTACGAGTTTGCGACGGATCACAGGCCCATGAAACCCGCCACCTCGGTCGATACGTTCATGGGCTACCACCGGGACAGTGGTCGGGTCGGCACGCGCAATTACATCGCGGTTCTGACCACAGTTAATTGTTCGGCGACTGCGGCCCGTATGATCGCCAACCACTTCACGCCGGACAAGTTGGCCGAGTTTCCGAACGTCGACGGCGTGGTGGCCTTTGTCCACGGAACGGGCTGCGGAATGGCCGATTCCGGCGACGGTTTCGAAGCACTTCAACGGGTCATGTGGGGGTTTGCGAAACATCCCAACCACGCTGCCGTTCTAATGGTCGGTCTGGGCTGCGAGATGAACCAGATCGACTGGCTGCTGGACGCATATGGTCTGAAGCAAAGTCCCACCTTCCAGACGATGAACATCCAGAACGTCGCCGGATTGCGCCGAACCGTGGAAGCGGGCATCGGCAAGATTAACAAGATGCTGCCCATTGCGAATGAGGTGAGGCGCAGCGAAGCCCCGGCGTCTGAATTGATAGTTGCGCTGCAATGCGGTGGATCGGACGCTTGGTCAGGCGTGACCGCAAACCCTGCGCTCGGACACGCCTGCGACCTGTTGGTTGCCCAAGGCGGCACCGGTGTCCTTGCGGAAACGCCCGAAATCTACGGAGCCGAACATCTTTTGACGCGCCGCGCCCTTGGTCGCGTAACTGGGCAAAAACTTATCGGACTGATCGATTGGTGGCAGGACTATACCGCTCGCAATCACGGCTCGATGGACAACAACCCAAGCCCCGGCAACAAGCACGGGGGGCTGACGACCATCCTTGAGAAATCGCTGGGGGCAGCGGCGAAGGGCGGAACCACGCCTTTGACCGGTGTATTCAAATACGCCGAACCCATCACCGCCAAAGGCTTCACTTTCATGGATAGCCCCGGTTATGACCCGGCCTCGGTGACCGGGCAGATCGCGGCCGGCTGCAACCTAGTGTGCTTCACCACGGGGCGCGGTTCTGCCTTTGGGTCCAAACCGGCGCCTACGCTGAAAATCGCTACAAACTCTGAGTTGGCAGCGCGCATGCCAGAAGACATGGACGTGGATGCTGGCGGCATTCTGACCAAAGGTGCCAGCGTCGAAGAGAAAGGACAGGAAATATACCGACGGCTGCTCCAAGTCGCCTCGGGCGCGCGAACCAAGTCCGAGGCGCAGGGCCTGGGCGACTACGAATTCGTTCCCTGGCAAATCGGAGCGGTGATGTGAAACGGATCCTTGTAGCCGGCGGTGGATTGATCGGTATCCGCCACGTGCGCGCCGTGATCGAGCACCCCGGCTGCGTGTTGGTCGGGTTGGCCGATCCAGATGGCTCGATCCAGATCGACGCGCCGCGTTTTGCCAGTATGGACGAGGTGAAGGGCCCGGTGGATGGCGTCATCATCGCGACGCCGACCCGCCTGCATGCCGAACATGGCATTCTGGCCGCATCCCGCGGTTGGCACATGCTGATCGAAAAGCCGGTTGCCGCATCGGTCGATGATGCCCAGCGCCTTAGGGCGGCCGTTCGCAAGGCCGATGTCCGCAGCCTTGTAGGCCACCATCGGCGGTATCACACAACCTTGCAGCGCCTGAAAGAAGTGATCAAGCAAGGTACGATCGGACAAGTCATCAACGTCTCGTTGCTGTGGGCCATGCGTAAACCCGAGAGCTATTTTGAACAGAACTGGCGGACTTCCGATGGCAGTCCAGTCATGATCAATCTGGTGCATGATATCGATGTCTTGCGCTTTGTGATCGGGGAAATCTCGGATGTCGTCGCCCTGCCTGGCGCGTCGATCCGCGGATCGGATCGGATAGAAAGCGGGGCTGTTGCGATTGCGTTCGAAAACGGCGCGACGGGCACTATCAGTTTTGCCGACACCGCACCCAGCCCTTGGGGGTTTGAAGCCGGAACCGGCGAAAACCCGAACATCGGCACGACCCATCAGGACATGATGTGGATCACGGGAACCAGCGGCGCTGTGAGTTTTCCCTCCATGACTCTGTGGCGTGGAAAGGATTGGGGCACTGCGGCCCAAAAAAACCAACTTACACGACCGGAACAACAACGCGCACCGCTTGAAGCGCAACTGGATCACTTCCTTGACGTGATCAACGGCGTCCCTCCATTAATCGATGTCGAGGATGCAGCCCGGACGCTCGAGGTCACATCATGGATCGAACAGGGGCTGAAGGCGCGAACAGCTCGAGCGCGGGCGCCGGCCTGATTGACATGCGGCCCGGCAAAATACCGGACCACCCAAAGACCAATGATTATCCGTCGGGCAATATGAGCATTCAAACTGCAAAGCCGCACGCGCCAGACACAAGAATGAAAACCAGACACATTCACGGAAAGGGAAACCAATGAGCAAACCATCAATCGGGTTTATCGGCTTGGGACTAATGGGCGGAGCCATGGTGAGCCGACTGTTGGACCAAGGATACTCGGTCGCTGTATTGGGAAACCGCGACCGCACATACCTGGACGCCGCGATTGACCGTGGCGCCCGCGAGATGCAAAACGCCCAAGAACTGGCTGAAGCCAGCGACATCGTGATGTTGTGCATGGGCACCTCGGAACAGGTCGAAAGCCGTATGCGCGGCGCAGATGGAGTGATCGCGGGATTGAAACCCGAGGCGATCGTCATCGACTTTGGCACCTCGCTTCCAGGCAGCACACGCGCCTTGGCCGAGGAGGTTGCCGCAGCTGGCGGAAGCTACCTGGATGCGCCGCTTGGTCGGACGCCTTCGCACGCGCTAGAAGGTAAGCTCAACATTATGACGTCCGGCAACAAGGCTGCCTTTGACAAGGCCGAGCCGACACTGAAGGATTTGGGCGAAAACGTTTTCTACCTTGGCCCCGTTGGCTCGGGACACACGATCAAGCTGATCAACAACTTCTTCGGAATGACCGTCGCAAACGCGATGGCCGAAGCCTTCGCCATGGCAGATATCACCGGAGTTGACCGCAAGCAGGTGTATGACGTTATGGCCGCTGGGCCGCTGCATTCCGGAATGATGGATTTCGTCAAAGCCTACAGCGTCGAGAATGACCCAAACCAGCTGGCCTTTGCCATCAAGAACGCGGCGAAAGACCTTGGGTATTATGACCGCATGGCGCGCGAAGCAGGCGTTACCAGCGTGATGTCGCAGGGGGCGCTTTTAGCGCTGAATGACGCGCGCGACCACGGTCAGGCGGATGACATGGTCAGCCAGATGGTTGACTACTACGTCAAGCGTTTCAACACCTGATCGATGGCTGTCACCGCCAACCCCAATGCGGACCTGCCGCGCCTTGGCATCGTGCTGATGCTGACGGCGTGGCTGTTCTTTTCGCTGGTAGACCTTGGGGCCAAGTGGTTGGCGTTGGCCGGCGTGCCGGCATTTCAGTTGGCGTTCATGCGCTACGCGGGGCACTTTGTGATCTCTGTGGGTGTGATCGCCAAAGGCGGGATTGAGGCCAGCCGATTCAAGACCGACCATCCATGGCAGGTCATTAGCCGGGCCTTACTGCTGATCTCGGCGACCGTTTTCAACTTTTATGCCTTGCGGTTTTTGCCTCTGACCGTCGTGTCGGCAATCATGTTCTCAAGCCCGGTCATCGTGTGCTTCCTGTCCGTTTTCGTTTTGAAGGAGAGAGTGGGACCTTGGCGTTGGGCGGCTATCATCCTGGGCTTTCTGGGGGTGTTGGTTGTCGTGCGGCCGTTTGGTTCGGCCTTTCATCCGACCATGCTGCTGATCGTCTATAACGCCACTGCGCTGGCCTTGTATTCGATCATGACGCGCAGGCTGTCCGGGGTTGTTGCGGTGGATACCATGCAATTCTACCTCGGGCTTACCGGGACGGTGGTCCTGCTGCCCTTCGCCATCTGGTTTTGGGTCCAGCCGGAAAACACCTGGAGTCTGATAGTCCTGATTAGCCTTGGCGTCTTTGGCTGGTGCGGGCATCAACTGCTGACTAACGCGCATCGGTTCGGAACGGCGAACCAGTTGATGCCATTCACCTATTCGTTCCTGATCTACGTTGCGATCTGGGGCTATCTGTTCTTTGACACTGTACCGGACGCATTCACGTTGGCAGGGGCTGCGCTGATCATGGTTGCCGGGCTCATCATCTGGAAAAGAGAAAAGAAATGACGCGAATTGCCTGCATCGGCGAAGCAATGATCGAATTGTCCATGCTGGAGACCGGCGCGAAGGTGGGCGTCGCGGGGGATACGCTGAACACAGCCATCTACATGCACCGCGCGGCTCCTGATCTGCAGGTGGAGTATGTGACATGTCTGGGCGACGACCCGTTCTCAGGGCGCATCGCGGACTTTGTCGCCAGCCATGGCATCGGGACATCCGGCATCCGCATCATTCCCAACGCTTCTCCGGGACTATACGCGATCACGACCTCTGCGGACGGTGAACGCAGCTTCACCTATTGGCGCAGCGAGGCGGCCGCCCGCCAGCTTTTTGCCGATCATGACTTCAGCTCGCTGAAAGGTTACGACGTGCTGTACTTGTCAGGGATTTCCGTGGCCATTCTTCCGCATTCAGTAAGGCTTGCGCTTCTGGACTGGCTCGAAGGCTCTTCAGTCCGGTTGGTCTATGACAGCAATTTTCGTCCGCGTCTTTGGGACAGCGCCGAACACGCCCGGCAGATCAACCAACGGCTTTGGCAGCGTGCAGATATTGCCCTACCATCTATCGACGACGAGATGGCACTGTTCGGGGAATGCGCGGATCAAGTGGCGGCACGCTTTACCGATCATCACGGTGTCGGTGCATTGAAACGCGGAGAGGATGGCCCTCTGTCCATTGGTCAGAACATTGACCAAACCTATGAGCCTGCCAAAAACGTGCTGGATACTACAGCGGCGGGCGACAGTTTCAACGGTGGGTACCTCGCAGCCTTGCTGACAGGAAAATCGCAGGCCAAGGCCCTGATGGCCGGACACAATCTGGCGTCCACCGTTGTTCAGTTCCGCGGCGCGATCACTCCCGGATAAGTGACGCGAGATCCTCAGCGCCAACAAGGTCCAAAAGCGGCACTACCGGATCTGGCTGTGTGACAGCCGAGGCGATTTCCAACGCGCAAGGATCGTTCAGCGTCCTGCCCTTGGCGATCTCGGACATGCAAAAGGAGATCCAGGCCCGCATCCCTGCGATCACCGCCTGAGAGCCGGTCTCACGGAGTGTGGGAACAAACCGATACGGCAGCTTCTGGCTGCCATCCATCGCGATTTGGTCCAGACGGTGCGCCAGCTCGAGGTTTTCAAAGCGGCGCAACAAAGCCTCGGCATAGTCCGGAACCTGTACTTGCAGTGCTGCGGGCAGCGTTGCGCCCGCATCCTTCATCAACTCGGTAACCAGCGGGCGCAAAACCGGGTCTTGAACCGCTTCGTGAACGTAGGTCAGGCCTCGCTCCAACCCGGCATAAGCCAAGAGGGAATGGGCACCGTTCAACATGCGTAGCTTTCGCATCTCGTGCGGGGCCACGTCATCGACCAGTTGCACGCCCGGCCAATCCGGATGTGGCCCGACGAAATTGTCCTCGACCACCCACTCCGAGAACGCCTCGGTTGGAACAGCCATAGGATCGCCGCTGATTGCGCGAACGGCGTCCGTGGTAGCCGGGGTGATCCGGTCGACCATCGCGTTGGGAAAGCGAACTGCGTCCCAATTCACGTCCAGACCGGCTGCATTTGCAAAATCGGCAACTGCCGTTTCAAGCGTTTTGCCGTTTTCCATGCGATTGTCGCAGCTTAGCACCGTCACTGGCTTGCGCCGTTCCGCGAGGCCAAAAGCGAGAAACCCGATCAGCGTTGCGGGCCCCTGCCCCGCCAGATCGGCAGCAATCGCCGGGTCCTGAAGGTTCAGATTGCCCGCTGCGTCCAAGTGATAACCTTTTTCGGTGACGGTCGCCGAGATGATCTCGGCATCCGCCATCACATTGAGAATCTCGGCGCGATCCTCGGGCGCGACCAGAACGTCCCGCAGAGCTTTTATGCGCCGGACGCCCTGCCCCTGTACGCACAAATCGTACTCGAAACCCTGGCCGGCCAATCCATCCCGAACCGAGGATGAACGCAGGCTAACGCCGACAACGTCCCATCCGCCCGCTTGATCGGTGTAGTCCAGCAAATGCGCCCGGGCGAAGTTTCCAAGACCGAAGTGAAGAATGGTACCCATCTAGCTTTGCAACCCGTAAACCTGTTTCGCCAGATCGACCGCCAGCAATCGCGCCAGATGCTCGGCACTGTCCCGGCCGAAATAGCCGCGCGCAACCTGCTCGGCCAAATGAATAGAAACACCTCGTCGCCACAGGTCGTGACGAGCTGGAATGGACAGAAAAGCCCGCGTGTCGTCATTGAATCCGGCCAGATTGTAGTATCCGGCCGTTTCAACGACCTGATCGAAATACCGCGCAATCCCGGCTGGGCTGTCGTGGAACCACCAAGGCGGCCCGATCCGAAGGCACGGCCAATGCCCCGCCATTGGCGCCAGTTCACGGGCATAGGTGCTTTCGTCCAATGTGAAGAGAATGATCCGCAGTTCCGGCGAGTTTCCGACCCGGTTCAACAGCGCCTCAAGGCCCGTGACCCAATCCATCGCGATTGGAATGTCAGCCCCCTTGTCCCGTCCGAAGTCCCGCATTACCGCGTCGTTCGTGTTGCGCTTGCTGCCCGCATGTATCTGCATGATTAGACCATCATCGACAGACATCTGCGCCATTTCGATCAGCATATGCCCGTAGAAACGGCGAGCATCCTGTTCGGCCCCTTCCCGCCGTCTCAGCCGTTGGTACAGCGCATCCGGGTCTTCCAGCCACTCGGTCTGCACACGTTCGATACCGTGGTCGGTAGCCGTACAGCCCAGCCGGATGAAATAAGCCCGCCGCATTCGCAGCGCATTGAGGTAGCCATCATAGCTGCCCAGATCGCAGCCTGTCAGCTCGGCCAACTTGTTCAGGTTCTGTACGAACTCCGGGTCTGCCCCATCCAAAACCCCGTCTGGGCGGAACGTCGGAATAACTCGCCCGCCCCAACCGCTTGCACGGATATCCCGATGCTCCGCGAGGCCGTCGAGAGCGGAATCCGTGGTGGCCAGAACCTCGATCCCAAACTTGTCGAACAAAGCCCTCGGGCGAAATTCGGGTCGCGCCAGCTTTTCGGCGATCTTATCATAGATCAGGTCTGCTGTGCGTGAAGACAACTCCTCAGACACGCCCAGCGTTTCATGCAGCACGTAGTTCACCCAGATCCGGGATGGCGTTCCCAGAAACAGATGCCAGTGCTCGGCAAAGGTGCGAAACACGTCGCGAGGATCATTCTTTCGCCCCTCTTCCCCAACGCCAAGTTCGGACAAGGGAACACCCTGCGAATAGAGCATTCGGAACACGTAATGGTCGGGAACCACCAGCAGCTCTGCCGGATTGGGAAACGGCGCATCGGTTGCGAACCACCCCGGATCGCAGTGACCATGCGGAGACACGATCGGGAGGTCCTTGATGCCCAGGTACAGGCCTTCTGCCATCCCATTCAAATTACCAGTCAATTCTGCCTCCGATACTGCTGCCCGCAATTGTTAACACAGTTTTTAATGGTTGCATCTTTCCCGTTCGAACCCGCAGACTGACCGGGTGATCCGGGGGAATGAATGAATATTGCGCTGATTGGTTTGGGGATGGTTTCGGGAACGCATGTTGCTGCCATTCAGGCATCGGAGCGAGGTCTCAATCTTGCTGGCGTCCTAGGGCGCAATCCTGAAAAAGCAGCTGAGTTCGCGCAGCGAAACGACACCCGCGCGTTCAGCTCGGTTGAGGAAATCGCAAACGACTCAAACGTCGACTTTGCGATCATCGCTACCCCGCCTGATCAGCGCACAGAGTTGGTGCGGGTTCTTTCGACCGCTTCGAAACCGATCCTAATGGAAAAGCCTATCGAAAGAACGCTGGGCGCCGCGACAGCCATAGTCGAGCAGTGCGAGGTGTCTGGCGTGCTGCTGGGCATCGTTTTTCAGCACCGCGCTCGCACCGCCTCGCAGGCGCTGAAATCAGCCATTGTACAGGGTGAGTTGGGCGCGATCGCCACGGTGGAAATCCATGTCCCCTGGTGGCGCAATCAGAGCTACTATGACGAGCCAGGTCGCGGCACTTATGCACGCGACGGAGGCGGTGTCATGATTTCGCAGGCAATCCACACGCTTGACCTCGCGATGTGGCTGCTGGGGCCGATCTCGGACATTCAAACCATGATGAGAAAAACTCCGTTGCACGATCTCGAGGCCGAGGATTGGGCAGGTGCAATCTTTGAAATGGATAACGGCGCGGTGGGAACGTTGATGGCAACCACCGCCGTATATCCCGGGGCCGCTGAATCTATCACGATCCAGGGCACGCACGCCAAAGCGCATCTGGAATCAGGTGTTCTGACCTTGACCACTTTCGACGGTCAGAAATCCACGGTTGGCGAAACGTCCGCCACAGGCGGCGGGGCCGATCCCATGGCGTTCACCCATGAATGGCACCAGGCGGTCATAGAGGATTTTGCCAACGCACTCGCCGGTGGAACGCGACCCATGGCCACCGGACGCAGTGCCCTTTTGACCCACGCCGTCATAGACGCGATGCAGATCGCCAATCGAACCGGCCAGAAAACACGAGTCATCTCATGAGCCTAACCTGCGTCGCCCTTGGCCTGGACCACCGCCATATCTATGGCATGACGGAAAACATGCGCAAAATCGGCGTGGACTGCGTTGGCTATTGGACACAAGGCGAACCCGAAACGCTGGCGGGCTACGTCAAAAGGTTTCCCGATATTCCACGATTGGCCCGACTGGAAGACGCTTTAGCCTGCGGGGCGGATTTGGCGCTGATTTCCGCAATTCCGGCAGATAGGGCCGCGTTGACGATCCGTGCCATGCAGAACGGTATGGATGTCATGAGCGACAAGCCGGGCTGCACGTCGTTCGAGCAACTCTACCAGATCAAACGGGCGGTTGCGGACACCAGTCGAATCTGGTCGGTGGATTTTTCCGAAAGGTTTGAAACGCCGGTCAGCACCCGGGCGACCGAGTTGATCGAGGCCGGTGCCATCGGGCGCGTGATCCAGACGGTCGGACTTGGCCCGCACCGATTGAACCGCGCAACCCGGCCGGAATGGTTTTTTCAGCGTGACCGCTATGGCGGCATTCTGACCGATATAGCCTCGCATCAGATCGATCAGTTCTTGCACTACACAGGTTCGAAAACCGCAGAAATCACAAACGCCTATGTAGCGAACTACGCAAACCCCAATGATCCCGGATTGCAGGATTTCGGAGAGCTCAATCTTCGAAGCGAGAATGGCACCGGGTACATCCGGGTTGACTGGTTCACTCCGGATGCCTTGCCAAACTGGGGGGATGGTCGCCTGACGATCCTAGGCACCGAAGGCTATATCGAGTTGCGGAAATACGTCGATGTGGGTGGTGCCTCGGGAACAGACCATCTGATCCTCGTCAATGGTGAAACCTGCCAAAAGATCGACGCAACCAACGCCGACCTTCCCTACTTTTCGCGCCTCGCCGATGACGTCCGTAACCGGACCGAAACCGCAATGGCGCAGACCCACTGCTTTACGGTCATGGAACTGGCGCTGCGTGCACAGGAAATGGCGGAACGAAAATGATCAACGTTGCGATCCTTGGCGCAGGTATCGGTGCGCAACATCTGAGCGCACTGGAACGGCTTGACCGCACCTTCCGCGTAGCCGCCGTCGTCGACCAGAATACGGACCGGATCGAGCAGATTCGACAAAACTCGGATTTTCAAGCACTGACCAACATTCAAGACGCTCTGGATGATCCGGCGATTGATGTCATCGACAACTGCCTGCCACCCCATCTGCATGTACCGACCACCCTTGCGGCACTGGCCGCAGGAAAACACGTTGTATGCGAAAAGCCCCTTGCGACCTCTATGCAGGATGTAGATCGGATCACGGAAACCGCCCGCAGCACGGGCAAGCATGTGTTTCCGGTCTTTCAATACCGGTGGGGCCCGTCACTGGCCCAATTGCGCCAGTTGCAACGTTCAGGCCTCACCGGAGCGGTCCAAACTGCCGCGCTTGAAACTCATTGGTCCCGGGGGGCAGACTATTACGCGGTGCCGTGGCGGGGAACATGGGCCGGTGAACGCGGCGGCGCAGTGCTGGGCCATGCCATCCACAACCATGATCTGCTGACTCATATTGCGGGTGATATCGCCTGGGTGTCCGCAATGGCCACAACGCGAGTTAACCCGATCGAGACGGAAGACTGCGCTGCGATCTGCTTTGGCATGACTTCTGGAGCTTTGTGCACAAGCAACATCACACTAGGCGCCGCTAAGGACGAAACCCGCCTGCGGTTCGTCTTTGAAAAAGTGACCGCCACCTCTGGCACGGAACCCTATGCCCCGGGTCAAATGCCTTGGACATTCGTCGCGCGGGACCCGTTGAATCAAGCCACTATCGACGACGCTCTTGCCGCCTCCGCTATGGAGCCAACAGGTTTCGAAGGGTTCTTTACCCAAGTCGGCAAGGCGCTACGGTCCGAGGCAAATTCAGTCGTTACACTGCAGGACGGTGCTGCGTCCATCGGCCTTGTGACGGCGATTTATCACGCGGCGCGCACCGGGCAGCGTGTTGCCCTTCCCATCGAGCCCGATCACCCTCTGTATGAAGGATGGCTGCCATGAAACAATGCTGGCGTTGGTTCGGACCCGAAGATCCGATCGCCCTGGTCGATCTCCATCAAGTCGGGGTTCAGGGCATTGTCACCGCGCTGCATCACATCCCACCGGGACAGCCCTGGGACGAACAGAGCATCGCCGACCGGCAGGCCGTTCTGACCGCTGACGGGTACAGTTGGGACGTTGTCGAAAGCCTGCCCGTCTCCGAGGCGATCAAGACGCAATCCACAGACATGGCCGAACATCTCCAGGCTTACAAGTCCAGCCTCAGAGCCCTGTCCGCCCGTGGAGTCAAAGTCGTTTGCTACAACTTCATGCCAATCCTGGATTGGACACGCACCGCCCTTCGCGCCCCGCAGCCGCATGGCGGAACGGCCATGCTGTTCGACCTGACCGATTTTGCTGCATTCGACATATATATTCTCGAACGTCTAGGTGCGTCGGAAGACTATTCCAGCGACGTCCAGCAAACGGCCAAGGATCGTTTCTTGCGCATGTCGGATGAATCCAAAGCCCAGTTGCAGCACAATGTCACTGCGGGGCTGCCCGGCGCCAACGATCAGTGGAGCGTGCAGGACGTACGCTCTTTGTTGCGGACATATGCGCACATAGGCCGTGACCAGCTTCGCGCAAACCTCATAGACTTCCTTTCCGAGGTCGCCCCAGAGGCCCAAGAACTAGATCTACGCTTGTGCTGTCATCCGGATGATCCGCCGTTCTCGTTGCTCGGTCTGCCGCGGGTCATGTCCAGCACCGATGACTACGGCGCCGTTCTGAATGCGGTTGATTTGCAGGCGAACGGCGCAACGTTGTGTACCGGCTCGCTGGGAGTGTCCCCCGAATTCGATGGGCCGGACTTCGTGCGTAGACATGGCGGCCGGATTCACTTTGTTCACTTGCGGAACACCAGACGCATCGCGGGGTCATACAGCCAGAAGCCAGACTTCTTTGAGGCCCCGCATCTGGAGGGCGACACCGACATGGTCGGCACCATTCGCGAGTTGATGAACGAACAGCGCCGCCGCAAATCCCAAGGGCGTGGCGACTGGCAAATTCCGATGCGGCCTGACCACGGACAAGAACTGCTGAGCGATCTGGGCGGACACAGTACTCCCGGTTATCCGCTGATCGGACGAATGCGCGGGCTGGCGGAACTGCGCGGCATCATGGCGGCGTTTTCCTAACGCGTCGGATCAGACAGTTTCTTTCCACCCGCAACACTTCTTTGCTTGCCTGCGCGCCGCATTCTTCGTTTACTTACATTACGTATACGGGCAGCGGGGTGTCTTCCGGACTCGCCCGACGTCTGTTCAAGACGCGTGAAACTCCCGCGAAAACCGATGCGATTGGGCATCATTTTTCGAAACGTCTGCCATACGGAGATGGCGGAAAACGGGAGGATTATTTATGAAAACTGCAGGCGTAATCGGTCTTGGCGACATGGGCAGCGGCCTTGCCAAGAACCTGATCAAGAATGGCTTTGAAACATCAGGTTTCGACCTGAGCGAGACGCGCATGAAGGCATTTACCGACATGGGCGGCTTGGCCAAGGACAGCGTGGGGCAGGTCGGCCGTCACGCCGCCGCTGTGTTTGTCATGGTGATGAACGGAGATCAGGCCCGCGATGTCATTCTGGGTGAAAATGGCTTGGTTGCGAACATGGCCAAAGGCGGAACTGTCATCCTGTCGGCGACCATTACCCCGGCCGAAGCAAGCGCTATCGGGCAAGACATGGAGGGCGCAGGCATCCACCTGATCGACACTCCGGTCTCGGGTGGATTTCCCGGCGCGCAGACCGGCACATTGACGATGATGGCTGCCGGCGCTGCGGATGTGCTGGACCAAAATGCCGAAGTCATGCAGGCAGTGTCGGCAACCATTCATCGGGTTGGAGAAAACGCCGGCGACGGGCAAACCGTGAAAGCCTGCCTGCAATCCCTTATCGGATCGATCTTTTCCGCCACATTCGAGGCTGCGGCCCTGGCGGCCAAAGCCGGTGTCAGCGGTCAGGCATTGCTTGATGTGTTCTCCTCATCCAGCGCGGGGTGCGGCGTCGTGAATACCGCCCTTGAAAACATCATTGATCGCAAGTTCGAAGCCACCGGTAGTCATATCGCAACCATGCATAAGGACCTGACGATCTCTCTAGCACTGGCCGGTGCATTGGGCGTTCCCATGCACACAGCGTCATCCGCAATGCAGATCTTTCACGCCGGAAAAACCAAGTACCCGAATGGCGACAACTGGGTGTGTACTCGCGTCATCGAAGAGATCGTTGGCGCAGAATTGCATCGCTGAGGGGACCGGACATGAAATTAGGTGTAATTTGCGACGGCATTTCCCGCGATCTGCGGCATGCCGTGGACGTAATGGACGAATTCGGTCTGGACTATGCAGAGCTTCAATTCGTTGGCGATTCAGAGGTCGGAGACCATTCCCCGCAGGAAATTGCCGAGATCGACGCGCTTTTGCGCGACCGGGGCAAGCCTGTGTCGTGTCTGTCGCGCCATATCTTTGCGGGGATGACTGCTGCCAACAAGCCCGGCGACGACCTGCACACTCGGCATATGGACGCCTTGAAACGCGTGATCGACATGGCGCATGTTGTTGCGTCTCCGCTGGTTCGGATCATGACGCAACGAAAAGAGCAGATACTCTGGGGAAAAAACGGCGCCGAGAAGTGGAACGTGGCGCATGGGGTATGGGACTCGATGCCGCCGCTGATCGCGCCGGCGGTTGAACTGGCAAGAGCTGAGGGCGTGACGCTTGTCGTGGAAACCGGAAACGGCACGCTGGTCAATTCCAACTATACAGCCCGCAAGCTGATTGACGAGTTAGACGCAAAAGACTCTTTGAAAGTGCTGTGGGACCCCGGAAACAACTGCTGGTGCCATGAACTGGCATACCCAGACGGTTATGAAGAACTGCGCGGCGGCTACCTGGGTCACATTCACATCAAGGACGTAAAGGTCGACACGCCGCGGGCAACGCTGGAAGTGCGCCGCATGGGGGAAGGTCAGCTTGCGCCTTTGTTCCAACCCATCGCGGACGCGCTCAGATCCGACGGCTATGATGGCGTCATTTCTTTCGAAAGCGTTTATCAACCCGGCAACGGGAACTTCGAAGATGGTTTTCGTCTGTGTGTGGACCAGTTTAAAAGCCTGTTTGCATGAAAATGCAGTCAATATGCGTTCAAAATCAAAAGTTTGACCCCCATTGCTGAATGCCAAGTGAGATGTAGAAAGCTGGGCGCGTTCGCGTGAAATCAAGGAAAGGGCCTGCTGGATGAAACAACAGTTTTTTGACCTGTCCATTGAAACGCCGGGCAAATCCCTCATCGACATCAGCGGGATCGTTCAGCGTGCGGTGTTCGAACACGAATTTTTCTCGGGCTTGCTGACCCTTTGGTGCGCCCACACCGGTGCCGCGCTGTTGGTGCAGGCCAATGCCGATCCCGAAGTGCTCAAGGATATCGAGACGTTCTTCGAGAAACTCGTACCCAAGTCACCAGGCAAGTATCACCACCGCCCGACCGAGGACGACAACGCTCCATCGCATCTGCGGGCGCTGTTGACGCAAACTCAGGTATCGATCCCGGTCGAACAGGGGCAGCTTCCGCTGGGTCGCGTACAAAGCCTGTACCTGTTCGAACATCGGGAAGCACCCAATGCACGCCGATTGAAGGTGCACTACATCGGGACGTGATGCCTTGGATGACATGGAGCGTTGTCAGTGCTAACGCCCCATCCAGCCCCCGTCGACTACAAGGATTTCACCGTTGACGAAGTCCGACGCAGCAGAGGCCAGAAAGACCACCGGTCCGGCAAAATCAACGGGCGTACCCCAACGGCCTTGGGGTGTTCGTTCCAGGATCGACTTCGACCGGACCGGATCATCCCGCAGGGCTTGGGTGTTGTCAGTCGCGATGTAGCCAGGCGCGATCGCATTCACGTTTACGCCCTGCCCGGCCCATTCGTTGGCCAAGGCTTTGGTCAGCTGTCCAATCCCGCCTTTCGAGGCCGCATAGCCCGGAACGGTGATGCCGCCCTGAAATGTCAGCAGCGATGCAGTGAAGATGATCTTCCCCGAGCCGCGCGCCAGCATGTCCTTGCCGATCTCGCGTGACAGAACGAACTGCGAGGACAGGTTCACCTCCATCACTTCGTCCCACCAGTCGTCCGGGTGTTCGGCGGCAGGTTTGCGTTTGATCGTGCCGGCATTGTTGACAAGTATATCAAAGATTTGTCCGTCGGCCCTCAACTGATCAATGAACCCATGCAGCGCGGCGCGATCCGAGAAGTCGCATTGGTAGGCCCGGAAATTGCGTCCCATCGCCGTCACGGCTTTTTCGACATCCGAGCCAGACAGCTCGAGCGAGGCGGACACTCCGATGATATTGGCTCCGGCCGATGCCAATGCTTCGGCCATACCGCGCCCGATACCGCGTTTGCACCCGGTCACAAGGGCCGTCTTTCCCGTCAGGTCGAAACTTTGCAAAACACTCATGAACGCGGTCCTACTTCGATCAGGCTTTTCATCGCGGTTGGGCTGCGATCCAGTGCTTCGAACGCGGCCTGAATGTCTGCCAGTGGGCTGACGTCCGTGATCACAACATCCGCGTCCACTCCGCCCGAGGCGACAACTGCAATGGCTTTCTCGTAATCCTCTGGCTCATAGACCCGAGCACCGATCAGTTGCAGCTCTCGCCAGAAGAACTGGAACAGGTCTATCTGAGGTTTTTGAGCATGAATCGCGACCATTACGATCCGGGCCCGAGTCGCGGCAACGGCGGTCATTGCATCGACACCGGGCTGCGTTCCTGACACCTCGAAAACCACATCTGCCCCTTTGTCGCCCGTGCGCGCATTGATTGTGGACACTAGGTCGGTTTCGGTTGGGTTGATCGTGTCAAAGCCAAGTTTTTCAGCTATCGCAAGACGGTTCGGATTCACTTCGGAAATTACGACATTTCCACCCGCGTCCCGCGCAACCATGGCAACCAGGATGCCAATCGGGCCGCCGCCGATAACGACAACGTCCTCTCTAGGTTGCAGGTCAGACAGCCGCACATCGTGGCAGGCAACGGCAACCGGCTCGATCAGCGCCGCGTGATCCATGCGCAAGTCATCCGGCAGAACGTGCAACGTGTGGGCCGGAACAGTCCAGATCTCTTGCATCGCGCCATCGGTGTCGAGGCCGAGAAACTTGAGATTCTGACAGATATGCTGATGCCCCCGCTTGCAAGCTGGGCATTCTCCGCAGTGATCAAGCGGTCGGACAACGACCTTCTGGCCGGGTTCGACCGTATCGACGCCCTCGCCCACCGCTTCGACGACACCTGACATCTCATGCCCAATCACCCGGTTCAGGCCGACGCGGGCATCCATGTTGCCGTGGTAGACGTGCATATCCGTCCCGCAAATCCCGCAATAGGCAACGCGAACGGCAACCTCGCCTAGGCCCGGAGCAGTCGCTTGGGCTTGCTCTACAGCAAAGCTCTTATCGCCCCTGTAGTATGCCGCAGAGATCGTCTGGGTCGTCATTATTGCATCTCCTTGTGTTCCGCATTCAATTTTTCCCAGTCGAACTCCACTCCGGTTCCCGGGGTATCCGGGGCTACGGCCAGACAGTCTTCCACAACCAGCGGACGGGTCGTGTACTGGTCTATCGGAAATGAGTGTACTTCCAGCCACCCTGCGTTGGGTTGCGCAGAAACAAGGCTGACGTGCAGTTCCTGCATCCCATGACTGCAAACCGGAATGCCGTGTTGTGCGCTTAGCGCGGCCACGCGCAGCCAGCCGGTGATTCCACCGCAGTTTGAGGCATCGGGCTGGATAAAACTCAGTTTCGCGTCATCAAAGGCGTATTCAAATTCGTGTATGGTGTGCAAGTTTTCACCCATGGCAAGGGGAACGCCCGTCGCTTCGACAATTCGGCCATAACCTTTGTAGTCGTCTGGAATTGTCGGTTCCTCGAACCACAGGATATCGCAGTCGGCGAACCCTCTGGCAGCGACGATGGCCTGTTCGACACTCATAGAGTAATTCGCATCGACCATGAAGAACCGGTCCGGCCCCAGCATCTCGCGCACCGCCCGGGCACGTGCAAGATCGTCGGCCAGGTCTGGTTGACCGACCTTGATCTTGACTGCGTTGAACCCACGCGCAAGGTACCCTTCGGTCTGACGCAGCAGTTTCTCCAACGAGAAATTCAGGTCGATCCCGCCGGCATAGGCCTTGCACCTTTTCGACGCTCCACCGGCCATCTGCCACAATGGCGCATTCTGCGTTCTGCCGCGAATATCCCACAGTGCAATATCCACGGCCGAGATGGCAAACGAGGCGATCCCGCCCCGTGCGACGTAGTGCACGTGCCACTGCATGGCATCGTACAGGCTTTCGATCTGTTCGGCGTCTTGTCCAACAAGGAACGGTGACAGGTCATGCTTGATCATCGCCAGAATGGCGTGACCACCCTTGCCCCCGGTATAGGTATACCCGACCCCCTCGACCCCATCCGAGGTTTGAATGGTGACCGTGATCAATTGAAAAAACGTGTGATCCCCATGTTTGGCGTCGACCAGGACCTCTGCGAGCGGAACGTTGAACAGCCGCGCTGATACACTTTCTATGCGATTCATTAACCCAAGACCTTCTGCTGCCTGGCAATAACCCGAGACTGTAAAAGGATGACCGCAAATAGAAAGCCTCCACGTATGACCATTTGCCAATAGGCACTGAAACTGATGGTGCCCTGACCGTTTTCAAAGTTTAGAACGTTGAAAACCAGCCCCAGCAACAACGCGCCGGCGACCGTCGCAGGGATCGATCCCATCCCACCCGTCAACAAAGTGCCGCCTACAACCACGGAAGCGATAGCTGACAATTCCCATCCGATGCCTTCAAGGGGTTGCCCAGCTCCAAAACCCGAGGCCAGAAAGACTCCGGCCAGCCCCGCACAGCCACCCGACAGCAGGTAGACAAAAGCCTTGGCGCGATTGACCTTCAGGCCCATGAGGTTCGAGGCATCCTCGCTGCCACCGATCGCCAAGACGGTCCGCCCGATGGTGGTTCTTTCCAGCACCAGCCAAAGTGCCAGAGTCAGTCCGGCCACGATGACGATTGCCCATGGAAACAGGCCAAACGCCTGCCCCATGCCAAGCTTGGTGAAGTTCGACCCCCAATCGACCGAAATTGTCTGGGCGCCCGAAATCACCAATGCGCCGCCTTTTGCGGCCAGCATGGTGGCCAGCGTGGCGATGAAGGGCGGGATCCGAAGGATGATTATGCAAAAGGCGTTGATCGCCCCGAAACCAACCCCGGCAAGAACGGCCCCCGGCAACGCAACCTGAATCCCATACGGGCTGAGATAGGCCGCAACAACCGAGGTAAAGGCCGCCACTGATCCGACCGACAGATCAATCCCGCCGGTCATGATCACAAAACACATGCCCAGCGCAATCGCGATGAACATCGCGTTGTAATTCAGGAAAGACGAGAAATTGTAGGCGCTGCCAAAGTTGTCATAGCGCATCAGCCCGAACAGAATCAAAGCCAGCAGTGCGATCCAAACCGTCACCGAGGCCGAATTACGCCGAAGGTATTTTCGCAAGTCAAAAGCCGTTTCATCCAACATCGATTAAGCCCTCCGAAACTGCTGGACCCAAACGGCCAGGATAATGATGACGGCCTTGGCGATCAGTGCAACTTCGTCCTCTACCCCGTTGGCCAACAATGTATATTTGACCAACTGGATGATGACGGCACCCAGTATGGCACCAAAGATCGGCGCTCGCCCGCCTTGCAAAAGAGCCCCGCCAACAACCGCGGCCGCGATGGCATCAAGCTCCATCAGATTGCCGTTGCGCGCGGCGTCCGAGGCCGAGTTGATTGCAACCACGATCAAACCGGCTAGGCCCGCAAGCACCGCGCAGATGACATAGGCCCCGATCTTGACCCGTCGGACGGGACCACCCGACAGATAGGCCGCGCGTTCATTGCCCCCTATGGCCAGCAAGTAACGGCCCCATGTGGTTCTGGTGATCACCCAAAACAGCACACAGGCAATGGCCAGCGCCAGCCAGCCCTGGAACGGCAATCCAAGCACTTTTCCAGTTCCAAGATAACTGAATGAAGGGTTTGAAAACGTCTGCAAGTTCCCGTTCGTCAGGACTTGGGCAATACCGCGACCAGAGATGAAGAGAATGAGCGTCGCAACGATGGGCTGCACGTTCAACACGGCAACCATCACGCCGTTGAATACCCCGCATAGCCCCGCAATGAACAGCGGCAGGACAATGGCCAAAGTGACGCCTAGCATCGGATTGGCAGAGCCCAGATCCGACAGAAAGATCAACGGAGCAAGCGCCCCCGCCAGCGCCATGACCGCCCCAACCGACAGATCGATCCCACCCGTGGCGATTACCAGCGTCATCCCCATGGCCACGATGGCGATCGTAGCGACCTGGCTGATATTTACGAACAGGGTTTGCAGTTGCAGGAAATTAGGTGTGAAAAACGCGTTGAACACCAGCAGGGCGACTAACGCGGCGATGCCGCCGTGAAAGCGGAAGGTCATTGATGCGACCCGTTGCGGCAACTTCATTGCGCGTTCCATGAACCAGTTCCTTCTTCATGATGCGCAAGCGCGCGCACCAGTATGTTCTCGGTGACCCCGGGGTTGGTCAGTTCCTTGACCGAGCGTCCCTCGTGCATGACCACGATGCGATCGGCGCCTTCCACCAGTTCTTCGAATTCCGAACTGATGAGAACGACGCCAAACCCCTTCTCGACATAAGACCGAATGAACGATTGGATCTCTCGCTTGGCGCCAACATCCACGCCTCGGGTCGGCTCGTCGAGTATCAGGATGTCGGGCTGCGTCGCCAGCCAACGGGCAAGCAGCACCTTCTGCTGGTTGCCGCCGGACAATTCGCGAATGGGTTGGTCCATATGCGCCGCCTTGATGCCCAGATCGTCGATAAAGGCCTGAACAATCTCGCGCTCGCGGGCAAAGTCGATTTGACCACGACTGGCCAGTTTCGGCAGCAGGGCCAGCGTCATGTTCTCGCGCACGGACATGTCTGGAATGATCCCTTCGGCCTTGCGATCTTCGGTCAGAAAGCCGACGCCGTTTACGATCGCGTCACCCGGTCCGGACGGTTGCCCGACCACGCCATGCAACTCGATTGCGCCGCTGCGTTTCCCGTCCACTCCGAACAAAGCGCGCGCCGCCTCGGTCCGGCCTGAGCCCAGCAATCCGCCCAGCCCAACGATTTCCCCGCGGTGGAGAGTGAGGTCGAAATGCGTCAGCCGCGGGCCTGTTGAAACAGAGTCCGCCCGCAAAACGATATCGCCTTTCTTGGCCTTGGCACCTGCGAAGTCCGTCAAACCGTCTGCCGCGATCTCATCCTTGTTGCGGCCCAGCATGTCCGCGATCATTTCCAGTTTGGTCGTATCCTGGACGTTACGCGTTCTGACGGTGCGCCCATCTCGCATCGTTGTGACTCGATCGCATATTTGGAACAGCTCATCGAGGAAATGCGAAACATAAAGAACAGACACGCCCTGTTTCTTCAACTCGCGCACAACACCGAACAGCACCTCGACTTCGCTGGCATCCAGCGACGACGTGGGTTCGTCCATGATGACAAGTTTCGCATCCAGCGAAACAGCCCGCGCAATCGCAACCAACTGCTGGATCGCTGTCGAGAAATTTCCTAGCGGCTCGGTCACGTCGATATCTATGCCAAAGCGCGTAAGAACCTCGCGTGCGCGCCTGTTGCCCTCGCGCCAGTCGACCAGAAAGCCGAGACGTTTGGGTTCGTACCCCATGATGATGTTTTCAGTCACTGACCGCAGCGGCACCAGGTTGAGCTCTTGATAGATGGTGGCAATTCCGGATTCCTGCGCTTCGCGCGGAGTGGAAATGCGGCTTGGCACACCCGCCAGATGAACGTCGCCGGCATCCCGATCGTAAACTCCGGTCAGAACCTTGATCATCGTCGATTTGCCCGCACCGTTCTGGCCGATCAGCGCATGAACCTCGCCGGGCGCGATTTCCAGGTTGGCCTGGCTAAGTGCCGGCACGCCGGCAAAGGACTTTTCAATTCCCGACATCGAGACGAGCGCATTCATGAGATGTCTTCCTCCGATTGCTTGCAGGTGGCGCCGACCACAGGCCAGCACCACCCACCAGGGAGAATCAATAGGCTTCGTCGATGTGATCGGCCGCATTGTCCTTGGTAAAGATGCGATCTTCGACTTTCACCCATTCCGGGATCGCCTCGCCAGCCGCGTATTTATTCATGACTTCACAAGCCAGAGGGCCGAAGAAGGGTGAGCTTTCCACCGTCACCCCCATCTTGCCATCGATAATAGCCTGAAGTGCATCGCGTGTCCCGTCGATCGAAACGATGGTCACGTCCTCGCCAGGCTTGCGACCGGCCAGTTCCAGAGCCTGGATCGCACCGATTGCCATCTCGTCATTGTGGGCGTAGACCACGTTCACATCGGGGTGCGCCTGCAGCAGGGTTTCCATCACCTGACGACCCAGGTCGCGCGCAAAGTCACCGGTCTGAGAAGCCACGATCTCAAAGCGGTCATCCGTTGCAATCGCGTCGTCGAAACCTTTTTTGCGGTCATTTGCAGGTGAAGAACCAGTCGTGCCTTCCAACTGGACGATGACGCCATTGTCGCCGTCGAAATTCTCCATCAGCCACTGTGCGGCACGGTTGCCCTGATCAATGAAATCCGACCCAAGGAACGCCACAAAATGCTCGCCCGGCTTGGCAACGGCCGGATCAACCGAGCGGTCCACCAAAAAGGTCGGGATTCCCGCGGCACGGGCCTTCATAACGGCTGGGATCAACGGCTTTTCTTCCCGCGGGGGCAGGAACAGAACGTCGATGCCTTGGGCGATCATGCTGTCCACATCCGCAACCTGCTTTGCTGCAGATCCGGCTGCATCCGTCGCGATAAGGTCCCAGCCGCAGGCCTCGGCCGTGTCATGGAACGATTTTGTCTCGGCAATGCGCCACGGATTGTTCGACTCCATCTGCGCAAAGCCGACCTTGTAGCGATCCTTCTGCTCAAGCGGTGGCAGATCCTGCGCTATCGCAGTCGTGCCCAACAGCGCACCCGCGACAACCGTCGAGATCAAAAGAGTTCTGCGTTTCATGGTTATTCCTCCTCCATTGGTGCGGTCGCCTCCGTTTTGACCGCGAGTTTTAGGTCATGCCCAATTCATGTAAGTCGTCTGTTTCCTCAGATAGCCATCGAAGCCATACGCGCCGTCTTCGCCCCCAACCCCGGACAAACCCCAACCGGTGTGAAATCCCTGTACGGCCTCACCATTGGAGCGGTTCAGGTACAATTCGCCGAACTTCAAACGGCTCGGGGCCTCCATCAATCGCCGGTGCGATGCCGTAAAGAGATAGGCGGACAGCCCGAATGACGTGTCATTCGCAAAACTTATCGCCTGATCAAAATCATCGACTCGCATGGCTGTCGCCACGGGTCCAAAGACCTCCTCCTGCATCGCGGCATTGCCGTTGTCGGAGACCTCGAGAACCGTTGGGGACATCCAGTGCCCTTCGCGGTGCGCGCCGTCCGTCAAAGGCCCGCCTTCCAGATGGACCGTGGCACCTTCGGCGATGCTGCGCTGGATGATTTCGGCGACCTTGGTCATTTCGACCTTGCTGACTTTGGGCCCCAGGTCGCAGTCCTCCATCGGATCTCCGATCGACAATGCGCGGGCTGCTGTCACGAATTTTTCCAAGAACTGATCCGAAATACCGCGATGCAGATACATACGCTCGTTGCAGGTGCAAATCTGGCCGCAATTGGCAAACCGGGCGGCAATGGCGGCCGAAACAGCAGCGTCAATATCCGCATCCTCCATCACGATGAACGGCGCCTTGCCGCCAAGCTCGAGCCGGACAACCTTGATCCGGTCGGCCGCGGCGCGAAAAATCTCTTTACCGGCTCGTGTGCTGCCGGTCATTGTGATCAGTGAGGTATCGGGGTGTTCGACCAACCGCTGCCCTACCACCGGCCCCTTGCCTGTCAGAACATTCAGAACACCGGGCGGAAACCCGACCTTTTCGGCAAGCTCGGCGATCGCGAGACCGGACAGCGGCGTGATTTCGTGTCCCAACAGAACAACAGTGTTGCCCGCGACCAGCGCAGGCCCGACTTTCCTGGCGGCCAATGCCAGCGGATAGTTCCAAGCCGTCAACGCAACAACAACGCCATAAGGATGACGCCGGATCTGGATTTCCTCGGACTTGTTGTCCGATGCCACTATGTCACCCGAAATCCTCCGGGCCTCTTCAGCCGCATGGCAAAGAAAGGTAACAGCGGCATCAACTTCACTTCGGGCCTGCGTGATGGGTTTGCCCTGCTCGACCGTGATCAGAGCGGCCAGACGCCCGGCGTCAATCCGGATGGCTTCGGCCAACCGCTGAACCAGTCGCGCCCGCTCGATCGCCGGGCGCGAGGACCACGAGCCAAAAGCACGATGGGCCGCCTCGACGGCCGCATCCGCATGAGCGGCACCGCCATCTGGAACTTGCGCAACGATCTCTTCATTTGCAGGGTTCTCGACACCAACCGTGTCCGCGTCAGAGTCGGTAAAGCGGCCATCGATGAACATCGAATGCCGAACCACCTGACCCAACTCCCCCACTACAGACCGCAATTTCGCCTCCCGCGCTTACTCGGTCAGACCACATTGGCGACCCCACCATCGATCAAAACACTAATAATATTATTTCGTCAACACTAATATTAATTACTATTCACTAATATTAGTTGCGCGTCCTCCGTATTGTCGATAAAAAGGAAGCGAACAAAAAGGTTGAGCGATGAACGATCAAGCGAACAAGGCCGGGCAGCACAGGGGCGTGGGACGAGTCGCGGGCCGGCAGCGCATAACGATGCATGATATTGCACGCGTCGCCGGGTGCTCACAGACGACAGTATCGCTGGTTCTAAACAAGAACGATTCCGTCAAAATCTCCGAGGACACAAAGCAAAGAGTCCTGGACGCCGCCAACACGCTTGGATACGCCATGCCCTCTCAACTCAGGAAACCACAGAACAGCGCGCCTCGGCCCTCGGCGTTAGACGGCACCATCGCTTTTGTCGTGGACGATCTGGCGTCGAGCCCCGAAATGGTAAACGCGTTTAATGGCGTGAAACAGGCCGTTCGGGACACGGGAAATCTTGTATTGCTGGCAGAAACCCAAAACGACCCCGAGGTCGAACCCAGAACGCTTAGGTATTTCCTCGACCAACAGGTTGCGGGCATCATTTACGCAACCGTTTTCACCCGGCGGGTGGTCGTTCCGGAAATCCTCAGGCAGACCGCAACCCCGGTTCTGCTGCTGAACTGCTTTTGCGACGACCTCTCTTTTCCTGCGGTGATCCCCGGTGAAGTCGCCGCTGGACATACGGCGACCAACGCCCTGATCAAGGCGGGGCACAAACGAATCGCCACCATCACCGGCGAGCCGTTCATGGAATGCGCCGCAGGGCGAACGACCGGGTACAGAAACGCCCTTGCTTCCGCCGACATCCCATTTGACGAGGATTTGGTCATCGAGGGCAACTGGCTGCCCAGCGCAGGCTATGCTGCCACGCGCGAATTGATGGACCTGCCCTCTCCGCCAACCGCCATTTTCTGTCAGAATGACCGAATGGCAATCGGCTGCTATGAGGCGCTCAAGGAACTTGGCCTATCCATCCCCGAGGACATCTCGGTCATCGGATTCGACGATGACGAAACCGCGCGACACCTGTCGCCACCCCTGACCTCGATGATCCTTCCAACTAGGGCGATGGGACGCTGGGTCATCGAACAGTTGTTCCACGGTCCGACGGATGGTCAGCGACACCCTCTCGTGAAGCTTGAATGCGAACTGGTGGAGCGCGACTCGATCAGCGAACCCAAACGCCGGGCCTGAAGGCGAACTCGTGACGGAAACCTTCGATCATATCGTCATCGGCGGCGGCTCTGCCGGCGCAGCCGCTGCAGCGCGACTGGTCAACCAGGGCAAGTGCAGGGTTCTGGTGCTGGAGGCCGGGCATTCGCACCGCCATCCGTTGCTGGACATGCCGCCGGGTATCTTCAAGATGATCAACGGGTCCAAGTTCATGACCTACCACCAGACCGAACCGCAGGACCACCTGGACGGTCGCGTGCATGACATTCCGCAGGCCAACGTGCTGGGTGGCGGGTCGTCTGTGAATGCCCAGGTCTATATGCGTGGCCGCCCTTCTGATTATGACGCGTGGGAAAACCTGCTCCGACAGACCAACGACAGAGTCGGCTGGGGATGGGATGATGTGCTGCCCTACTTCCGCAGGATGGAAGACAACAACAGGCTTCACAATGACCTGCATGGCAGCAACGGTCCGGTGCAGGTCTCGGATCCGGGGCATATCGACGACATGTCACGTTGGTTCGTTCAGTCGGTGCAGGCCCTTGGCGAACCATTCAACACGGACTTCAACGGCGCAACGCAGCGCGGTGTCGGGTTCTATCAGTTCACCAATCGCGCCGGTAAGCGCAGTTCGTCGGCTTATGCTTTTCTCGCCCCTCTCGAGACGAACCCGAACTTGACCATCCGGCTTGGCGCAACGGTCAGCAAAGTCATCATCGAAAACGATAAGGCCGTCGGCGTGCAGTATCGAGACAAACGCGGAGCCCACACGGTCCGGTGCGATGGTGAAGTTGTCGTTGCGGCGGGCGCTCTGGTGACGCCAAAAATCCTAATGCTATCAGGCATCGGACCTGATGCACATCTTGCCGATCACTGTATTCCCGTGATCTGCCCATTGCCGGGGGTTGGCCAGAACCTGATTGACCACCCCGAAGTTCCAATTACCGCCTTTGCCAACGGTCCCTACGGATACTTCAAACAAGGTGAGGGCTGGCGGATGCTTCGCAACGGCATCCAGTTCAAACTGTTCGGCAGCGGACCGGTGACTTCCGCCGGAGTCGAAGCCGGCGCGTTTGTCAATCCGTCGATTCCTGATGGAGAACCGACCATCCAAGCCTTTTGCGTGCCAATTGTTTATCTGGATCGCGACGCTCTGGACGAGGTGCAGGATGACTTTGGCCTGACCGTTACGACCGTCGTGGTCAAACCGAAATCACGCGGAGAGGTCCGACTTCGCTCGGCCGATCCTCACACCATGCCAGTGGTCTCGCCCAACCTTCTGAAGCATGAAGACGATATGCAAGAGATGATCCGGGGGCAGCGGTTCTTTCGCCGGGCATTCACGTCGGGCCCGCTTGCTCAAAGGGTTCGCGAAGTCGTCATTCCGATAGCGGACGACGAACAGACGCTGCGAGCACATTGTAAGAGATTCGTAAAAACCAACTATCACCCGGCGGGCACTGCCAAAATGGGTCGGGACGGCGACGGAATGGCAGTGCTGGACGCCAGAATGCGTGTGCGCGGGATCGAGCGCTTACGGGTTTGCGACATGTCCGCAGTGCCTGACATCAACGCCGGCAACACAAACGCACCTGCCATGATGCTTGGCGAACGATGCGCCGACCTGATCCTTGGCATCGGATCAGCACGCGAGGGACGCAATTCTTAACCTAAGCTGCGGCGTCGTCCGTCATTGATCCGATTTCTGGCGCAAAAAATGGCGTCGCGCTGCCCGCCCGACCGAAAACGGATTTCCCTAGATGTTTTCCGACTAATTCGAACTAGCCTCAGTTTGTCGCGGAAACCGCGAACCTATCCGGAACAAAGTTGACGCCACTCGCTAAGGGCGGCGGCGCGGGTCAGCTTGAATGTATCTCTGCTGGTGAGATCGCTCCTTGTTAAAGTGGTTGTAGACGGAGGAATGGACGGAGGCGAATGTCTGTAAACTTCGCACCCGTATGAACCGCTGCATTACGCGTTCGCGTCTTCGAAACGGCAGGTGCGAATTCTCGACGCAGTTGTTGAGCCACCTGCCCGTCCTTTGTTTTTCGGTAACGCCAAGCTCTCTGAGAGCGGCTCTGTATGAGGCAAAGCGATCCGTGACGATGGTTTCCGCTTTGCCGTGTCGCTTCATCAATTTCTCAAGGAATTTCAATGCTGCAGCATTGTTTTGGCGCTTGGTGACAACAGCTTCCAGTACCTCGCCTTACTGATAAACGGCCCGCCAAATATAATGCCGCTTGCCATTTACCTTCACGAAAACCTCGTCAACGTGCCACTTCCATTTGGAGAACGCGCGCAGCAGCTGAACACGCTTCCGCCTTATATCAGCAGCAAACATCGGGCCAAACCTGTGCCACCAAAATCGAACAGTTTCGTGGCGCACGTCGATGCCTCGCTCGTGCAGCAGATCTTCGACATTCCGAAGCGAGAGCGGGAAAGGATGTACAGCATCACCGCAAAGCGGATGATCTCGGGACTGGTTTTGAAGCATTTAAATGGTGATCGTCTTTCCATCCACAAAGGCTATGAATGCCCCCTTGCCCGCCTCAAGCCAAGTTCTTCTGACAAAACCTACATTGCAGCGATTCAGACATCAGTCAGAGAGCCGCGCGCGCCAGACCTCAAATCGTTCGAGAACGTCTGGGTCGGTTGCAGGATAAAGTCCAATTACGGGGGTGCTTTTTCGCACCTCTTCCAGAACGAAGCGTTCGAACAGCTCCATTGGGCCTGCCTCGATCGCAATGTCATCGGCGAGGTGGCGTGGGATAATCATGACACCATCGCCATCACCCAGAACGATGTCACCAGGATAGACCGCCACGCCGCCACACCCGATTGGCAAACCGATATCTACCGCATGATGTTTCGTAAGGTTGGTTGGGGCAGACGGTTTTGCAGCAAAGACTGGCATCTCAAGTGCTGCGGCACCGTCGGCGTCGCGAATTCCACCATCCGTGACAACGCCCGCTGCTCCGCGCATTTCCAGTCGCGTCAAAAGGATCGAACCTGCCGAGGCCGCCGATGCATCCTGCCGACAATCCATGACCAATACCGCGCGTTCAGGACATGTTTCCACGGCCACGCGCTGCGGGTGATCTGGCTCACGAAACGCCTCGATCGGGTCGGTGTCAGGCCGAGCAGGAATGTAGCGCAGTGTAAAAGCCGGGCCGACAAGGGAGGGCTTGCCCTTGCCCAATGGGGCAACGCCTTGAACATAGGCGTTTTGATAACCGCGTTTGTAAAGCAGCGTGGCCACAGTCGCTGTGCTGACCTTTGACAAGCGATCAAGCGTATCCGGATGCAGTTTGATCGTTTCGGCAGGCTGAGGGTTCGGCAAGGGCTGGATCCTTCTGCTAAGGCTGTTGGCAACTATCGAGCAGGCTTTGGTTGACGGGAACAAGTGCACCTTTGCCTTGCACGACATGCCCTGCCAGTTTGCAGGCCAGTGCTATGCTGTCAGGTAAGGATTTTTCCGTTGCCAGCCCCGCCAGAATGCCAGCGTTGAAACTGTCGCCTGCAGCAGTCGTATCCACAACCGAGGCCAGAGGCGGAACATGGACAGAGCCCTCTGCGCCGCGAGTACGAAAAATGACCGTTTCTGCGCCATTCTTGACAACGATCGTTTCTGCACCCGCCCTTGCATAGCGCTGCAAAGTGGCCGCGGGGTTCATGTCGCTGAACCAAAGTGCCTCGTCCTCGAATGATGGCAAGGCAATATCGCTAACGGCGGCCGCCTGCATGATGTTCTCGGTCATCTCAGAGGGGCTGTCCCAAAGATGCGGGCGCAGATTGGGGTCGAAGGCAATCCGTTTTCCGGCACGCCGCGCTGACCGAGCAACGTCAAGCAAGGCAGCGCGCCCTTCAGGGTTCAAGATTGCCAGAGTGATGCCCGAGAAATAAATGAGATCAGATTGCGTCATGGCGTGGGCAAGTGCTTGCTTGTCTTGGGCCAATAGGCGTGCGGCCGACTGGCCGCGCCAATAGGTAAAACTGCGTTCCCCGTTGTTTAGCGTGATAAGATACAACCCCACTGAACGGTTTGGCACGATCCGCACCTTCTGGGTGTTGACCCCGCTTTCGCGCATGACACTCAGCATCCGTGATGAGATGGCGTCATCTCCGACGGCTGTAAAATAGGACAAGGGCGTTTCGGGTGTGAGTTGGGCCAGATACCAAGCTGTATTGAACGTGTCTCCGGCGAACCCCATTTGATACGTGCTTGGCGCGTCAGTTGGGGCCATTTCGGCCATACATTCACCTATCGCGAGAATTCGCATATTCCGGTTTCCAGTACTTCGAAGTTTGGCAAACGGTAGCGTTCGACAATTAGGTAACCTGTTCTGCAGTGGTCACGAGAACAGCATCCCACCATTGATATCGACATTGGTCCCGGTCAGATAAGCCGAGTCCTCGCTTGCCAGAAACGCCACGAGGTTCGCAACGTCCTGAGACTGGCCTTGCCGCTTGAGCGGCGCAGCAGCTTCTAGCCCCCGACGGCCTGCATCGGGAGTATGGATGTTATGGAAATCCGTGTCGATCATGCCTGGGCAGATTGCGTTGACACGGATATCCGGACCCAGTTCTTTTGCAAGACTACGGGTGAGCGTCATGACCCCGCCTTTTGACGTTGCATAAGCCGACGCACCCGGGCCACCACCGTCGCGACCCGCCTGACTGGCGATGTTTACAATGGCCCCGGATTTCATATGCAGCAGTGCCGCTTTGACCATAAGAAACGTGCTGGTCAGGTTGAGATCCATGACAGCCTGCCAATGCTCAAGCGACATCTCGGCGATTTTCTTGCGCGCGATCAAACCTCCGGCATTGTTCACCAGAATGTTCAGGCTGCCATAGGTATCGACCGTCTTGGCGATCAACGCATCGACCTCTTCGGGTTTGTTCAGGTCGCCTTGCATTGCAAACGCCTGTCCACCGATCTTTTTGATCTCGGCTACGGTTTCCTCGGCGCCGGCACTACTGGCGAAGTAGTTCACCGCGACATTTACCCCTTCGGAGGCGAATTTGACAGCGCAGGCGCGCCCGATATCGCGGCCACCACCCGTGACAATTGCGGTCTTTCCCTGAAGTCTCATGGTTGCTCTTTCCCGTTCAATTGGTGCTGCTATGCGTGACTGATGGATCTGACGCTAAAGCTTGGCAAAATAGTCGAAGATTTCCGGCACGTTGCCGTCGCCCATGCCTGCGTCCGCTGCTGCCTGAAGGTTGTTCGCGGTTCCTTCAGCGATCTCGGCACGAGTGCCCACGTCCTCGGCCAGCTTCAAGAAGTATCCAAGATCCTTGTTGGCGTTGTTAATCGAAAACCCCAAATCGCTGACACCATCCACCGCGTAGTTCTTACAAAACTGCATAAAGGGGGAATTGGACGGTCCAGCTGACATGATGTCAAAAAGCTGCTGTTTGTTTACCCCTGAGCGTTCAGCCACAGCAAAGGCTTGGCTCATGGTGCAAGCTGTCGTCATGCCCATATAATTGTTGATGAGCTTGGTCACATGGCCCGCACCCAGTTCGCCGAGGTGAAAGACATTTTCCCCCAGTACATCCAGGACAGGTTTCACCTTCTCAAAGGTGGCTATATCGCCCGCTGCCATGATGTTCAGCAAACCGTCCTTGGCGTGCGCGGGTGTGCGTCCCAGCGGCGCATCAATCATACCAGCACCTTTTGCGGCCAAGTCTGTGCCGATTTTGCGTGTGGACGCTGGGATCGAGGTGCCAAAGTCAATGACCACAGCACTATCTTTGATGCCTGCCAGGATGCCGTCATCGCCGTAGATCAGGCTTTCTACGACATCCGATGTTGTTACACAAAGCATCACGATATCGCTGTTTTCAGCAAGCTCGCGTGGCGTTGTAACCTCTACAGCACCGCGGTTGACAGTGGCTGCGACGGCTTCCTTGTTCCGACCCATAACAACCAGATCAAAACTGTTGTTTTGCAGGCACTTTGCCATGTTACCGCCCATAAGACCGAGGCCGATGAAACCGATGACGGGTTTTGTCATATCTGACTCCTTAAACTCTTTCCAATTGGGCTTCGCAGAGCGCCGTGACCCCTGCCTGTGCAACTTCGAGATCCTGAGCTGGCGAACCCGAGCTGACACCGATCCCGCCAACCACCTGTCCGTCGACCGTCACGGGAAGGCCACCTGCAACGGTCACCATTCGTCCGCCGAGCGTTGAGGATATTCCGTGTGCGGCCATGCCAGGCTGATTTGCTTCACCAAGAGCATCGGTTCCTTTTTGGATACCGGTTGCAGTGAAACTCTTGTCGATGGCCAAAATGATGCTGGTAATCTTGCCACCATCCATCCGTTCAAACGCGATGAGGTTGCCGCTTTCATCTGTGACGGCAATACACATCGGCACGCCGATTTCCTGCGCTTTGGCTCGCGCTCCTGCGATCAACTTACCCGCGTCATCGATGTCCAGGCGTCTTATTGTCAGCATCGCCACATTCTCCTTTGATTTACGGGCCAATGATCAGGTTCGGCAGCGTCAGCGATATTGCCGGTACAAAAGTGATCAGCATGAGCGCGGCAAAGATGGCGAGGTAGAAAGGCCAAATCGTTTTGACCGCTTTCTCCATCGGTAGTTTTCCAACCGCACACCCCACAAAGAGACATGTCCCGACAGGCGGCGTGCAAAGACCAAGACCGAGGTTCACCAAAAGGATCATGCCGAACTGCAGCGGGTCGATACCCAGCATGTTCATCACCGGCAGGAAAATCGGTGTGCAGATCAGGATCAACGCGGCCATGTCCATGATCATCCCCAAAAGCAACAGGACAGCATTGATCATTAACAAGATCAGGATCGGGTTTTCTGTGATACCCAACAGGAATTCGACCGTTTTCGTCGGCACCCGGTTGAACGTCAGCATATAGGCAAAAGCACCGGCACAGGCGATCAGAATCATCACCATAGAAGTTGTGCGTACCGAAGAGATAACGGCAGTTTTAAAGTTTTCCCAGGACAGGCTACGATAGACAACAAGCGTCACGACAAAGGCATACATTGCCCCGAACGCGCCGGATTCAGTCACCGTAAAGACGCCTGACAAGACCCCTCCGACAATAATCACGGCCGTCAATAAACCCGGAATCGAACCCACAAAAGCAATGGCAAGTGCGGTCCAACCTGGAAACTGCTCGGCCTGATAGCCACGCTTGACCGCTACGACGTACGCTGCAATTGCAAGGCAGCAACACATAAGGACGCCGGGCACAACGCCAGCCAGAAACAGTTTTGAGATTGAAACAGCACCGCCCGTTGCAAGGGCAAAGATGATCATGTTGTGGCTGGGCGGAATGATGATCCCGGCAATTGATGACGTCACTGTGACGTTCACGGCATAGTCGGCATCATAACCTTTGTCTTTCATCACCGGGATCAGGATCGACCCAAGGGCCGAGATATCGGCAATCGCCGATCCGGAAATGCCACCAAACAACATGGACGAGAAGACATTGACGATGCCAAGTCCACCGCGCACAGCGCCTACGGCGGCCTGCGCAAACCGAACCAACCGGATCGCGATACCACCATGAAACATAAGCTCGCCCGCAAAGATGAAGAACGGGATCGCCATTAGGGAAAAGACGTTGATCCCCGACACGATACGCTGGAATCCAACAAACAGCGGCAATCCTTCAAACCAAAAGGAAGCCAATGCAGCGATACCAAGGGCGTATGCCACTGGCGCACCGATGATGACACAAAGGGCAAAAACCCCCAACAGAATCATGAGTCCCATGACTATCCCTGATCTATGTTGTCTTGGCGTTCGTCTCGGCCCAGAAACAGGCGGATCAGATGGCCAGTGGAAAAAAGGAACACTAACGCGCCGCTGATTGTCAGTGGCAAGGAGCGCAAGCCCTCTGACCATTGGATGAGCGGGATCAGGGTGTTCCATTTGAATATGGTCAGCTCGATCCCGTACCAAAACATCATGCCACCGAAACCTGCCATCAGGACATCAGAGACCACGACGAATACCGTTCGCAAAGAGGGCGGAACTATATTGCGGAACACGACGACAGAGAGGTGCGTGTGATTGTGCACACCCGCAGCCGCACCAAGAAACGCGATAACCATGACCAACAGCAGTGAAACCTGCTCGACCCACGTGGGCGTGTTGTTCAGAACGTAGCGGCCGAAAACCAGCCAGGCAAAGATCGCTGTCATAACAACAATGGCGACGCCAGACAGCAACATGCAAGCTCGTGCAAGCAGATCAAGAATCCTGTCCATTTTGCGTATGGCGGCAGGTGGGGTATCGGGCTCTTGCATTGGATTTCCTCTGAGACAAAACGCCCGGCATCCAATTGGCGGAGCCGGGCGCTCAAAGTTGAACTGTTAAGACAACTTATTCAGTGGCTTGCGCCATTTCCACCAACGCCTTCATGTCAGGATTTGCAGCCAAATAGTCTGCATAAACCGAATCCATTGCGGACTGGAATGGGCCTTTGTCGGCAATTTCGTTGACCGTGATGCCAGCCGCTTCAACATCTTTACGCGCTTGCTCAGAGCCAACTGCCCAAAGCTCACGCTGGACCAGTGCGGCTTCTTCTGCTGCACCGCGCACAGCGGCCTGCAGCTCAGGAGACAGCGCATTGAATTTGGCCGTGTTCACGCAGATGCACTCGGGGATAATCAGGTGCTCGGACAACGAATAATTTGTGGTCACTTCATAGTGACCGACATTTTTGAACGACGGGAAGTTGTTTTCCGCACCATCAACAACGCCGGTTTTCAGTGCTTGCTGAACTTCGGAGAAAGCCATTGGAGACGGGTTTCCGCCCATAGCTGAAATCATCGATGTATAAAGATCGTTGTTCATCACACGGATTTTCAGACCTTCGACATCTGCGGGCGTGTTGATCGGCTTTTGGCTGTAGAAGGAACGCGCGCCGGCATCAAACCATGCCAGTGGCAGAACGCCTGCTTCACCCATCGCAGCCGAAACAACCTCACCGGCGTCGCCGTCCAGCACGCGGAACATGTGCGGCACATCCTTAAAGATGAAAGGAAGCGATACAAGGTTAGCTTCTTTCACCATTGGGCCAATGGGACCGAGGTTGAAGTTACCGACCTCGATTGCGCCGATACGAACCTGTTCAAGGGCGTCCGGTTGGGAACCAAGAACACCACCGTGGAACACATCGACGGTAACTTCGCCGTCTGTAGCTGCGTCAACCAGTTCGGCAAACTTGTCCATCGCAGCTGTGTTTGGGTGGCCGTCGTTGTGGATGTTCCAGGCGCGCCAGTTGTCGGCTGAAGCAGACGTTGCAATGAGTGCCACAGCGGTCGCAGTCGCAAAGAACGATTTCGTGAAAGTCATGGGTTCTCCTCCCCGATTAATTTTGGACAGGATTTGGCTTTCATGGAATTTCAGAGACCGTAAGCCACGTAGCTTTCGATTTCCCCCAAGAACCAGAATCGCTGCTGCCCCTAAAGGGACACTAGTATCCAAGTTATGTCAACTGTAGGCTTTTAGTATGTCAGATTGCTTGACAGTCGAAAGCGCAGGGCATTTGATAGGTGACAGGCCTACATTGGTCCACTCAAGCAAAATAAAGTAGAATAATTATTTTATTTCAATGCTCTAACAGTGGACCATTAAATTGAAACGTGACTAAGATAGAGGGCGCGAGCAACATACCGTGGAAAATATTGTCAGACGAACCACAACCGATGCGGTCTATGAAGCGCTACACGACGAGATCGTTTCGCTTGAAATTCTTCCCGGTACAAAACTATCCGAAACTGAGGTAGCCAGCCGATTCGGCGTATCACGCCAACCGGTTCGCAACGCATTCACAAGGCTCAGCAACGAAGATCTGCTCTTAATACGACCACAAAAAGCGACCGTAGTTCGAGGATTTTCTATGGAGCGTGTAGCTCTCGCGCGATTGGTCAGAATGGCGGTGGAGCTGGAGATCGTCCATCGAGCAATGGAAGTCTGGGACGCAACACGTGAAGCAAAACTTGCGGAAAATCTCGCCTTACAAGAGCAGGCGATCAGTGACGGTGATCTATCGGCGTTTCACGCGCTGGACTATGATTTTCACAAACTGATCTACGTGCTCAGCGGCAATCCGATGGCATTTGATGTAATGCTAGAATCCAAGCAAAAGGTTGACCGGCTTTGTATGCTCAGTCTTGAAAAGGGCAGTGCCGCAGACGCCATCCTCGCCGATCACCGAGAGATTGCACAGGCCATGGCGGCAGGAGACCATGATCAAGCGCAAGCCGCTGTCAGAACACACCTGTCCCGCCTCGACGAAACTATCGACTTCATCCACAAGACGCACCCAGGCTATTTTGAGTAACCGAGGCCATGCGATCTGGTGGTCTCAGGCCGTTCCTCGTTCCGGACGATCATTATCAATATTGAATTTCATGCCGTCCAAAAGCTCTTCCAAATCGGGACGTGCCGCAGGGCCGTTAGAGATATCGGCCAGCATCAGTGTTCCATTCGGACGGATGGCAAACGCGCCAGGTTCGGCGAACAGACCCGTCGTTTCTGCATCAGATAGAGGCGATGACACGTAAAGACCAAGCGCGCGCATTTGCGCTTCAGTCATTCCATAGCAAAGATCAAAATCCCAGCCGAATTCTGCTTTGTCTGCCGCAGCTTTTTCTTTGGTGTCGGCAGAGACAACAATAACGTCCATAACGTCAGCCCATGCCGACAGCGCCGCATTCAACTTGTTCAAAAAGCGCTTGCAGCGTGGACAATGCTTACCTCGATAAACAAACAACATGGTCCAGCGGTCTTTTTGTTGACCGATCGTAACCTGGTCATCAGACCCCAGCCTTAAAAAACTCATTTGCTCGATTTGCGCGCCGACATTTGGTTTGGCTGAGGTCATGAGTCGTTCCTTTCTTCTACAAACAAGGGCTTTGCGCGGATACCGTTAGCTTAGTTCATGTCACGTCAAGGCAATTATTGAAACCAAGATCGCGATATCATTTAGTGCTTGAAAGGCACGCTCGATCTAAGATTGCTGTCAGTTAACGAGGAATCACCGATACCTACCCGCCGTCACTCTACGCCCCTCATTGCAGCCGGGCTTCTAATGCCGTAACAGGTGTGAGCGCAACCAGCGTACTTGTGTCGAATTCAACGCGACCTGATCACCTGTGGCCCCCAAGAAAACTTTAGAATCGAGACCAGAACGTTCAAACGATCGGTCCGGTGAAACCCAAAACGTCACCGTTACTAGTTAACTGTAACTTTAGGCTCGAAGCCGTCGGTCGCTGCGCTTTGTACGAATGGCCGGTTTTGGTGAAAGCAACCATCAGCCGATTGCATCGTCAATGACCGCTATGCGGACAAATCTGCCGTTAGCTACAACAATTTCCGATGACCGCTTTCGGCGTACATTAACACTACCAAGGTATGTTCTCTTGTGTTGGCGGTAAAACACACTTTACGCACATGTGCCTGTCTCCAACCATGGCTCGAAAAGGAATATCTTAAAACCGCCATCCCGCATCTGTTAAGGCTGAAATCACTTCGTCCGATAGATTTGGACTGGAATAAAATGCTGCTAGAACAAGATCCGGCCTGAACTCTGGCCACGACTGTTTCAGTTTATTCAAGGTTGCATGTGCCTCTTTGGATTCGCCCAACCTTTGATAGGAAGCCGCCAAAAATACCAAAGACAGTGCACTGACGGGGTCACCATTGTCATTCGCAAATTTCAAAGACGCGATTGCTTCCCTAAACTCACCGATGTGAAAACTGGCAACCGCGTGAATGTTCCTGTGGGCAAATCGATGACTTCCTATCTCTCTGGGGTGGCTTGGGTCGCTGACGTCATACGCTTCTTCAAAGCGACCCATAACCAGTAGTATCACGCCGCGAAAGTCCAGAACGTTTCCGTCATTAGGTCGAAGCGACTGGGCGAGTGCTGAATATTCCAATGCTCTGTCATAGTCGCGAGAAACGTAAGATACCCATGCCATTGCCGATTGGCTCCAGCCGTTTGAGGGCGCAATGTCCACAGCTTTCTGTGCCATTTGTCCTGAATTCAGTATCAGCGCGTCACGCTCTTCCTCGCCTCGCGTTAGTAGAGCCTGGGTTCCCAGACTATGGGCCAATCCGGCATATCCACAGTAAAAATCGGGGGCCTCATTTATTGCCATTCTAAATATGTCGCTGGCCAGGATCTGGTTATCGATAGTTGCGATTGGAAAGAGCAGGCCCCGAGCTTGATCGCAGTAATTTGACGCCTGTACTGCAGCAGGTGATTTAGCGGATAGAGCCTGTCGCTCAAGTGAGCGCGCGGATGTCTTTGGGTTTAGATCAACAACCTGTTCCATGCGCCCGCCCAAGACGTAAGCAAGAGCAATGATCGCTATGGTGACAGCAGGGATGCCAATCAGCCAGGGTAATCTTGGCCTGAATGGCGTATGATCGACATTGCTCTGAATTGTACCAGAGCGGTCCTCGAACCAAGGCGCGTAGCCGCCGCTATCAATGTGAATGCGCAGATCGTCCCCAGCACCTGCCGTTTCATAGTACTGCTGAAGTTTCCGCCGTAACCGCCCCGCATCCACACGAACAACGTTGATGTGGCCGTCATCACTGGCAAAACTCTTGAAGTAAACATCCTGAGCGATTGTTTTGCCAAGAATAGCCTCGGATCTACCCGCAATGGCTTCTTCGACAACGTAGCTCAGAAAATTCCGAAGGCGTTCCGCCTTGCCAAATATGTCACTCGCCAATACCTGGTTCATCGCGTACTTCACACGGGTCGCGTGACGTTCCGGATCAAGGGTCAATTCTCTGTCGGGCATCTGAAACTTCAAGTTTCTCTGTATTTTCAACTCCATACTGTCAAATGAATATTTGAATGTCACCCTAATTTCACGGTGTAACCCTTCCGCGTTGCGCGATGTGCCCTCAGCCTGGTGCCCAGAGATGGACTAGGCGCCAGGGCAATGACGGACATCAACTTACTAGAGCTCGCTTTTCCGGACCAAATCAGCCGCATCCGAGTCATGCGAAAGAACCATCGTGGGTTCGAGGCACTTTGCGGTGACTTCGAGTTGCTCTCAGCCGAGTTGGAGAGGGTCCGGAAGGTCAATGAGCAGACGTCACCATGTCTGATCGATCCTGTCACCGAAAGCCTAGACGGGCTGGCCGAGGAAATCGCCGAGCATCTCTCTCGATTCACCAATTCAGAGATTGTCCCGAAAGCCATTTCAGAAGTGGTTCTCATATTCACCCAGGCTCGAACAAAGGACTGAAAATATGCTGCAAGACAGACAGAGGAAGTCAATTAAGTCACTCAGCGCACTCGCCGTCGCAGCGACATTGTTCGCCACAAATGCGTTCGGTCAGGCTCCTCCGGTACAGGAGCCCTCATCCCAAGAAGATATTGAGGCTGCACTGACTGGCGGCGTGCCAATGGGACGTTGGAAAGAGGGTCTGACCTTTGAGGGCATCTCTCCTCAACCGTGGTTGAAAAGTGCGGCGAACTGGTTCCCACGCACAGAAGATGTACAGCCCAACGAGATGAGAATTATCTTCATGGGATCTGCCCCGTTTATTCGCCCTGGGCAAATGAACACGGCGATTCTTGTTGAGTTGGGTAACGGTAAGATCTTCATGTTTGACATTGGTGAGGGCTCACCAGCGAACATCATTGCCAGTGGATATGCACTGAATGAAATTACCGATGTATTCATCACGCACCTGCACGTAGACCACTTTGGTGGGCTGCCGTACCTGTGGATGTTTGGAACCTGGGCAGGTGGATGGCACGAGCAGTTGACGGTCCACGGCCCATCCGGCCGCACCAAGGAGTACGGCACCGCAACTATGGTAGAAGGCATGAAAATGATGACCGGCTGGCACCGGGATGCGTTCAGCGTCTTTCCCGTTGGCAAAGGTTGGGACATCGAAGTCAACGAATTTGATTTCCGTGACAATGGCGGCGTGATCTATGATGAAGACGGGGTCAAAGTCACACATTGGCAAAGAAGCCATGCCAAGGACGGTGCGTCCGGATACCGGATGGATTGGAATGGCATGTGCTTCATCTGGACAGGTGACGGTCGACCCAACATGATCGATATTCCTTTTGCCAAAGGCTGTGATGTCTTCGTCACGGAACAGCAGCAGGAAATCATCGAAATCTCATCCGGAGTTCAAGGCGTGCCGCCATTCCTCGGGCGGTATACCGTCGATACCCATCACACGCCCAGCTATGCGGCCGGCTACATTGCCAACTTGGTGCAACCCAGGCTTCTGATGAACACTCACATGAGCTATGACCCCTATCAGATCGAGGAAACCGTGGCGGAAATCCGAGAGCACTGGAAAGGCCCCTATCACTTTGGAGCGCCTGACGGGATCGTTGTGAACGTCACCAAAGATCAGATATGGGTTCGAGAAGGCATCTTACCCGAGTTCCCAAACTCACGAGCACCGCAGTTTGACTTTAGCAATGGTCAGCTGATCGTGCCGAAGCCACCCCATCGGCGCGAAGACATTCAAGAACCCTACGTGCGCGATATGGAGATCGATCCTAAGCTGTACTATCCCGAGGGATATCATCCTGAGCTGCTGACAGAGTGGCCAGTTGATGACGACCTTGTTGTTCCTCTGGAAGCGCTTCCCGAAAATCTGAAAGAGAGTATGGGCGCGGCGTGGCGCCATCGTGAAGCCAACCGCAAAGTGTTGGAAGAGCAAGGTGACAACTAAGTCATCATGACAAACAGGGCGATCACTCGTAAGTTCGGGTGGTCGTTCGAGCTTTTCTGGAAACATCACGAAGGAATGAAGTCTTGTTAATCGTACTTGGCCTCTACTTTGGAATAGTCTGGCTGGTCTTTTCCAAGTTTCACCTTCTCCCCTGGAATGGATTCTGGAAAACTCTAGTTTACGGTGTAGCCGCTGTTATCGCTCTGGTGGTCATCGGTGCGCTGAACCACACAACTCCGACTGGCCCGGTATCCATTCAGGGTGTTTCAACGAATATTGCTCCGAACGTGGCGGGCACGGTTACAGAAGTCGTTGTGGAGCCAAACCAGGAAGTCGCAAAGGGCGAGACCCTATTTCGGATAGATAATGAGGTTTTCAAAGCCGAGGTTTCCCGGCTCGAAGCTGTCTTGGAAACTGCAAAGTCATCTGCCGACCAACTGGTATCAGATTTATCAGCTGCCGAGGCCGAGATTGAATCCCTGACTGCTCAGCTGACTTTCGGAATTCAGCGTCGCGATGACATCATCCGTTTGGAAGAACGCGGGGCATCAACCACGTTCCAACTGCAAGAGGCCGTCTCAACCATCGACCAGTTGACCGCGAATATCCGCGCAGCAGAAGCCCGGAAGACAAGCCTTGAGCGACGTATCGCCGCGAAGATCGACGGGCGTGACGCAGGTGTTGTGGAGGCCGAACAGACACTTGCGCAAGCTCTTTGGGATTTAGAGCAAACAGTTGTAAAAGCGCCGGGAAACGGCGTTGTCACGGCTGTATCACTACGACCAGGTAACCGCGCCACTCCGCTACAAGGGGCAATAACTTTTGTCAAACCTGGGGACTATGCAGTAATTGCTACTCTGCCCCAATCTAGTCGCGCTAATGTCTCGGTCGGTGACGAAATCCGGCTTGCATTTAGAACGGAACCCGGTGGAGAAATTACCGGCCGTATTTCCGATTTTCCGGTCGGAACTGTCGAAGGTACTGTTGATCTAAGATCAGGTCTTCCCTCATTGCGCGAACTAGCCGGGATATCCAGCTACATCGTATTGGTTGAACTACCTGCAGATGCAGACAGTAATTCCTTGCAATTTGGAACGTCAGGAACAGCTTTGGTCAAGACAGACAAAGCCGGAGCCATTGGTGTTTTGGCAGAGATCCTTTTCTGGATCACTAAAAAGCTCAATTATCTTTGAAAAACCAAGCCAAAGCATCTGTGTCATCAATGAAAACTGTAGAGCTCAAATCCTTGGTGTTTCGGTGGCCCGGTCAATCTGACCCGGTTCTCTCAGTCGATAGCTTCGATCTTGAGGCCGGGCAAAGCGTGTTTATGAGAGGCCCCAGTGGCAGCGGAAAGACCACGTTGCTCTCGGCAATTGCTGGCGTGATCGATGTACCGCAAAGCGCGGTTCGCGTTGCAGGCACGGATGTCGGGGCTTTGGCCGGAGGTGATCGTGACCGTTTTCGCGTGGATCATTTGGGGATTGTTTTCCAGGTCTTTAATCTCTTGCCTTGGCTCAGTGCGCTTGAAAACACGTTGCTGCCCTGCCGGTTTTCAGTGCAACGGCGCAATCGGTCGGGGCCAGACCCCAAAGCTACCGCAACACGGTTGCTAAGTGAGCTGGGTCTCGAGGATGCTGAGCTGATCGATCGACCTGCCAGCGCACTGAGTGTTGGGCAGCAACAACGCGTTGCGGCGGCGCGTGCTCTGATAGGGGCGCCTGAAGTAGTTTTGGCGGATGAACCCACCTCGGCTTTGGATGAGGAAGCGAAAGACACGTTTGTCCAGTTGTTGTTGAAGGAATGCAAAGCATCAGGGGCGAGTTTGTTATTTGTCAGCCATGATCGCAGCCTAGAAAAACAATTCGATCGGAGCGTTGACTTGCCGATGCTGAACGCAGGCAAAACGTGATGTTCAATCTTTGTTATAAAAGCCTTCTCAATCGCCGTTTTATCGCTGCGTTAACTGTTCTTAGCATTGCCTTGAGCGTGGCTTTGATTGTTGGGGTTGAACGACTGCGAACAGAGGCACGAGCGGGTTTTGCCAATTCTGCATCAGGGATCGATCTGATCATTGCGGCACGCGGAAACGATGTGCAGATCCTGATGGCAACGGTTTTTGGTGTCGGCACAACTGGCGCTGGTATCAGCTGGGATAGCTACGAGATGATCGAAGATCTGCCCCAGATAAGCTGGGCAGTGCCAATCATGATGGGTGACAACCACCGTGGATATCCCGTGATCGGAACGTCCGAGCAATATTTTGACCACTTTCGTCATAGTGGCGGCCGGCAACTGATATTTGCTGAAGGTGTTCCGTTTAAATCTCCAGATGGTGCAGTGATTGGAGCAGAAGTTGCTCAGGCTTTCGGGTACACGTCAGGCACTGAAATCGTGAATGCCCATGGCTCAGGGGAAGTCGCCTTTGATGTGCACGACGAAGCGCCATTCACAGTGACCGGCGTGCTGGGGCATACCGGGACGGCCGTCGACAGAATGGTTTTTGTCTCACTCGAGGGTTTTGACGCCTTGCACGAAGAACCTGCGTCAGAGGTTGCGGACCCATTCGTTTTGATCGAAGTACCAGAAGTCGCCAGAGAACACGAAGACCATGACCATGTGGAGTTAGACGAGCCCGACGAGCACGAAGAAGGGCATCAGGAACATGACGACCGTCATGCTCACGGAAGCGGCCATGAAGACGAGGGGCAAACTGTCACGACCTCTGACGGGCACGATCACGATGGCCATGATCATGAACCGGGGACCATCAACGCGATTTTTGCCGGGCTGGAGGAGAAAACGGCGGTGCTTTCAGTTCAACGGCAACTGGCAGACCATCGCGACGAGGCACTGACCGCTGTTCTTCCTAATGTTGCGCTGTTGCAGCTTTGGTCGATTACCAGTACGGCCGAGACAGCGCTGCGTCTGATGGCAGGCGCTGTGGCAGTGGCTGGAATGATCGGCATGGTGGTCATGTTGTCTGCTTCACTCGACAACCGGCGGCGTGAATTTGCGATCCTTCGATCCGTGGGCGCAACACCAGCCGGCGTCTTTTCCCTGATCTTGCTTGAAGCCGTTTTATTGTTGTCGGCCGGCATCGTGCTTGGAGTAATCGCGCTCAGCGCTCTCACGCTCGTGATAGATCCGATTCTTGCCGCAAATTTTGGGCTTCGCATCGGTGTTGGCCTGCCGAGTTTTCGCGAGGTTCTTCTCATAGCCCTAGTTTTCTGCTCTGGTCTTCTTGCCAGTATTATACCTGCGTTAAGGGTGTACCGTATGACGCTATCAGACGGACTGTCGGTGCGGCTTTGAATAAAAGGATCCGCTGAAATGAAGACCATTGCGCATTTTCTGAATATCTTATTCGCCTTTGCGATTGCGGGGCCTCTTCTAGCAGCGGATCCGCGCAACATAAGTTGGCAGGATCTCCTTCCTGAAGAGCGGCCTTACCACGATCCTTTTGCCACCCTAGAGTATTCTCAGGTCAATGCGTTGGCCATGCTTTATCGGATTGAGATTCTGCATGCGGACACTGCGGATGACGAGAAGCGCGCCGAAGCGTTTCAGATCCGCGAAGACCTCGTATCTCAAGGCCTTGACCCAGATTGGTTGTTTGAACAACGCGAAATTGTGATGAACCAACGGTTGATTGCCGCGCGCGAACCGAACCTTGACCTTTTGGGGGAGAACGTGCGTCTTCCCGGCTATCTCCTTCCCCTGGATATTGTCGACCAGAAGGCGGTCGAATTCCTTCTGGTTCCGACAGTTGGAGCCTGCATTCACACACCACCACCTCCAGCCAATCAGATGGTTTATGTGCGATACGAACAAGGCTTCGAAATCGACGAGTTATATAAGCCTGTCTGGATAAGCGGGGAAATGCGGGCACTGAGCAGGTCCCAGTCACTCAATTACGTGGACGGCCAGGCAAATATCGAAACCTCATATGCGATGGATGCGCTGTCGGTAGAAATCTATGACTGATCAGTCAGACTAGAGGTCCGTTCTATGGCTTCACCGGGATAAATCTTTGCACCGCACCCCTGTATCAGGATCTTTGGTTCGTGCAGATGTGACGCTGCAAATCTCTTCTGAAGCTCCTTGATGATCAATAGGGCGATTTTTTTGTCACGATCCGCCATTTCGTGACCACACCATTCCGCGCGTACGGGTTTCACAAGTACACCCGGCAACCCTCGCTGTTTAATCAGCTTATCATAAGTAGCGAGAACTCTTTTTCATTGCTCTTGATCGATCATGTTATCTCTTTGACCTATTGATCAGAGTTATTAATCGCATCGCATACCGCGCTTGTAAGCCGCCTTTCGTGCGTGTCGCAGCATCCGTTAGTTTGGGCTCGAAGCAGTCATCCGACGGCATTAGCGATGAGACTGGTTTGTGGTTGCGAGCGGTCATTGGGGCCGCTCTCAGGATTGGTCCGACATCGGCCCTCCCTGCACTATTCAACGAGTTTTCAAGCTTGACGCTGAGGTTCTACCGCCGTCTGACCCTCTCTCGATTGCGCTCCCGACGTTCGATGTTGATCCGGTGGTCCCGGCCCAATGCCCGGTAGAATCCCAGTCCCTTGGACCAGTTCAGAAAATGGGCAAAGCTGTCGACCTGATCGTCGTTGCGCCCGCGTGGAAAGGACTGAAGCTCTCGTTTGAATACCGGCAGCCAGGGTGCGTCTGCAGGCAGATACACCTTGCCCTCTTCGACAGGACCGCAAGCGGACTGGAACCGGGTTTCCTTGTCCTTGTCGGGTTTAATGCGTTCGTAGCGCCGACGGTCATCACGAAACAGCTCGTCCAAAAGAGGTTTGCCTGAGGCAGCATCTTCGATCAGAACGCGATCCGGTTCCCAACGGTGAACAAGCTGCAGTGCCTTGGCTTTTAGGTCTGGGTAGTCTACCTGCCCGCGCCAGACGTCGATAAGATACCACGCATTTTCGCGGAACCCCCAGGTTGTACAGGCCGAGAAGTCGGACCGGGGATCCGCTGACATGCCCGTATCCCAGCTCTGAACGACCAGCTGGAACCAACGACGATCTTCGATGGTCTCGTAGGTGCCAAACCACTCCCAGCGCAAGGGTGATCCGTCTGGCGCAATGGGGTTCTGCTGATACTGGCAATTGAACACGGCTGCGCCCATTTCACGACGCTTGGTATCCAGCGTGTTCTGATCCAGGCGCGACGGGCACAGGAGATCACCCGGCTTGCGGCGCATGACCCTTCCACGCCCAAGAGGAACCGTTTCATGGTCTTCGGCGATGGCAGGCAGATTCAGATGCCGATAGGTGCCGCGTTCGAGCAGATAACCCGGCGGATCCATCTCGTGCAGCCGCTGTGCAACCATAACCACACGCCCTTCGGCCGGGTTGTCGAAGCGCGACAGCAAGGTCCCCTCAATGAACTCCTGTGCCTTGACCAGCTCGGCCTCGGAACCCGCATCACCAGCTTTCAGCAGGTCATCGATGATGATGTAATCGGCGCCATGGCCAGTAACAGAACTGCCGATGGAGACAGCCTTGCGACTGCCTCCCTTTGTGGTGCGGATTTCTTCTGAGGTGTTGCCCTTTTTAGCCAAGACAGTTTCAGGGAACATTTCCCGGTACCAGCGCGCAGACATGATCCGACGACAATCTTCGGAATGCTTGCGCGCCAGATCCAGCCCGTAGCTGGCAACAATAATCTTGGCGCTCGGTGAGTGCCCAAGAAGATAAGCGACATATGCAACGGCCACGGTGACCGATTTCAGGCAACGCGGCGGAATGTTGATGATCAACCGCTTGTTCTCGCCGACGCGAACGTTGTCCAACTCATGGCACATGGCCCGCACATGCCAGGCCGGATCAAAGCTGCGGTCACTCCCCTGGTGCAGCGTGTCAAACACACGCCACACGAAGGGAAAGAAATTGTCCCGGCAAACCTCGCGCGCGGCTTGCTGGACCATTCTGGGATCAGGAGCCGTCATCTTCCGCCTCCTCATCTTCAGGACCGCCGTCACTGCCCAGTTGGCCGGAAAAGAAATCCCGGAGGATATCAAAGTCAACACTGTCCGGCTCAACCGCACAGGCGCTTTCTTGCGGCTCCATGTCACTCGTGTTGAACAGATCTGTGTCCAGCTTCAGCAGCGCCATCAGCATTTTCGTGTCACCCTTCAATGCGCTGGCCGTGACCCGCTTGGCAATTGCCTCCGCCTTGGAAATCCGGGCTTCCCGGTTGCCTTCGCGGACGGTGATCTTGGCTTCCAATTCGCGTTTCAGGCTGGCATTAGCACCTTTCGGGCGCCCTTTTGGATTGCCGGAGCGGCCTTTCTTGAACTGGGTTGCTTTGGGCGGTTTGCCGTAGCCCACCTCATAGTCCTTCGTATCGGCAGACATGATCCGCCTCCAGCTCTGAGGTGGCATTGGTTGCCGCAGAACGCGCATCGAACGTCTCGCCTGTCACCGCGTGCACGGCGTTCTCACCGGTCATCTTCTGCCAACGGCGGATCGCGACATCGACATAAGCCGGATCGAGCTCAATCAATCGCGCCCAGCGTCCGGTCTTCTCAGCCGCCAGCAAGGTTGCACCGGACCCTCCAAAGGCGTCCAGCACGAGATCGCCACGATGGCTCACATCCATGATGGCATCTGCAACCAGTGCCGTTGGCTTTACTGTGGGATGATCTGAAAGATCGGCCTCGCGCTCTGCCCCAAAGCTGTTCACTCCGGCATAATCCCATATATTGGTGCGGTTGCGCCCGTGTTTGCCCAATTCGACATTGTTGATATGCGCAGCACCGGGCTTCTTAAAGATTGCGACCAGCTCGTGCTTGGAGCGGTAAAGGCTGCCCATGCCTCCGTTTGTCTTGTTCCAGACGCAGAGGTTGATGAGGTCCAATCCACCTGCCTTGCCCGCCGCAATCAACTCTTCAATGTGACGCCAGTCCATGCAGATCATCGCAATGCCCCCGTCTGGCAGACGGCCAAACAAATGGGTAATCATGCCTGAAAGAAAGCCGCGGAACTCGCTATCCGACATTTCTCCCGACGCCATGGCAAATTCGCGATGAGCGCCATCGGTGCCACAGCGGACATGCCCATTGACCGGTACGTTGTAAGGCGGATCAGTGAAGATCATCTGTGGTGTCGCGCCTTCCAGCAAGGTGTCGTAGCTCTGGGCGTGCAAGGCATCTCCGCAGAAGATGCGGTGATCTCCGAGAAGCCAGAGGTCGCCCGGCTGCGTGATGACAGGTGCCGCAGGGTCCGGGTTGTCTACAGTTTCAGCTTCGGTCTCCGCAGCCTCGCTCGCAGCGTCGATGATGATGTCGATCTCCGGCGTTTCGAACCCGGTGATATCCAGATCAAAATCGAGCTCGCCATCAAGGCTGAGATCCATCAGCTTGGCAAACTCGATCTGCAGCGCCGCCTCGTTCCAGTCCGACAATTCCGCCAGCTTGTTATCCGCGATCCGCAGAGCGCGCACTTCTGCGTCTGACAAGTGATCCGCGACAACAGTCGGCACGGACGTCAACCCCAGGGCCTTGGCGGCCTCATAGCGGCCATGCCCCGCGATGATTGTGCCCGAACCATCCAACAGGATCGGGGTGACAAAGCCAAACTGGGCCACCGACGCTTTCAGCTTGTCGATATTCTTGGCCGCGTGCACGCGGTTGTTGTAGGCGTAGGGCTTGATCTGGCTGATCTGAGATTGGATGACTTTGTCCGCCATCCAGATCGGCGAGTTGGACGCCTGAACGTCACTTTGTGTTTTCTTGGCAGGCATAACCGCCTCCTTTCGTTTGACGCTCGTTAGCGTCGACAAGAAAGGATCGTGTTGGGAATTCGGAGAGAGCACGATTAACAACTCTCCGGACCAATCGATCCGGTTCGTTGCCCCTTCGAATGCTCTCTGCGGAAACCTGTGTTTCCAATGAGTGCTGCCTGCGGGAGCAGTTTCCCGCCCTGATAGTCCGGGCGATTGAGCCAAATGTAGGTGTCATCAATACGAGACGCAACCCCCAAACCAAAAGTAACCAAATCGTAACCAATTAAGATTGTTGACGAATAATCGGGGGTACAACAGCAGCGCCCTGCAAAACACACCCCTTCTGAGGCTGCTCCAGAAAGGGCTGGACTGTTGCTATAAACCACGCACCAATGGTTCTACGCCCGAGCCAATCGGGCGCTCCTCGGTACCGGGGTTCGGCATCTCGCTGACCCAAGATCAGAGGAGACAATACATGTCCAAATCCAAACAAACCAAAATTGACAAGGTACAAGCCTTGTTGCGCCGCCCGAGTAGCGCCAGCCTTGAGGCGTTCTGCAAAACAACAGGGTGGCAATCTCATTCGGTCCGAGCGGCTCTAAGCAGTCTGCGGAAGAAAGGCGTCACAATTGAACGGCGGACATCCGACAAACCACATGGGCCTTCCACATATCACCTGACGGTGGGAACAGGAGAAGAGTCATGACCACGACTAGCGATGTCGCCGATCTCGCCGCCATGGGTCGATCGGATCTGGTCACGATTTGGCAACAACTGTTTGATCAACCCACCCCGGCCATGCTCAGCCAACCCTTCCTGCGCCGTTTTATCGCCTTTGAGATGCAGTCCCGCCGTCATGGCGGGCTAACCCGGCAGCTCAAAGCCACGCTGGACAAGGGCGCTGAGAAGAAGCCCCGGCCTGCCTGTCCTACCCTAAAACCCGGCGGGCGCTTGCTGCGCGAGTGGAATGGCGTGACCCATATGGTCGATGTGACAGGGAACGGCTTCACTTGGAACGGTCGGTCCTATCGCTCGCTCTCCGCCATCGCCCGAGAGATTACCGGCGCGCATTGGTCAGGGCCGCGTTTCTTTGGGCTCAGCAGCAAGGGGGCCAAATGAGCCCGCGCCGCAAAATCCGATGCGCCATATACACGCGCAAGTCCTCAGAAGATGGTCTAGATCAGGACTTTAATTCCCTGGACGCGCAATATGAGGCCTGCGCAGCCTATATCGCCAGCCAGCGACATGAAGGCTGGACCTTATTGCCAGTCCGCTACGATGACGGTGGCCTGTCGGGCGGCACCCTAGAGCGCCCTGCCCTTCAGCGTCTTCTTGAAGAGATCGATGCCGGGCGTATCGACATGGTTGTGGTTTACAAGATCGACCGGCTGACCCGATCGCTCGCCGATTTCTCCAAGCTGGTCGAACGGTTGGAGAAGGCGAACTGTTCTTTTGTCTCGGTTACACAGGCCTTCAACACCTCATCGTCCATGGGCCGGCTGACCCTCAATGTGCTGTTGTCCTTCGCTCAGTTTGAGCGGGAAGTCACCGCCGAACGTATTCGCGACAAAATAGCGGCGTCGAAGAAAAAGGGGCTCTGGATGGGTGGCAACCTGCCCCTGGGCTATGATCGCCACCCCGATCCGAAGGCAAGAACGCTGGTGGTGAATGAGGAGGAGGCCAGAACGGTCCGGCATCTCTTTCGGGTTTATGGCGAACTGGGTTGCCTGCGCCAAGTAGAAGAACGGGCAACGGCAGCAGACCTGCGGTCAAAACGCGTTGTTCGGACGGATGGAAGCGTGAAGGGGAATTGCCCACTTTCACGCGGCCAAATCTATTACCTACTGCGCAACCCGGTCTATCTCGGAAAAATCCGCCACAAGGATAAGATCTGGAACGGACAACACCCGGCGATCATCGACCAGGGCGTTTGGGACCGGGTGCAGGAGAAAATGCGCCAAGCGTCGCGGCGATCCCGTGCAGACCCTACACCCAATGAGCGCCAACACTCCACTGACCCCGGGGCTTGGCTCACCGGTCTGCTGCAGGACGAAACTGGTGATCGGTTGACGCCAACCCACACCACGCGCACAGGCCGACGGTTGCGCTACTACATCTCCAATCGGCTGATCTCGGGCGGCAAGGATACCTCCGGCTGGCGACTGCCCGGCCCGGCGCTGGAACACGCAGTCATTGATGTCATCGCCAGACATCTGCAAGACGCCGCCGCCGCGCATCAGGTACTGGCGCAGCCGGAGGCCGGGTCAGCGGAGGCGGTACAGACTTCAGTTGCGGATTTAGTAACCCGGCTTCAACGCCAAGCCGGTCAGGTCGGCGCTGCTCTTCTGACCAAAGGCAAAATTGCACGAGGACACATTGATCTCGAGTTAAACCCCAAAACTCTGGCAAGCGCAATTTGCATTGCTGCCGACCATCTGCACCCAGATCTCACCCACATCACAGCATCCTTCGATCTGCGCCGCCGCGGCGTCGAGACCAAGGTCATCGCTGGAGACATGGCACCCCAACCTGATCCCCACCTCCGGTCCATGCTGATCCGAGCCCATGGCTGGGCGCGCGATCTGAAAGCCGGAGTTCAACTGATGGAGATTGCACGCCGCGAACGCGTCCCCGGCGCCTTCATCCGCACCCGTGCTCAGCTCGCGTTTCTTTCACCGAAGATTCAAGCCGCGATTCTCGACGGCACACAGCCGCCCGAACTCACACTCAAGCGCCTGGTCAGCGTGGCTCACCCACTTGACTGGGCCGAGCAAGAGCGCCTGTTCGGCTTCTAACACCTCCAGATCCGGCGTCCCTGATACGGGGTTCGATCTCCCTGATCCGTCGGCACAATTCTCTGTTCCCGCAAGAAAATTCCCTGTTTAACGTTTTAGGGAATTTGCAGCATAAGCCTCTGTAAAATATGCAGTTCTGACCCGAGAAATGACGGAACTCAGAGCCTTTTCGCGAAATTTCCCTGTAAATTGCCGGGTATCAGGGAAATTCGCCCCAAAGCGACCCCGCCAAAATGCACCATTGAGACCAGGGCCGGAATTGCGCCCTGAGTGTACGGTCTGCTCTGTCTCTGATTGAAAGCACATGCGCCAACGCACGGGAATTGCGGCACAATTCCGGGTCAGAAAACACAGCTGAAGTGAACTAGGTATGAGTGGCGGGGAGACAGGGATTCGAACCCTGGGAACGCTCTCACGTTCAACGGTTTTCAAGACCGCCGCATTCGACCACTCTGCCACCTCCCCGCGTGGGGCCGGGTCTAAGGCCATAGCGAACCGGTGGCAAGACCAAATAGGGAATTCTTGCCGAAGCGCCCGCTGCGGTCTTTCCATGACACTTTGGCCGCGTTATGATCTGCAGGAAAGACCGAAGCAGGCTGGCAATACAGAACCAGTAATCGGCGGCGGGTCTCGGGAAACGAGGCCCAATCAGGCAAGGGATGACAAGATGAAGCGAGCGACAGAGACACGCGCACATCCGCGAGCGTTAGCGGCTTTGGCCGTTGTGTCCGTGGTTTTGGCTGGTTGCGATGAGGTGCTTTCCCCCGAAAATGTCTCGGCAGATACCCAAAGTTCCGAATCCGCACCAGACGGACGGACCGACCTTTTCCCCACTCCAAGCGGAAGCCCGAAAGATGATGTCGAAGCGCCCGAGGTGTTTCAGCTGTCTGAGCCCGGGCTTTGGGACGGCCGCCCGTCTTTGGGCGGAATATGGGTTGCCCACCCGGATGTGACACAGCCTGAACGTGTGCGCGTCAAAAACCCCAAGAACAATAGAACGATCACCGCCGCGTTGTTCCGTCGCGAAAGAAACCTGCCGGGTCCTGAACTGCAGCTTTCCTCTGCTGCGGCCGAAAAACTGGGCATTCTGGCTGGCGCGCCTACAAAGGTTGATGTCGTCGCCCTGCGTCGCAAAGCGCCCGAGCCAAAACCTGAGCCGGTTGAAGAAAAGCCCGCAGCCGAAGAGACCCCTGTCGAAGAAACGCAAACCGCAGCAGCGGATGAGCCCAAGACCGACATCGCCGAAAGTGAGGCCGCAGAAGCTGAACAGCCAGCCAAGCTCAAGTGGTGGCAACGCAAAAAACCTGCTGTAGCCGCAGATGCCGCGACCGACACGGCAACCGACACAGCGTCGGAAACAGCCGCCGAGGCGGTCGAAACCGTCACAGAGACTGAAGAACCGGCCAAGCCCAAATGGTGGCAGCGCAAGAAACCTGCCACGGCGGCCGTGGCCGCTGATGCCGCGACCGATACGGCGACCGACACCGCAACTGAGGTGGTCGAAACGACGGCAGAAGCAACATCATCGGCTTCACTGGTGGACCCAGAGGTTACCCCCCTGACTGAACAACCGGCCAAACGAAAATGGTGGCAAAAGAAAAAGCCCGATGAAATCATCGAAACGCCGCTGGACCCGATCGCGGGCGCGGCTGCGGCGATTGACGCGGCAGATCCCACACCGGCCGGAACCCCCTCTGCCGCAACAGCGGACGCATCTGCAGCTACGGTGGCTTCGGTATCGTCCTTGTCAAAACCGTTCGTCCAGGTTGGCACTTTCGGGGTTGAAACCAACGCCAATAGTGCTGCCAACAAGATCCGCCGCAACGGAATGCCTGCCGAGGTGCGAGAACTAACCTCGGACGGCAAAACGGTCTGGAGGGTCCTGGTCGGCCCAGCCACGTCGCGCTCGGAACGCAATGCCATGCAGCGCGATGTCAAAGACCTGGGCTTTAACGACGCGTTCACCGTCAAAAATTGAAACCTAGGAGGCCCCCATGCTGTCCTCACTGCGATCATCTGTTTTGACCCTCGGGCTGGCGCTGTTTGCCCTGCCCGCCCACGCTTTCGACACAACCGCCCGCGCGGCCTATGTGATCGATCAGACGACCGGAACGGTTCTGCTGTCGAAAGAAGCAGACCAGCCGCTGCCGCCTGCGTCGATGTCCAAACTGATGACGCTCTACGTCGCGTTTGAGGCGTTGCGCGATGGCCGCCTGACCCTGGGTGAAACCTTGCCCGTGTCGGAACACGCCATGAGCTATGGTGGCTCGACCATGTTCCTGAACACGCAGGATCGTGTCAGCGTCGAGGATCTGCTGCGTGGCATCATCGTATTGTCTGGTAACGACGCATGCGTGGTGATTGCCGAGGCGCTAAGCCCCGATGGGACCGAGGCCGGGTTTGCCCGCTACATGACACAGCGCGCCAAGCAGATGGGCATGGACAACTCGAACTTCGCCAACGCGAACGGATGGCCGGCGGCGGGCCACATGATGTCGGTCCATGACCTTGCCGTATTAGCCAACCGGCTGATCAGCGACTTCCCCGAATACTACCCTCTGTTCGCAGAAGAAGAGTTTGAGTTTGATGGCCGTGCGCCTTCTAACAAACGTAACCGCAATCCGCTGCTGAAACTGGGGATCGGAGCCGACGGCCTGAAAACCGGACATACGCAAGAGGCAGGCTACGGCCTTGTCGGCTCGGCCAAGCAAGGCGACCGTCGGGTTGTCTTTGTCCTGACCGGCCTCGATAGCACCGCCCGTCGCGCAGAGGAGGCTGAGGCCGTGGTTAACTGGTCGTTTCGCAATTTTGTCGAGAGGACCATTGCCGACGCCGAAACGCCGATAGCCGAAGCCCAGATTTGGATGGGCGCCGAAAAAACTGTTGGGCTGGTGCCCGAAGGGGATCTGACCTTGTTGTTCCCAGTTCTCAATGACAAGGACGTCAAAGCTGAGGTCGTCTACGAAGGTCCGATCAACGCGCCTGTGGAAAAGGGGCAGAAACTGGCTGAGCTGGTGATCACACCCGAAGGATTGCCCGAAATCCGTCGCCCACTGTTCGCGGCCAAAGACGTGCCTGTAGGCGGCTTTGTCGTGCGCATGAAAACCGTTGGCGGTATTGTTCTGGAAGACGTGATCGGCAATCCGCTGGAGGCGATGTGACGAAGGCAGGGTTGTTTCTGACCTTCGAAGGTATTGACGGGTCTGGAAAGTCATCACAAGCACGAATGCTTGCCGAACATTTGCGTGGCCTCGGTTACGATGTCGTTCTGACCCGCGAGCCCGGAGGATCTGCAGGCGCTGAAGAGATCCGAAGCATTGTTCTGGAAGGTGACCCGGATCGCTGGTCTGCAGAGACGGAAATCCTGCTGTTTACGGCGGCCCGCCGGGATCATTTGGAACGCACGATCAGGCCAGCGCTGGCCGAGGGCAAAGTCGTGATCTGCGACCGCTTCGCCGACAGCACCCGCATGTATCAGGGCCTGTCGCGCGGCGATCTGCGGGGATTGGTCGATCAATTGCACGACCTGATGATCGGGCGCGAACCCGACATGACCGTTTTGATCGACATGGACCCCGAAACCGGGCTGTCCCGCGCCAAGGGGCGTCAGGGAACAGAAGAACGGTTCGAAGATTTCGGGCTGGATCTGCAACAACAGATGCGTGCAGGGTTTCTGGCCCTTGCGGATGAGTATTCCGACCGTTTCCGCGTGGTTGATGGTAACCGGGACATGGACAGTGTTGCACAGGATGTGACAGATATCGTTCTGCAAGCTTTGCGATAGACGGTAGATGAGCGACGACACCCCAACCCCGGATCAGGCACCCGGTGCCCCACACCCGCGCGAGACACTGCGCCTGTTTGGTCAGGACGCGGCGGAACAGGCTTTTCTGAGTGCCTATACCTCTGAGCGTCTGCACCACGGCTGGTTGATTACTGGTCCACGTGGGGTCGGCAAGGCGACGCTGGCCTGGCGGATCGCGCGATTTCTACTGGCAACACCTCCGACTGAGGATGACGGGCTATTTGGTGCACCGCCACCGCCCGATAGCCTTGAGATCGATCCTGAACACCCCGTCGCGCACCGTATTCAGGCTGGGGCCGAGCCCGGCTTGGCCGCAATTACCCGATCTCTGAACGATCAGGGGCGGTTGCGTAATGAGATTGTGGTTGATGATATCCGCAAGCTTGGCAAGTTCTTCGGCCTTTCCTCGACTGACGGTGGCCGTCGCGTTGTGATTGTGGATGCCGCGGATGAGATGAATGTCAGCGCGGCCAACGCACTGTTGAAAATGCTCGAGGAGCCCCCGGCCCGGACTACCTTGCTACTGATCTCGCACCAGCCGTCGCGCCTGCTGCCGACAATCCGGTCACGGTGCCGGACACTGCGCCTGTCTCCGCTGGGATTTGAGGATATGGAAGCCGCGCTTATTCAGACCGGCACAGAAATGCCGGGACAGGCGGATCATTTGGCTGCACTGGCTGCCGGATCCGTGGGTGATGCGGTGCGCCTGATCAATATGGGCGGGCTTGAGATTTACGCCGAGCTGATCGCCATTCTGGGCACCCTGCCCCGAATGGACCGTCAGCGCGCGTTGGCCTTGGCTGAGGCTGCTGCCCAACGCGGCGCGGCCGAGCGGTTTGAACTGTTACTGACGTTGATCGACGTCGCCCTGTCCCGGCTTGCGCTGACCGGTGCAACCGGCGCGGCCCCGATGCCCGAGGCCGCTCCGAACGAGGCAGAAACCCTTGCCCGCCTGTCTGCCTCACCGCAGCAGGCCCGCAAATGGGCCGAGGTCGCCGCGGTGATCACTGCACGTGCGCGTCATGGGCAGGCGGTGAACCTTGACCCTGCCGCTCTGGTCCTAGATACGGTGTTCAAGATACAGGAAACCGCCGGTCAGAGCAGATGAGCAATACGCCCGAAATCACCGACAGCCATTGCCATCTGGACTTCCCCGATTTCGAAGGTCAGCTGGATCAGATCGTGGCCAATGCTGCCGAGGCTGGCGTGACCCGCATGGTAACAATTTGCACCCGCTTGCGGAACGAACCAACCGTCCGCGCCATCGCCGAGACCCACGCGCCGGTCTTCTACGCTGCCGGCACCCACCCGATGAGTGCCGCTGATGAGCCGATAGCATCGGTCGATGAACTCGTCGCCTTGTCCCGGCACCCCAAATTTGTAGGTATCGGCGAAACCGGGCTGGATTATCACTATACCGCCGACAGCGCAGCGGCGCAGAAGCAATCCTTGCGGGTGCATATTGAGGCCGCCCAACGCACTGGCCTGCCTTTGATCATTCACGCCCGTGCCGCCGATGACGACATGGCACGCATTCTGGCCGAGGAACACCGCAACGCGCCCTATTCCTGCGTGATGCACTGCTTTTCATCTTCTGCCGAACTGGCCAAAGCCGCCCTTGAGTTGGGATTCTATTTGTCGATGTCCGGCATCGCGGCCTTCCCCAAAAGCCAGGAGCTGCGCGATATCTTTGCCAGGGCCCCGGTTGACCGCATCCTTGTTGAAACCGACGCGCCATACCTGGCCCCTCCCCCGTATCGCGGCAAGCGGAACGAGCCCGCCTATACCGCACACACAGCGCTCAAAGGGGCCGCGGTGTTTGGGATGGACTACATCGATTTTGCTGCCCAAACGCAGGCAAATTTTGACCGGTTGTTCACCAAAGCAGCGACCTACAAGGCGGCTGCATGACCGAATTGCGATGCACCATCCTTGGCTGCGGATCATCCGGCGGCGTCCCCCGGCTGGGCGGGCATTGGGGCGATTGCGACCCCAAGAACCCCAAAAACATCCGTCGCCGCTGTTCAATGCTGGTGGAACGGGACGGCCCGGACGGTACAACCTCGGTGCTGATCGACACCTCCCCCGACATGCGCAGCCAGTTGCTCGATAGCGGAACCGGACGTCTGGATGGTGTTATCTACACCCATTCGCACGCCGATCACGTCCACGGCATCGATGACCTGCGTATGATTGTGTTCAATATGCGCGAGCGCGTGCCCGTGTGGGCCGATGGCGACACGCAGAACGCCTTGCTGGGACGGTTCGGCTACGCCTTTGTCCAGCCCGAAGGTTCACCCTACCCGCCAATCCTTGACCTGAAGTCCATCGACGGCCCGTTCGAGGTGGACGGCCCCGGCGGCCCGATCCCGTTCCAGCCATTCAAGGTCAACCACGGCTCGATCGACTCGCTTGGTTTCCGGATGGGCAACCTGGCGTACCTGCCGGATGTGGCGGAAATCTACGACGACGCCTGGTCGATGATGGAAGGGTTGGATTGCCTGGTGATCGACGCGCTTCGTCGGAAACCTCACCCGACCCATGCGCATCTGGAAAGGACGCTAGGCTGGATCGAACAACTGAACCCCAAGCGCGCGGTCCTGACCAACATGCATATCGATCTGGATTATGCCACCGTTGATGCGGAAACCGCCGACAACATCACCCCAGCCTATGACGGAATGGTGATCCATCAGGCGCTTTAAGATCCCACGCAACCGACCTGGGACGCAGCAATTTTGCGTCGGCCCAGCCTGCAAAGCGGTGCCATGCTTCAAAGTCTGATCGACGTCATTCTGCCGGTTTTCCTTGTGATCGGAGCAGGTTATGCCTCGACCCGGTTGGGGTATTTCAAGGAAATCCACATCGATGGGTTGATGAAGTTCACCCAGGGCTTTGCAATCCCATGCCTTCTGTTCCTTGCAATCTCGCATCTGGATCTGAGTGCCAGTTTTGATCCCCGGCTTCTGGTCAGCTTCTACTCAGCAGCTGGCCTGTGTTTCACTGCTGGTCTGTTCGGTGCACGGTTGATCTTTGGCCGTGATTGGGAAGATTGCGTCGCCATCGGGTTTTGCTGTCTGTTCTCGAACTCTGTCCTTTTGGGACTGCCAATTACCGAACGCGCCTTTGGCCCCGAAAACCTGACCGGCAACTATGCGATCATCGCCTTCCATTCACCCTTTTGCTACGGCGTTGGCATCACGGTGATGGAGGTTATTCGAAATCGCGGCCAAGGTGGCCCCCGCATGGTCAAATCCATCTTGTCGGCCATGTTCCGCAACGCACTGATCCTAGGCATCGCGCTGGGTTTTGCCGTGAACCTGTCAGGCATTGGCATACCTGCGGTCGTGGACGAAGCGCTGGGCCTTGTGACTCGCGCCGCCCTGCCCGGGGCGCTGTTCGCGCTTGGCGGAGTGCTTGTGAAGTACAAGCCCGAAGGTGACCTGCGCGCCATCGCCTTTGTCTGCGCGATTTCACTAATGCTGCATCCCAGTCTTGTCTGGTTATTCGGTTCAACAGTTGGTCTGCCGCAAGACCTGTTCCGCTCGGGCGTGCTGACGGCAGCGATGGCTCCCGGTTTTAATGCTTACATCTTTGCCAATATGTACGGACGGGCAAAACGGGTCGCGGCCTCGTCCGTTCTGGTCGGAACCGGCGTCTCGATCCTGACAGTCTGGCTTTGGCTGACATTATTGGGATAGCGTGACGTCCCACGGATTGACTTTGCACCAGCCGGACACACCTAACTGAAAAGCCACAGGATACTCCTAAATGCCGCACGCCCTGATCGTCGCCCACGGCCAACCCTCGGACCCGGCCCCTGCCGAAGCGGCGCTAGCTTCCTATGCGGCAGAGGTCGATGCGTATTGCGATGGCGTCAGCGTTCATTCAGCTACGCTTGCTGCGCCTGGAATGCTGGAGGCTCGTTTGGATGAACTGCCCGACGACACTGTCATCTATCCCCTTTTTATGGCCAAGGGGTGGTTCGTGACACGTGCGCTGCCCAAGCGTCTGGGTGATAGAAACATCCAAATTCTGGACCCGTTGGGCGTTGACCCAGAACTCCCCGCTTTGGCTGCGGGCGCATTGCTGGATGCGCTATCGGGCAAGGGGTGGGACGCGGACAAAACGGATCTGGTTCTGGCGGCACATGGATCGGGCCGTAGCCGCAATCCATCAGCTGTCGCCATTGAGTTTTCCAGGGAACTGGCCCGGTGCATGACCTTCCAATCCATCCGCGTCGGGTTTGTGGAAGAGGCCCCGTCCATTGCCGAAGCCGCGACCGGGGCTGGCGATCACTCTCTGTGCCTACCCTTCTTTGCCTGCACCGGCGGGCATGTTTTGGAGGACGTGCCACAGGAGCTAGAGCGAGCGCGGTTCAAAGGCCACGTGATGCCGGTTGTCGGAGAGCTTCCCCCGATCAAGCGCCATATTGCGGAAATTCTGACACGGGCTATTGCGCTGGATTAACTTAAATACCCGCCCCGCGCGGATTCATAAGTCATTGAGAACTGGCCGGCTTCAGCCCAGTGGTCGCAAGTGCCGAGTACAGACAATGCCGCGAACGCCCCTGCCGCTTTGCCTCGTACAGCGCCTGATCCGCTGCATTCAGCAGCTCTGCCGCATCCGGCGTGCCGAATTGCGTGGACAAGGCCGTTCCGATGCTAGCTGAAATCTTACACTGGGCACCCTGAAACATCATGGGTTGGCAAAGCCTGCTGATCAGGCGCCCCGCTATGTCAGACAGGACACTTTCGTCGACCAGACCTTTAAAAATGATAACAAACTCATCACCACCGATCCGGGCGACCGTGTCCTCAGTTCGTGTTTCTTCCTCCATAATGCATGCGGCCTGTTGCAACACAAAGTCCCCCGCCGCATGGCCAAGGCGGTCGTTGACACTTTTGAAGAAATCCAAGTCCAGATGCATAAGCGCAAAAGCGCAATTGGCCGAGATCAGGTGGCCGAGAACCACATCCATCGCACGGCGGTTTTTCAACCCCGTCAACATGTCTGTCACAGCCTGTTCTTCAGCGGCCAGCATAGCTCCCTGCAGTCGCAGGTTCAGTGAGCGCGATGCCTCCATCGCGGCCGTTTTCGCCTCAACCAGGTACAGCAGTTCGATCGCCAGATCTGTGCCAGAGAAATCCGCGCTGGTCAGGGCATAGTCACGAACTGCGTCCAGGATAGAAATCCCGAAGGACAGGTTAATGATTGCCCCGTTCCCTTTTGGCAAAGGCACGATCAGCCCCGTCAGCGCGGTCCGGGGTTCGTCGTGAAACTTCAGATGCACCTTGCCACCGGTCAGAGACAGCAGCGCGGAAATCGTTGTCACTTCTCGTGGTCTTACCAGTTCAAAAACGTCCAGAAAACCGCGACCCCGCATCGGATGGACCGGGCGAAGCTTTTGCAGCGTTGGTCCTGCGTTTACGATCATGCCTTTGTCGTCCACCATCACGAACATGGGGCACAACGTGTCCAAAAGAGCCGAGAGTTCAGAGGTTTGCATCATGATTTGCGTGCCCCCAGATCGAAATGACGCCCTTCGGCGAACGCGCTTTCGATCAGAACGATCGTGATGACCTCAGCGTCGCCGGACTGCCCTTCATGCGACAGCATGGCCAATGCTCCATAATCGTCTGCAATTGCCCGTAATACGCCGACCATCACGCTGGAATAGCCTGGCAGGCCGGGGTAGCAGTACAAGTGATATTCTGCCGGTGACACCTCACACAACTCCAGCATTGGCAGACGCAGATCGGATACTGCAAGGCGGGCACGATCCGATAAGTCATCCAGCGAGTGCAGGAATTCGACATATGTCACACCGCCGAACCGAAGCAGTCGGCGCAAATCTTCCATATTGGGGTGCGACACCAGATAGGTCCCAAGATCCTCCAGTATCTCGGCCCGTGGACGATTCAGGTCAGCACATAACACGTCCAAAACCTGCGCGGTCATGGCATCGTCATAAAGCAGCATTGCCTCAAACTCGGCAAAACCCAGGCCCGCAGCCTCGGTCACCCGCAGCCAGCAGGGTTGTCCATAAGTCGCGCAAACAAATGATTGTATTGCCCGATTGATCAGACCATGCATGAGATGCCCCAAATTGGTTACGCCCCAATCTGGACAGATAATCCTTAACAAATAGCCAAAAAACACGTTGTATTGACGGCAATCCGACAGAGTCTCAATCTGGAAGTCACTGTTGTTACATTAGAAATCCGTCGGCGCGCCACCCTCGGCCTTTCGGCGGGCAACAAAGTCCTCCAACTCCTCGCGAATCCCGTCATCTATCGGCGGGGGCTCAAAGCTGGTTACGATTTCCTTGAACATGTGGTGGGCGCGCTCAGCGGTCCAGATACCGCCAGCCACGTCCCAACCTTCATAGTTTTTCCAATCGCTCAGGAAGGGTTGGTAGAATGCGGTCGTGTAGCGGTCCTGGGTGTGTTGAATACCAAAGAAATGGCCATCGTTCCCGACAGACTTGATAGCATCCAGCGCGATTTCGTCTGGGCCTGTCGCTGTAATTTCTGGTTGCATATACCTTTGGATTTGCTGCAGAATTTCACAATCCATGATGAATTTTTCGGGGCTCGCAATCAGCCCGCCCTCAAGCCATCCCGCCGCGTGATACACCATGTTGGTACCCGACTGTACAGCAGCCCAAAGTGAGTTCGACGTCTCCCAAACAGCTTGCCCATCGGGTACGTTCGCCGCACACACGCCCGAAGACCGCATCGGCAAACCATAGTATCTTGCCATTTGGCCGGTCATCTGGGTTGAGCGCATATATTCGGGCGTTCCAAACGCAGGCGCGCCCGATTTCATATCAACGTTGGAGGTGAACGTCCCGATAACACAGGGAATTCCCGGCCGGACATATTGGAACAGCGCAATTGCGCACAGCGCTTCGGCCAAGGATTGCGCGACGGCACCGGCCATCGTAACGGGCGCCATCGCACCGGCCAATGTGAACGGCGTCACGACAATTGCTTGCCCGCGCCGCGCAAGACGCAGGCAGCCGTCAATCATCGGATGGTCGTGTTTCAATGGTGAGGTCGAGTTGATGTTGGTATACATCCGCGGGGTCGCTTCGAACTCTTCATGGCTGTGACCCCCAGCGATCCGCACCATTTCCATCACGTCCTCAACGCGTTCCTTACCCAGCGAATAGGCATGCATCGCCTTGTCGGTCAGCGTTAGCTTGTCATAGAGCACGTCCAGATGTCGGACGCTGGCGTGGATATCGACCGGTTCGACCGGATAGCCCCCCGCAAAGTGGATGCAGTTGAAGTACTGTGTCAGCTTCAGCAAATTCCGGCACATCTCGCGATTTCCGGCCACCTTGGTACCAATCTCAAGATCCCAGTAGTTCGGAGGAGAAGACACGTTCCCGAACAGCAGGGTTTTGCCACCAACTTCAATCGTCTTGTCAGGATTTCGCGGCGTGATCGTGAACTTTGATGGCGCTTTGGCCACCATTTCCATCACAAAGTCACGACCCATACGAACGTTGTCGCCATTGATCGTACAGCCTGCCTCTTTCAGGATGCCGAGGGCTTCTTCGTTGTAGAACTCGATCCCGATCTCTTCGAGGATGCGCATGGCCCCCTCGTGGATCGCTTCGATGCCAGCTTGGTCCAGCGGTTCGGTGGGTTTGTCGGTATTGATCGGCGGGTTCCACGGCATTTGGTCGATCACCGCGCTGCCCCTGCGCGCTGCAGCACCTGCCCGTCCCCCTCCGCGCCGTTTGCGAGTCTGTGTGTCAGCCATTGGATCCCTCCGGAACTTGCTTTCTTCAAGCAAGCCCTGAAGTCGGCCCAGTGGCCGCTCTGTCTGCGACAAGGTTTGTCGGTTTTATTACTTGGACAGTCGAATTCAGCCGAAGCTGGATCAGTTTTCTGCCAGCCAGGCGGGAATGTGACCGATGTCCGGCAGCACGACATCTGCCATCGGCGCGAGCGCTTCGGCCGGCGCCAACCCCGTCAGCACACCGATTGTGGTCATTCCGGCAGCTCGCCCGGCCTGCAGGTCATGCAGGCTGTCCCCCACCATCGCCACGCGCGACGGGTCGACGCCAACATGGGTCGCAAAAGCAATCAATTGCCCGGGTCCGGGTTTGAACCCATGGCCGCTGTCGTAGCCAGCAACAAAATCGAAGTGGTCGCGAATCCCGACTGAGGCGAGATGTTGCAACGCAGGCATTTCCCCGTCATTCGTGGCTACACCCAGTTTTAGGCCCGCCTGCCGCAAAGCATCGAGGAAGGGAACCAGTGGAACAGCCGGAGCCTGTGTCGCCGTAGCCGATTCCGTGTTCAGAATGTCGATCAGCTCATCGTTGGGCATATCCGGGAAATAGGGTGCAAGGGCTACAGCGATCTCTTCAACGGTCCCCGCAATCACGATGCTGTCGTCAGCATATTCTTCCGAAACCGGATCAAACCCTATGGCCTGGCCCAGTTCGGCAGCCCGCTTTTGGTCGCCATCTGACAGCTTTTCCAACACGCTGCGCCCGAAACCACCCCATGTGTCCGCAAAGTCAAACAGTGTTCCGTCCTTGTCGAACAAGATCGCATCGATGGGCATTACATGCTCCTGTCAGTGAATTGAATCAGGTCCAGTGAACGTCGCCACCGGACAAAACAGCCCGCGCCTGACCCGGCAGATCATAGGGCACGGAATTGGCGTCACAAAAGGCGATCACCCACGAATCGTCAAGCATCAAGAATTCAAGAACCGAACTCAGAAACTCCGACTCTGATGCGCGAACCCGCAGATCCTCGGTGGATGCACCCGTCGAGCCCAAAAAGATCGGCAGCAATTCGTCATTCCCGACCAGCCAGCCAAGGACGTTCAGGGCAAGCGTTTCGGCGGATTGGGCGGTGATCGGCATAAAGAGGCCTCGGGTATGCACTTGAAAAGGGTTTGTTAACCAGACTCATAAACACTTTGGCAACGCATGCAATCAACGGTGATAGATATGTCCGTGCAGGGAACCATTCTTGTCCTCGACGGGACTTCGACCAATCGCATTATGCTAAAAGTTCAGCTGACGGCGGCGTGGTATGACGTGGTTCAGGCCGAAAAGCTGCAGGGGCTGGCCGGGCTGCTAAGTCGTACGCGCCCCGATCTGGTGCTGGTGGCACAAACGCTGCCTGATGGCTCGGCTGCGGACGTCAAAAGACTGGTGATGGCCAATGCGGAACTGGCCGATGTACCGGTCGTTGCAATCGCACCGCAGAACGACAAGGCGGCAAGGTTGCAGGCATTGTCGGATGGGTTGGACGACGTGTTGGCAGCCCCGTTCAAGGACACCCTGCTCCTGGCGCGAGTTCGCAGCCTGCTGCGTGCGCGCGCAGATACGCAGGAGCTTCAGCTGGGCGGCGGATCACATCCAGTCGGATTTGCAGAACCCTCGACTGTGCTGATTACGCCGTCGAAATCGGCCCATGTTGCCATACTGACCCAAAGCGCCCGGATCGGGACATTGTGGAAATCCGCGTTGTCCGAGAGATCGCATCACAGCCTAAGCACACATGCAGCTTCGAACATGCGTGCTTTGCTGTCGGGACCAGTGCCAGACGCGATCCTAATCGAAATAGATACGACGGCTGCGGGCCTGAATACGTTGGCGGACCTGAAGTCACGGGGGGCAACTCGGCATACCGTATTGATCGCCGTCCTGGCCGATGAAAATGCGACAATGGCGAGCGAGGCGCTGGATCGTGGCGCTGACGCCGTGTGTATGGGGGGGTTCTACCTCGAAGAGGTTAAACTACATCTGGATAACCAGATCGCGCGAAAGGCCCGAATGGACCAAATGCGCGCCTCATTAAAGCGCGGGCTGGCCGAGTCATGGGTCGACCCGCTGACCGGGTTGCACAACCGTCGCTATGCTATGCAAGCTATGGATCAGATGGCACGACAACCATCGCATACCGGTCACGGTTTTGTTGTCATGCTGGCAGACTTGGATCATTTCAAAACCATCAACGACCGTTTTGGCCATGTCAGCGGCGACCAGGTTTTGACCGAGGCCGCAAAGCGCATGAAGCGCACGGTTGGCGCGGCGGGTTTTGTCGCGCGCATCGGGGGAGAGGAGTTTATGATAGGTCTGCCTGACAGCTCTCAGGCTGGGGCGATGGATTTGGCTAAAACCCTGCGCGACTGTATCAGCAAGACACCTTTTTCTCTGCCCGATACCTCGGCCCCTGTGCCAGTCACCATTAGCATCGGCCTGACGGCACCGATCCCGCCCCTGCCCCCTGGTGACCCGGTGGAGCGGTTGCTGAAATCCGCCGATACTGCGCTTTATGCAGCCAAGAAGGCTGGTCGCAATCAAGTAAGGATCAGGCAGAGCGCTGCCTGAAGCCCTCAGTCCTTTTTCTTGTGGCCACGCGGGCCTCGTTTAACAACCTCCTCCAGCCGGTCGGCATAGACCAGACGCTCTTCATCGCTCATGGCTTCAACCCGGGCCAACCACTCTTGCTGCAGGGCATCCTGCAGGTCCGCCATGGACTGCGCTTGTTGGTCCAGCAGGGCCTGAACCGCTACTGCGTCAAAGGGGTTTGCCCGCAAAGCAGTGCTGAGTTGGGCAAAATCCTGGGATCGGTTGTGTGCACCCTTTTTGTGTCGATCGAACAGCTCGCCCCGCATGGCTTTACGCTCTTCCTTTGGCAGCGCACGATACAGCGCCGAACCAAAACCTGGCGGAGATTTTGCATGATCCCCACCTTTGACCCGCAGCGCGGTCCCCAGGGCAACGCCGACGATCAACAGGTTCAAGGCCAGCGAGATGACCAGCAGAATCGACATCCAGCGGTTTTTGGGTTTGGGACTATCGCTCATTCGGCGTCCTCCAGAAAACTCGTATCCAGACTTAGGTCAGCGACCACGAAACTAACATCCTGCGCGTAAATGTAATTGGCAGGATCAGGCAGAAATGCCGGTGCTGAAAAGCCGATCCAGACACCCGCCATACTGGCAGCAACCAAACCGCCCATTCCCTGCCAGCCGCCAAACCCGGCCAGAAGGCGCGCCCAAAGAGAGTTTGTCTTTGGCTCATCTGGCTTCAGGCGACCCAGCCGAACAGATTCCGCGTCGGTGAGAATGCGCACAGCCAGATCATCCGGCAACTCATGCCGATCCTGCCGGGCTTGGGCGAACAACAGATCCAGATTGTCTTTGTCGTCAGTCATCGTCGTACCCCAGTTCATCTCGTCGCCCGGCCAGAATTGCCGCTAACGACCGTTTTCCTCGTGCCGTAAGGCTTTCCACCGCTTCCACCGAAATGCCCATGATCCCAGCGATTTCGGGGTTGGGCAATTCCTCAATATGCCGCAAAACAACAGCTTGCCGCTGACGTTCGGGCAGTTGTGATAGTGCCATTTGCAGTGCATCCTTTCGGGCTGCGTCCTGTAGACGGTCGGCTGCACTGGCCTTTTCATCTGCTGGCTCTGGCACATCCGCCAGCCGGTCCGGCGTCTTTTTGCGGCGCAGATCAACACACAGATTTAGCGTCACGCGATAAAGCCACGTCGATACTTTGGCCTGACCGGGTACCCAGTCGGGTGCCATCTGCCACAGGCGCATCATCGCATCTTGTGTCACATCTTCAGCCTCGGCGCGGTTGCCCAGAAACCGAAGGGCCACTGATAAGCTGCGCGGCGCAAGCCGATCGGTGAGAACGCGCGCCGCCGCGGCATCGCCATCGGCAAACTGCCTGAGCAACACATCGTCGCCCAACTCGTCCGCGGCGTAATCCACGCCGCGAACGTATTGTGGAGCAGAGGTCAGGTCCTCCATCCCGCATCAGCTGTCGTCAGTGTCCGCTTTCCCATGTTTCTTGTGGCGCTTCCCCATTCTATCTTTTGCATCGGCAAATTCCTCTTCCGAGATAGCGCCGTCCTCGTTCGCGTCGATCCGGTCAAACATCTTGTCAGCACGGCGCGGCTTGGGCAACTCGTCCTCGCTCAGAAAACCGTCCTTGTTGGCATCGTTGCGTTCAAACATTTTAGTAACACGGTCGTTGGCCTTCTTTTGACCTGCTGCCTGCATCTCTTCGACGCTCAGCTGGCCGTCGCCATCGGTGTCGGCATTGGTGAAACGCTGATTCCGATGAGCCTGCATTTCTTCCTTGGTCACCTGCCCGTCATCGTTCGCATCGAGCTGTTGAAAGGTCACAGGTTCGCGATCTTTACCGCCTGCGGCGAAAACAGATGTGCCTGTGATTGCCAGTGCTGACACAATGATTGCCGGAATGAATTTGGCGCTTTTCATAACGTTTTTCCCTTGTTTTCGCGGCGCCATTGCCGCTGCTTACATAGGTTCAAACGGGACAGGCATCCCATTCCGTCGCAGGAAGTGAAACTTTTTTGGAAACGTCTTGGCGATGCAAAGCGACGCACCCCCTTTCCCGAAGCCACAAACAAGCGTTATATCCTCATCATTGGAACGCGCGAGTATCAACATGACAGATCAGACGATCGAAACCCACGATGTAGAAGAACGCCCGACAAAGCCGGCACTCGTCAAAGGGTTCCGTTGCCGTTGCCCAAATTGCGGCGAAGGCAGACTGCTGCACAGCTACCTCAAGGTTAACAACGAATGTTCGAATTGCGGACAAGAGCTGTTTCACCATCGCGCCGATGACGGGCCGGCTTATCTGACGATTCTTCTGGTAGGTCACCTGCTGGCACCGGCGCTGCACTTGTCTTATGTCCACTGGCGCCCTGAGCCCCTGACGATGTTCCTGGTTTTAGCATTTGGCTGTACTGCCCTGTCACTATTCCTGCTGCCACGATTGAAAGGGGCAGTTGTCGCCTATCAATGGGCTCGTCGCATGCACGGCTTTGGCCAGTCCGCGTGATCTTGGACCGCAAGTTGAGCAACGGATGACGGTGGACAAAACAGCCATACGCGATGCGGCGACAGTCATTGTCTTGCGGGATCGTCTGACCAATCCATCCATCCTGATGGGGCAACGCGGCGCAAAAGCCGCGTTCATGCCCAACAAGTTTGTCTTCCCAGGCGGCGCTGTCGATGCGTCTGATGCGGATGTTGCACTGTCAACTGATCTGCCCGCTGTGTGCTGTGATCGCCTTGCGGAACGATCACAAGCCGGGCTGCAGAATGCCTTGGCGGCGGCTGCGATCCGAGAGCTTTGGGAAGAAACCGGACTGATTTTGGGCCAACCAGGTGATTGGGCGGGCCCGCGGACCGAAGATTGGGCGACGTTTGCGCAGATGGGATACCGTCCATCGGCACAAGCGCTTCAGTTCGTCTTTCGTGCCGTCACCCCCCCTGGGCGACCCCGCCGGTTCGATGCACGCTTTTTCCTGGCAGACGCCACTGCAATCCAGGGCGATCTGGATGATTTCAGCCACGCCTCGGACGAACTGTCACATCTGCAATGGGTGGCGCTGGACCGGGCACGCGAATTCGACCTGCCGTTCATTACAGAAGTGGTGCTGGCCGAAATCGCTGCTCGGGTGACAGACCCAACGCCCCCTGAAACTGTTCCGTTCTTTCTGAACAGTGAGGAGGAAAGCCTTTTCCTCAAGCTTCGCGGTTATCCCATGCCAGAAGCAGACTGAGGGCCAGTGGCCCTCAGACACGTTATTTCATGCGGCTGATTACCGTGGTGACTTCGGGCTTTTTACCAATCTCGGTCTTTGCTGTTTGGCGAACGATCCGGCGTATTGCCTCTTCCAGTTTGTCATCGTCGCGCAGGGTTTTGGCGTCGGCCCGCATCAGGAACTGATTCAGGTCTTCTTCCAGAACTTCAACCAATGCGGCACGGGACGATCCAATCTCGGACAGACCCATCGTATCGCACCACGGCTCGCCCAGTGGTTCGTCCTCTTCGTCCAGAATGACCGTGACAGTGACGTGCCCGTTCAGCGCCATGCGAATCCGGTCACGCACCACCCCATCCAGAGCGCCAACCTTGACCGTGCCGTCCAGATAGGTCCGACCGGTTTCGACATAGTCGACAACTCGCGGCGCATTCCCTGTCAAATCCAGCATGGTTCCGTTTACGGCCAGAATACCAGTACGCCCACCAGCTTCGGCCAGTTTGGCATGTTCGCGCAGGTGGCGATGTTCACCGTGCATCGGAATGATCATCTGCGGATCGATCAGCCCATGTACTTTCTCAAGATCCGGACGGTTGGCGTGACCAGACACATGGTACAGGCCCGCACTGTCATCGACCACATCCACACCCTTTTCGCTGAGCTGGTTCATGATGAAAATCACACCGCGCTCGTTGCCGGGGATGGTTTTGGACGAGAAGAGAAACAGATCGCCCTCTTTCAGTTCCAACCCGCGGTATTTGCCCCGCGCAAGCTGCGCGCTGGCCGCGCGGCGTTCTCCCTGGCTGCCGGTGACGATCAGCATCAGGTTCTGGCGCGGCATGTCCACAGCCTCTTCGGCGCTGACGACGCGTGGAAAGCTGGTCAGAATGCCCGTTTCGGTCGCGGCTTCAATCATCCGGCGCATCGCGCGACCCAGCAGAACGACCGAGCGCCCCGCCCGTTCACCCGCCTCGGCCAATGTTTTCACACGCGCGACGTTCGACGCAAATGTGGTGGCGACAACCATGCCGCTGGCTTCCTCAACCAGCTTGGTGATCTCGGGACCGACCTCGGATTCTGAGCGGCCCGCATGGGGGGAAAACACGTTCGTGCTGTCACACACCAGCGCTTTGACGCCAGACTTGGCAACCTCGGCCCAGAGATTGGGGTCAAAAGGCTCACCCACGATCGGGTTTTCATCCAGCTTGAAGTCGCCGGTATGTACGATCCGCCCCTCTGGCGTGTCGATCACCAGGGCAGCGCTTTCGGGGATCGAATGCGAGACCGGCAGGAAACCCACCTTAAACGGACCAACGGAAATCTGTTCGGGCCAGGCCGATGCAGTATGCACGGCATCCTCGGGGTGTCCGTGCTCTTCCATCTTCCGGCGCGCGATGTTAGCGGTGAAGGCCCGTGCGTAAACAGGCGCACCCAGCGCCTCATAGCAATGGGCCACAGCGCCCACGTGGTCCTCGTGTGCGTGGGTAACGAACACGGCTTCCAGCCGGTCGGCACGTTCGCGCAGCCAAGAAATGTCGGCATGGATCAGGTCAACGCCTGGGGTGGTGTCCATGTCGGGAAATGTCACGCCCAGATCCACAAGGATCAGCCGTTCCTGACCGGGTTTGCCATAGCCGTAGACATAGGCGTTCATGCCAATTTCGCCGGCACCGCCCAGCGGTAGGTAGATCAATCTTTCGCTGCTCATGTCGAGCCATTGTCCTTGTTATAGCGATGTATCACGGTAAGCCCGTGCATCGTCAGATCATCTTCGATTGCGTCAAACCCCACGTCCGCCTGATCGAACAGCGGCGCGAGCCCACCGGTTCCAACGACTTTCATCGGCATTCCATATTCCGCCTTGATCCGGGAAATCAGCCCCTCGATCAATCCGGAATAGCCCCAATACACGCCGGATTGGATACAGCCAACCGTATTCGTGCCAATCACATTTTCAGGGCGGGTGATATCAATATGCGGCAGGGCAGCCGCGCCCTGATGCAACGCCTCGAGGCTAAGGTTCACGCCCGGCGCAATGATCCCACCGACATAGGCCCCATCCGCCGCAACCACATCAAAGTTCGTCGCCGTGCCAAAATCCACGACAACCACATTGCCGCCATGCCGGTCAAACGCAGCGACCGCGTTGGCCAGACGATCCGGGCCGGGCACTGTACCCTCGTCAACACGCGGATTCATCGGCAACAAGCAGTCGGGCTTGCCAACGACAAGCGGCCGACACCCAAAGAACCGATCAGCAAAGACCCGCAGGTTGAACACAACGCGCGGCACGGTAGAGGCGATGATCACATCAGTAATTTCAGCCTCGATCCCATAGTGTTTTACCAGCGTCGAATACCACGTGAAGTAAGCATCGGCCGTGCGCGCGTGGTGGGTCGATGTGCGCAGGGTGCACAGAAACTTTTCACCGTCCCAGATCGAGAACACAGTGTTCGTATTGCCGCAATCAATTGCCAGAAGCATCTGAGCCTCCTTCAGAAAAACACATCCGCCGCCGGAATACTGACGCGGCCTTTGGCGGTGTTTAGGACAAGGTTGCCCCCTGCGTCCACCGTTTCAAAGGTTCCAACCGTTTCCGACGCTGCGGTACGGGCGGTGATGACCTCACCCAACTTGGCAGCCCGGGCCAACCACGCGGTCCGGATCGGTTCGAACCCGTAAGTCACGAATTGGTTCTCGTATCTGGCATAGGCGACAGCCAGTTCGGTCAGGAAATCCTCGGGCGTTACGTTGGCTCCAGCTTCGGACAATAGGGAAACCGGTCGGACGGCGCTGGGTTCTACTTGATCTGCTCCGGGTGCCTCTGACAGGTTCACGCCGATGCCGATGGACAAGTGCGAGACGCCGCGCCCCTGCCCAGTACTTTCCAACAGGATACCCGCCAGTTTGCCGCCGTTCAGCAATACATCGTTGGGCCATTTGAGCGACAAGCCCGTCGCCCGTCCGGTCACTGCAACGCAGGCGTCAAACAGCGCCAGCGCAGCCACAAAGCTACGCAGTGCGGCCTGTTTCGGATTTCCCTGTGGCCGCATCAAAAGGGTCGCGGCAAGATTTCCCTTGGGATTTGCCCATGCCCGACCCCGTCGCCCACGCGCCGCCGTTTGGTGATGCGCCATGATCCACACCGGACCGGTCGTGGTCGGGGCCATGCGGGTGGCCTCGTTCAATGTGCTGTCGACCTCTTGCAGCACGTGCAGGCCGTATCCCTGTGGCCAGTCTGTCATGTCAAAAAGGCCCGGTCCGTTGACCGAGCCCCCAAGTCTGTTGTGTTACGCAGATCAGTTGACAAGAGTAGCCGCCGCAGCTGCCGCCGCGCCTTCAATACCGAACTGATAGAACACGCCCACCAGCATCAACGCGGCAGAGCCCATCAAAGCAACCCACAGAACTGGCGAAGAATGCGTTTCGATCGGGTCCTCGTTTTCGGCCCCGAAATACATGTAGAACACGATCCGCAGATAGTAAAAGGCACCAATAACAGACGCGATGGCTGAGGCGATCACAAGTCCGGTCAGGCCCGCGCTTACGCCGGCCTGCCAGACACCGAATTTGGCGAAAAAGCCCAGCATTGGTGGGACGCCCGCCAGGCTGAACATCAGGATCAGCACCGCCAGCGCCTTGCCCGGTTCGCGTTTGGAATATTGGCGTAGGGCGTCGATGTCCGTGACCGGTTTGCCGTCTCTCTCCATCATCAGGATGAAAGCGAAAGTGCCGATATTCATCGTCACATAGATGGCCAGATACATCAGCATAGCCTTGATGCCCAACTCGGTCCCCGCAGCCAGTCCGATCAGCGCATAGCCCATATGGGCAATCGACGAAAACGCCATCAGCCGCTTGATATCACGCTGGCCAATCGCTGCGACCGCACCCAACAGCATCGACAGGACCGAGAGCAAGACGATCACCTGCTGCCAGTCCTTGATCACACCACCAAAAGCGTCGTGCATTACGCGTGCGAACAGGGCCATGGCCGCCACTTTCGGCGCTGTGGCAAAGAAAGCAGTGATAGGCGTGGGCGAGCCTTCATACACATCCGGTGTCCACATGTGGAACGGCACAGCGGACACTTTGAACGCTAGACCCGAGATCAGGAACACCAGACCAAACAGAAGGCCAACCGAAATCTCACCATCCTGAACCGTTTGAATAATGCCCGAGAACAGCGTGGTGCCTGTGAACCCATAAACCAGCGAGGCACCGTACAGCAGCAGGCCCGAGCTGAGCGCACCAAGCACGAAATACTTCAAACCGGCCTCGGTCGATTTGGCACTATCCCGGCGCAGCGCGGCCACGACATACAGCGACAGTGACTGCAGCTCTAGCCCCATGTACAGCGACATCAGATCGCCAGCACTGACCATCATCATCATGCCGACGGCGGCCAGCGCAACCAACAGAGGGAATTCGAACCGCAGCAGATCCCGACGCGCCATATATTCCTGGCTCATCACCAGAATGGCCGCCGCGGACAGCAGGATCGCCACCTTCGAGAACCTTGCGAACCCGTCATCGACAAACATGCCATTGAACGCGACATTGGTACCATCGCCGTTGGTCGCGATCCAAATCGCCAGCAGCGCCATCAACCCAGCGGTCGTCCAGACCAGCAAAGGTGCCAGCCCGTCTTTCGTCGTGTAGACAGCCGCCAACAGCGCCGCCATCGCATATACGGCCAGAACAATCTCTGGCAGGATTATCGTCAGATCAGCCTGGATCATGTCTCCAAAGCCCCCTTAATGCGATGCGGCTGACTGGGTCGCGGCCTCAGCCGCGGCCAGAGCCATGTCATAGTTCGAAATCAGCGCGGCGGTCGAGTTGCCGATCACATCAGTCACCAGCGACGGGTAGACGCCAAGCAAGATGGTCATCACGATCAGCGGCGCAAAGATCAGCCGCTCGCGCGAGCTCATATCCGTCATCGCCTTGAGGCTTTCCTTGATCAAATCGCCAAAGACCACTCGGCGATACAGCCATAGCGCATAAGCTGCCGAGAAGATCACACCAGAAGCCGCAACAGCTGTTACCCATGTGTTGACCTGGAAGGTTCCCATCAGTGTCAGGAATTCTCCGATGAATCCACTGGTGCCCGGCAGACCTACATTGGCCATGGTGAACAACATGAAGACCAGCGCATAGGCTGGCATGCGAATGACCAGACCACCGTAAGCCTCGATGTCGCGAGTATGCATCCGGTCATAGATCACGCCAACACACAGGAAGAGCGCAGCCGAGATGAACCCGTGGCTGAGCATCTGGAAGATCGCGCCGTCAATGCCCTGCTGGTTCGCAGCAAAGATGCCCATGGTTACAAAGCCCATATGCGCGACCGAAGAATATGCGATCAGCTTTTTCATGTCTTCCTGCACCAGCGCCACCAGCGAGGTGTAGACGACAGCAATCGCCGACATCCACAACACCAGATCAGTCATCACTGCCGAGCCCACCGGGAACATCGGCAGGCTGAACCGCAAGAATCCATAGCCGCCCATCTTCAACAGGATCGCCGCAAGAACGACCGATCCAGCGGTCGGTGCCTGAACGTGGGCGTCCGGCAGCCAGGTGTGTACCGGCCACATCGGCATCTTCACTGCAAACGATGCAAAGAACGCCAGGAACATCAGCGTCTGCATGCCGCCGACAACATAGATGCCAAGCACGCTGAACCCTTCGGACGAGAAATGATGGCTCATCAACGCTTCGATATCGGTAGTGCCCGCGTCCGCATACATCGCGACCATCGCCACCAGCATCAGCACCGATCCAAGGAAGGTATAGAGGAAGAACTTGAAGCTGGCGTAGATGCGTTCTTTGCCGCCCCAGATGCCGATGATCAGGAACATCGGGATCAGACCTGCCTCAAAAAACAGATAGAACAGGACCAGATCCAGCGCCATGAACACGCCCAGCATCAGCGTCTCCAGAAGCAGGAAGGCGATCATGTATTCCTTGACGCGGTCCGTGACGTGCCAGCTGGCCAGAATGGTCAGGGGCATGATGAAGGTGGTCAACAAGACAAACAGAACGCTGATACCATCCACGCCCATCTTGTATTTCAGACCCAGCAGCCATTCGCCTTCTTCCACCATCTGGAAGCCGGTGTTGGACGGATCAAAACCCGTGTAAATGCCGATCGAGACTAGGAACGTCACCGTGGTTGCCACAAGTGCAACCCATTTGGCATTGCGTTGTGCGGCCACGTCCTCGCCATGCAGGAACAGGGCCAGAATGCCTGCTGCCACAGCGGGGATAAAGGTGACGATGGAGAGGATATTATCCATTAGTGTGCGCCTCCGCCGATCGATATCCAGGTGACAAGGGCAGCGATACCCAGAACCATCCAGAAGGCGTAAGTAAAGATGTAGCCCGTCTGCGCCTTGCCAGCGAGGCGGGTAAAGAAGGGCACAACACCCATGGCCACGCCGTTGAGGAAACCGTCAATGGTGTTGCCGTCACCCCGTTTCCACAGGAACCGGCCAAGGGCGATTGTGGGTTTTACGAAAACCGCGTCATAGATCTCGTCAAAGTACCACTTGTTAAGCAGGAACAGGTACAGAGGACGCTGGTTGGCGGCCAGACGCGCAGGTAGATTACCGCGATGCAGACGCACTTCGAATCCGGCAATATAGACCTTCCCGTCACTAACATAGAACAACCAAGCCACCACAAAGCCCAGCAACATCGCAACGAAAGGCGAAACCTTGACCCACTTGGGGGCAGCATGCGCATCGTCAAGAACATGGTTATCCGGCGCGATGTAAATTGCGCCCTCGCCCGGCTCACCCACAAAGACGTAATGGTGGTCGTCGCCGTGAGCCGCTTTTTCTTCGTGTCCGGCGTCATCACCATGGCTTTCATCCGCGTGCGCCTCATCCGCATGCGTATCGTCACCATGGGTCGCATCAGCAGTACCGTGATCACTGGCCTCTGCATGCTCGGACGCCTCAGCCACCGGTATTCCGTAGAACTTGCCGACCTTGTCTGTGTGACCAAAGAAGTTGCCATACCAGATCATCCCGGCAAACACCGCGCCCAAGGACAGAACACCCAACGGCACCAGCATGGTAATCGGGCTTTCATGCGCGTGCTCATGCGTTTGCTTGTCGCCACGTTCTTCGCCATAAAAGGTCAGGAAAATCAGACGCCAGCTGTAGAATGACGTGAACGCCGCCGCGATCACCAGCATCCAGAAGGCATATCCGGTGCCGCCGGCAAAAGCACTTTCGATAATTGCATCCTTGGACAGGAACCCGGCGAACCCGATTTGGGTCAGCGGGATCCCGACGCCTGTAATCGCCAGGGTTCCGATCATCATCGCCCAGAATGTATAGGGGATTTTCTTCCGCAGGCCGCCGTATTCGGTCATCTCCTGCTCGTGATGCATCGCGTGGATCACCGAACCTGCGCCAAGGAACAACAGCGCCTTGAAGAATGCGTGCGTCAGCAAGTGGAACATCGCTGCCGAGTACATGCCAACACCCGCGGCCACGAACATGTAGCCCAACTGAGAACAGGTCGAGTAGGCAATGACGCGCTTGATGTCGGTCTGAACCAGGCCAACGGTTGCGGCAAAAAACGCGGTCGAAGCCCCTAGGAAGGTGATGAACCCGGTGGCACCCGGCGCAAATTCCATCAATGGCGACATCCGGCAGATCAGGAACACACCCGCCGTCACCATGGTCGCGGCGTGGATCAGCGCCGACACAGGCGTCGGGCCTTCCATCGCGTCCGGCAACCAGGTGTGCAGGATCAGCTGTGCCGATTTACCCATTGCGCCGATGAACAGCAGGACGCAGATCACCTCGATTGCGCTCCACTCACCCCAAAGGAAATGCAGCTTCTCTTCGGCCAGCGCAGGGGCCGACGCGAAAATGTCTGAGAAATTGATGCTGTCCGTCAGGAAGAACAGCGCGAAGATGCCCAGAGCAAAGCCAAAGTCGCCAACCCGGTTCACGATGAATGCTTTCATCGCCGCCGCATTGGCCGTGGGCTTGCGATAATAGAACCCGATCAGCAGGTACGAGGCTACACCCACACCTTCCCAGCCAAAGAACATCTGAACCAGATTGTCGGCTGTCACCAGCATCAGCATGGCGAAGGTGAAGAACGACAGATAGGCAAAAAAGCGCGGCTTATAGCTCTCGCCCTCGCGCCATTGCGGATCGTGATCCATGTAGCCGAAGGAATAGAGGTGCACGAGCGCCGAAACCGTCGTCACCACGATCAGCATGATCGCGGTCAGCCGGTCCAAACGCACCGCCCAGCTTGTCGACAGCGAGCCGCTTTCGATCCAGCGCATGATCTCGATCTGCTGGGTCACACCGTCGAACGAGAAGAACACGATCCAGGACAGCAGACAGGCCAGGAACAGAAGGCCCGTCGCCGTCCACATGGCGGCTTTCTCGCCGATGAACTTCCAGCCGAACCCGCAGATCAGCGCGCCCACCAGCGGGGCAAAGAGGATGGTGGTTTCCATGTTCTCTTACCCCTTCATCATATTGACGTCTTCAACCGCGATGGTGCCACGGTTGCGGAAGAAGCAGACCAGAATGGCCAGCCCGATCGCGGCCTCAGCCGCCGCCACGGTCAGCACGAACAGCGTAAACACCTGCCCGACCAGATCGCCGAGAAAGCTGGAAAACGCCACGAGGTTGATATTCACCGCCAGCAGCATCAGTTCGATGCTCATCAGCAGGATGATGACGTTCTTGCGGTTCAGGAAGAGACCGAAGATGCCGATGACGAACAGCGTCGCCGCGACTGTAAGATAGTGTTCAAGTCCGATCATCGTCTTAAAGCCCCTGCCCCGGTTTCACGTCCTTCAACTCCATCGCCTTGGCCGGGTCGCGCATCATCTGACCGACGATATCCTGACGCTTGATATCCTTGCGGTGACGAAGGGTCAGCACGATGGCGCCGATCATGGCCACCAGCAGGATCAGGCCTGCCAGTTGGAACAGAAGGAAGTATTGATCGTAGAGAATGACACCCAGCGCCTCTGTATTGTGGCGATCTGTGGGGATCGGCTGCGCTAGGTTGCTAGCTGCTCCCTGTGCGCTGTCCCATGCGCCAAAGGCCATGACGAACTGCATCAGGATGACCAGGCCGATCAGCAGGGCCAGCGGCATGTAACGCGCCATCTCGGCCTTGAGCTCGGCAAAGTCCACGTCCAACATCATCACCACGAAGAGGAACAGCACCGCTACCGCGCCGACATAGACGATGATCAGCAGCATCGCTACGAACTCGGCACCCAGCAACACAAACAGCCCCGCCGAAGACAGGAAGGACAGGATCAGCCACAGCACCGAATGCACCGGCTGACGGCTGATCACCGTAAACAGCCCGCCGGTGATGGCGCTGATGGCAAACAGGTAGAAGGCAAAGACGGTCATTGATCCTCATCCTCGTTGTCGCCCAGGACCTCTTGCGCCAATTCCAGCGCGCGGGTCATGGCCGGGATGCCGGCAAAGACCGACATCTGACCGATCGTTTCCACGATCTCTTGTTTCTTGGCACCGGCCTCCAGCGCATGGCGCACGGTCTGACGCACCGCCGCATCCGCCTGCGCGCCCTGACAAGTCAGTCCGGCCAGCGTCAGCAGCAGGCGGGTCTTGGCATCCAGTCCGTCCTTGTTGACGGTGTTGCCGAACATCATTTCCATGACCTCTTTGGGCATGGTCGGCCACAGCGCCTCGAACCCCTTGGGCGAGAAATTCTCCATCGCCGGGTTCATCGCCTTGGCCATGTCCTGCGCCTGCTTCATCATCAGGTCGAACGGATTTTGGGGCGTGTCACTCATCTGTACGGCGCGTCCATTTCCAGATTGCGGGCAATCTCGGCTTCCCAGCGTTCGCCGTTATCGAGCAATTTTTCTTTGTCGTAGAACAGCTCTTCACGGGTTTCTGTCGCGAATTCAAAATTCGGACCTTCGACGATCGCATCGACCGGACAGGCCTCTTGGCAGAAACCGCAATAGATGCACTTGGTCATGTCGATGTCATAACGCGTGGTGCGGCGGCTGCCGTCTTCGCGCGGTTCAGCGTCGATAGTGATTGCTTGCGCAGGGCAGACCGCCTCGCAGAGTTTACACGCGATGCAGCGTTCCTCGCCGTTCGGGTAACGTCTCAGGGCATGCTCACCACGAAATCGTGGGGAGAGAGGGCCTTTTTCGTGCGGGTAATTGATGGTGGCCTTTGGGGCGAAGAAGTACTTCAACCCCAGCTTCATACCTACCCAGAAGTCCTGAAGAAGGAAGTATTTGGCGGCGCGAGTGTAGTCGATTTGGGTCATGGTTTACGATTTCCCCTCGAATGGCAGCTCGAATTTCTCCTCGCACTTAGCGAATGTGTCTTGTTGAATTGCCGCCAATCTGACTGTGGTATCCTCGGCGTCCGGCGGAATTGCCAGTACGCGGCGGTGGGCTTCAAGCCAACGCATGCACTCGGCTTGGATCACCCCACTAAGGACGAAATCGGCAGAAGGATACGCAGACCCATTGCCTTCGTCTTCTGCGGGGACAGAAAGAACCATCTCTTCAATCAAGTCTCGATCTTCCTGAGATGGCCACAGACATTCCGAAAGCTCTAAAATCGCCCTGTTTGCATGCGTTAACTTTTCGGAGGCAGGTTCACCAGAGAAAATTTGCCCCATACACAATTGAAACACAATGGCCTGATCTGCCATCACAATTGCCAAGGCTCCGAGCTTATTGAAGGCCCGGTGCTGACTTTCGGGAAACTCAGAATCCCACTCGATCAGAGCATCGGACAAGCGCTTGGCGGTGTTACTTGCGTTCTGCTCCAGAGCTTCGGTCTGCGCGGCACAATACGAGCGTGCCGTTTCCAAATAGTTCGCTTCCCGCGCCATTTCGGCATCTGCAGCATGTAGGGCTGAGGCGCCAAGAACTATACACACAGAAGTCGTTAACAGCTTTTGCAGTCGCACCCTCATCCTCCGACGCTCCAACGGGCAAACGCGCCCCAGAACCAGTCGAATTTTGCCGCAAAGGCCACGAAAACCACCCAGACCAGAGAGAACGGCAGGAAGACTTTCCAGCCCAGACGCATCAGTTGGTCATAGCGGTAGCGCGGTGTGATTGCCTTGACCATCGCGAAGAGGAAAAAGAAGAACGCCATCTTGGCGACCATCCACAGCACTCCGTCCGGCAAGCCGGGGATCGGTGACAGCCAGCCGCCGAAGAACAGCAGCGTGGTCAGGGCGCACATCAGGAAGATGGCGATATACTCGCCGGCCATGAACAACAGGAAAGGCGTGGCCGAGTATTCAACCTGATAACCCGCAACCAGTTCCGATTCCGCCTCGGGCAGGTCAAACGGTGGACGGTTGGTTTCGGCCAGCGCCGAGATGAAGAACAGGAAGACCATCGGGAAATGCGGTAACCAGTACCAGCTGAAGAACCCAAACCGGCCGTCCTGCGCTTCGACAATGTGGCCGAAATTCATCGAGCCGGTTGAGATGATTACGCCGATAATGATCAGACCGATGGAGACTTCATAGGAAATCATCTGAGCCGCAGAGCGCAATGATCCAAGGAAAGGGTACTTTGAGTTCGAGGCCCAACCGCCCATAATCACGCCATAAACTTCCAGTGAGGATACGGCAAAGACATACAGGATTGCGACATTGATATCCGACAGCACCCAGCCATCATTGAACGGGATCACGGCCCAGGCGATCATTGCCAATACGAATGAGGTCAGCGGAGCGAGGATGAACACTGTGCGGTCGGCCCCGGCGGGTATGACCACCTCTTTTACCACGTACTTCAGGGCGTCGGCCACCGATTGCAGCAGTCCATAGACGCCAACCACGTTGGGGCCGCGGCGCATTTGGACGGCGGCCCAGATCTTGCGGTCGCCGTAAACAAGGAACAACAGCGAAATCATCACGAAGGCAACAACTGCAAGCACTTGCGCCAGAATGATGATGGCTATTCCGCCTGGGGTGTTAAAGAAATCAGCCATTGGTCCTCACACCGTGGGTATTCAATTTTTCGCGGGTGATGATCAGGCCAAGTGCCTGCGCATCTTGCGGTTGGGTCGGCGCATAGGTGTAAACAGCATCCACAGCCATCGCGCTACCTTTTTCATTGCGTTTCATGCGCAGTTCCCTGGTGCCCGCACCGCAAGCGATGTTGGCTTCTGAAAGCGATATGAAACGGGTCTGGTTCATTCTGCCGCAATCTTCCCGGTATTCCGAGACTGCGCCTGAGCAGAAAGCTCGGCCATCAACTGCGACGCCCGTGCAATCGGGTTGGTCAGATAAAAATCCTTGATCACATTGCGGAACGTTGCCTGACCCAGAGGGCCAGCATCCAACGGATGGACCTCATTCTCGATCACGTGGTCGATTTGGGCCAGATGCGGCACGGCTTCGATCAACGCTGTGCGCAGTTGCGCCAGCGAGTCGAAAGGCAACGTAGCGCCCAGCTCTGCCGACAGCGCCCGCAAGATAGCCCAATTTTCTTTCGCCTCACCCGGGGCGAACCCGGCACGCATCGCCAGTTGCGGGCGGCCTTCAGTGTTCACGAACAGGCCGTTTTCCTCGGTATACGCGGCACCAGGAAGGATCACATCGGCGCGGTGCGCGCCACGATCACCATGGCTGCCCTGATAGATCACAAAGGCCCCTTCGCCGATTTCAACCTCATCTGCGCCGAGGTTGTAGATCACGTCAGCCGCATTAACCGCATCCATGCCGCCTTCGTTGGTGGCATCCACATCCATCGCCCCCACGCGAGACGCAGCGCTGTGCAGGATCAGCAATCCACTTTCGGTATTGGCTGCAATCGTTTGCGCGGCGGCCAGCACAGCTGCGCCGTCAGCTTCAAACAGCGCACCCTGCCCGACGATGACTAGCGAGGCTTTGCCCTTGATCTCAACATCGCCGCCCATATCGACGACTTTTTGCAACGCCGCGCGGTCGTCGCCCATATGGTGATACGCGTAGGTCAGATCGGCCGCTTGCCCAACCAAGGCCACCTCGGTCCCATGTGCCCATGCCTTGCGGATACGCGCGTTCAAAACCGGAGCTTCGTCGCGCGGGTTCGTTCCGATCAGCAGAATACGCTCGGTTGTGTCGATATCTTCTATTGCGGCCGTCCCGGCATAGGCACCGCGATTTCCCGCAGGCAGCTTGGCCCCATCGGTTCGGCATTCAACAACACCGCCCTGCCCTTCGATCAATTGCTTCAGCGCGAACGCGGCCTCGACCGAAGCGAGATCACCAACGATACCCGCAGGTTTTTCCGCCCCTTTCAGCGCTTCGGCAGCTTTGGTCAGCGCCTCCGGCCACGAGGCCGGACGTAACTTGCCGTTTTCGCGCACGTAGGGTTTGTCCAGACGCTGACGACGCAGGCCATCCCAGACAAACCTGGTCTTGTCGCTGATCCATTCTTCGTTCACGCCGTCATGGTTGCGCGGAAGAAAGCGCATGACTTCGCGCCCTTTGGTATCCACCCGGATATTGGACCCCAGCGCATCCATGACGTCTATGGATTCAGTCTTGGTCAATTCCCACGGGCGGGCGGTAAAGGCGTAAGGCTTGGAAGTCAGCGCCCCAACCGGGCAAAGGTCGATGATATTGCCCTGCAAGTTCGAATTCAGCGTCTCGTTCAGATAGGACGTAATCTCGGCATCTTCGCCACGCCCGGTCTGACCCATCTGTGTGATCCCGGCGACCTCGGTCGTAAAGCGCACGCAACGGGTGCAGCTGATGCAGCGTGTCATCGCGGTTCCGACCAGCGGCCCCAGATTCAGATCGTCCACGGCGCGCTTGGCTTCCTTGAAGCGCGAGCCCGACATGCCATAAGCCATCGCCTGATCCTGCAGGTCACACTCGCCACCCTGATCGCAGATCGGGCAGTCCAGCGGGTGGTTGATAAGCAGGAACTCCATCACCCCTTCGCGCGCTTTCTTGACCATGGGCGAGTTCGTCTTGACCTCTGGCGGCTGACCTTCCGGTCCCGGGCGCAGGTCGCGCACCTGCATCGCACACGACGCCGCAGGTTTCGGCGGGCCGCCAACAACTTCGACCAGACACATCCGGCAATTCCCGGCAATCGACAGACGCTCGTGATAGCAAAAGCGCGGCACCTCGACCCCGGCCTGCTCACAGGCCTGGATCAGCGTCATCGCACCGTCGACTTCGATTTCCTGCCCGTCGATATTCACTTTGCGGAGGTCAGACATGGTCTAGTTCGCCCTCAAATACACGCCAATGGCGCTGTTTCTTTCAATCTCTGACTGCCCCAGCGTGCAGAAAGATTTGGGATTGTCATAAGACACACCGTTCGCGGCCAGATACGTCTCGCCTTTGGCACGCATCCGGTCCTTTTCGGCATCCGATTCCACGTAAGCGCGGATTTCGCCGTCCGAATACCCCAGACTGTTCGCCTTGGACTTGAGCCCCCACATCACGCCAATCGCCTTCAGCCTGCGCCCGCTGATCGACGGGCAGTAATCCGAAATCTCGTTTGCGATAGCGATGTAATAGAGTTCGTCGTCAATCTCTTTGACTTCGCGCAAGGGGGGTTTGGCGTCGGCCGTGGCCGGGATAGCCAGAACAGACAGCACAGCAAGCAGTTTCACACCAGACATGACAAATCCTTTCGTCTTGGACAGGCCAAAACGATCCAGGACTGGCGCGCTATTCAATAACACGCCCTGCGTCACGCTCTGATATGCGAAAAACCGGTTCATGGTCGCTGGCAGGTTCCTGCAAAGGTCAATTTATTGTCGGTGATGCGCAAATTCTGCGGTTCGGTGTCAGGTCCGACTTTCCAGTTGATTTTAGAAGTCCCAAAGGCGTCGATACAGAATTTGGTTCCTTCGTGCCGTCCCGCTTCACGCGCGCCATCCAAAGACGCGGACACGCCGTTCACCACAACTGTGAAATCCGTCGGGGCGTTCCTTTTGTCGACGGCTTTCGCTTTGGCCCGGAAGGCCTTGCCATCAAAGAGGATTCGGTCACTGGACGATGTGCCGCAGGCCGAGACAAAAACTGCAGCACCCAAGGCGGCGGTCAGTACCACACGTCCCATCCTGAATTTTGATCCAGTCAACGGATAAGTACCTTTCTTTTCCATTAGAACGCCGCCACCAATGCCATGAAGCCCATCACAACCATGCAGGCCCATCCGACAACGTAGGATACGGACCGAACGCCGCTGTGCGGTTGTCCAATACCACGCATGTGAATAACCAGCATGACGATGCGCGCAATCAGAGCGACCGATGCCAATAGGTTCACCCAGAACGGGCTGACCCCAAGCAACATGGCCGCGACCGTGACAGCGACATAGGCCGGCAACGTCTCGGTCCCGTTCAGATAAGCCCGGTTCAGGCGATACGCCTTGTCGGAATAGTCCTGTTCCGGCGTTGCCCCGGGGGCCAAGCCCTTGCCCTGTTTGGCCAGCGCGGAAAACGGCGCAAGCGCCAGAATGATCAACGTAAAGACCACGAGGGATGCGATTGCATGTGAATACTCAGCAAAAGATTCCATTATTCCAACTCCCTGATCTCAACTTGGTTTGGGTTTGATCCGATATCATGCAACTTGATCACTCCGCCGCCATCGCGCCCATTCGGCCCGATTTCTGGGCCTTGATGCGATCCTCGATTTCCTCACGGAAATTGCGGATCAGGCCCTGGATCGGCCAGGCGGCAGCATCGCCCAAAGCACAGATCGTGTGGCCTTCGACTTGCTTGGTCACGTCAAACAACATGTCGATCTCTTCCATTTCGGCCTCACCCCGCACCAGACGGTCCATCACGCGCATCATCCAGCCGGTGCCTTCGCGGCAAGGAGTACACTGACCACAGCTTTCATGTTTGTAGAACTTCGACAAACGCCAGATCGCTTTGATGATGTCCGTAGACTTGTCCATCACGATTACAGCCGCTGTCCCCAGACCGGACCCCAGATCATTGCGCAAATGGTCGAAATCCATGATGGCGTCGCGCATGTCTTCACCGCGCACACAAGGCACCGAAGAACCACCGGGGATCACCGCCAGCAGGTTGTCCCAACCGCCACGAATGCCGCCGCAATGGGTTTCGATCAGTTGCTCAAACGGGATCGACATCGCCTCTTCGACAACACAGGGGTTGTTTACATGGCCCGAGATCGCAAACAGTTTGGTGCCCGCATTGTTCTGGCGGCCAAAGCCCGCGAACCAATCCGCACCACGGCGCAAGATTGTTGGCACAACGGCGATAGATTCCACGTTATTCACCGTGGTCGGGCAGCCATAGAGGCCCGCCCCCGCCGGGAACGGTGGTTTCATGCGCGGCATGCCCTTTTTGCCCTCAAGGCTTTCGATCAGGGCTGTTTCCTCACCGCAGATATACGCCCCGGCCCCGTGATGCAGAAACAGGTCAAAATCCCAACCCGAACCGGCGGCGTTTTTGCCCAACAAGCCAGCATCATAGGCCTCATCAATTGCGGCCTGCAGTGCCTCACGCTCGCGAATGTACTCACCACGCAGGTAGATATAGCAGGCATGCGCATTCATCGCGAAAGACGCGATCAGGCAGCCTTCGATCAGCGTATGCGGATCGTGGCGCATAATCTCACGGTCCTTGCAGGTGCCGGGCTCGGATTCGTCCGCGTTCACCACCAGATAGGCCGGACGACCGTCGCTTTCCTTGGGCATGAACGACCATTTCAGACCGGTGGGAAAACCCGCACCGCCGCGACCGCGCAGGCCCGAGTCCTTCATCGTCTGGATGATCCAGTCACGCCCGTTCCCAATCAGGCCAGCTGTGCCGTCCCAATGCCCGCGGGCCTGCGCGCCTTTCAGCGTACGCTCATGCATCCCGTAGATATTGGTAAAGATCCTGTCCTGATCCTTCAGCATCGTGTCTTACCTTCAGCTGTCCTGACGCATGCGCCAGAGTTGAAAAATGTTCACGCCCGCATAGATGAAACCCGCCAAAGCGGCGAAATCAAACAGCAGCGCATAGCGCCCGGGCAATCCCAGTGCAGGGCCGATGAACAACGAAATGGCAAGCCACAACAGCATGGTCACCGCGATGACCACCCCGATATGTCGGCCCTTGCGGGCCATGGCCTGTTCTTTTTCTTTGTCCATCTCACCTTGATGCCCCGAACGGGCACCGTCCTATTCAGTCTTCGTAGGTGCCGTCTTCTTTGGCACGTTTTGCAAATTCGGTTTCTTCGCCTGTCGCCAGTTGGGCTGCTTGTTCGATCCAACCGTCCCGCTCGATCCGGCCCTTGAATTTCAGCCGCGCATCTACCCAGGCCACCTGTTCCTGCGTCCATGCAGCGATCTGGTCGAAGTGGAAAAAGCCAAGTTCGTTCAGCGTCTGTTCAAGCTTGGGGCCCACACCTTTCAGCATCTTGAGGTCGTCCGCTTTGCCATCCCGCGCGGCGGTCAGAGTTTCGGGCTGATCCTCTTTGATCTGGGCCTTCTTTGCCTCTTCCACCTGCTTCACGGCGGGTTTGGCGGGTGCCGGCGCCTTTGGTGGCTTTGGCGCGGCCTTGGTCGCCGCAGCCTTGCCGTCTTTGCCCAGCCATGGCGTCAGGATCGGAACCTCGGTCCCGTCGATGCGTTTGACCGTATCACCAAGATCTTCGGCCAGTTCGACACTGGCGTTGTACTGTGGTTTTCCGGCTTCGTGGTCAGTCAGGCTGGTCAGACCGCTCAGGGGTTCCGCCGCGTATCTGCCATTCTGCGGACCCGGTGTCGGCAGCTTGCCGGCGGCCAGATCGTCAATGATCTTGCCAAAACTGTCAGCGGTCAGATCTTCGTAATAGTCCTTGCCTATCTGCGCCATCGGCGCATTGGTGCAGGACCCAAGGCATTCCACCTCTTCCCAACTCAATTTGCCATCAACTGAAAGCTCATGCGGTTTGGCAGCGATCTTCTCCTTGCAAACCGCGATCAGGTCTTCGGCCCCGCAGATCATGCAGGAGGTCGTTCCGCAGACCTGAATATGCGCGACAGTTCCTACCGGTTGCAGTTGGAACATGAAGTAGAACGACGCAACCTCGAGCACCCGGATATAGGCCATACCCAGCATGTCGGCGACAGATTCAATCGCGGGACGGCTCAGCCAGCCTTCTTGTTCCTGCGCGCGCCAAAGCAGAGGGATAACCGCGCTGGCCTGACGGCCGTCAGGGTATTTGGTGATCTGTGCTGTGGCCCACTGCTGGTTGGCAGCAGTGAAGGCAAAGCTTTCAGGTTGTTCGGGGTGCAGACGGCGCAGCATTAGCAGGCATCTCCGATCACGATAACATAGGGGTCTTCCTGATGCGCGCGGCCTTGATCGACAAGGCGGGCAATCAGATCAGGCGTTTCGGCCTGTGTGAAACCGGCGGGGCGCAACTTGATCTGGGCCTCTTCTTCGACCATGCGGCACCCGTTCAGACGCACAAAATCAAAAAGCGCATCAGCACGGCCCGCCGTATCCTCTGGCGCAAGCCCATGCGCACCGCAGATCGCCGGAGCAATTTCGAATGTCGAACCGTCCAGCCCGGCCACCCCCTGTTCAGCCCAGGAATTAATCACAGCGCTGACATCTTCGGGTCGCAGGTCATGGGCAGAAAAGGCTTCCTCGGCGCGCGATACATCCAGCTGGCAGCCGTTTTCACGCATCACCCCAAGCACTTTTGCCGTCGGATGGGTCGAGGCGGCCTGCAACGGTGTGGCGGCTGCAAGCGCCAGGATCAAAACAAGGCGTCTCACCGGTCAATCTCTCCGAACACGACATCCATTGTCCCGATGATCGCGGCCACGTCAGCCAGTTGGTGGCCCCCGGCGATATGGTCCATGGCTTGCAGGTGCAAGAAGCCTGGCGCGCGCAGCTTGGCGCGGTAGGGTTTGTTGGTGCCGTCTGCAACCAGATAGACTCCGAACTCACCCTTTGGGGCTTCGACGGCGGCATAAACCTCACCTGCAGGGACGTGGAAGCCTTCGGTGTAAAGCTTGAAGTGATGGATCAGGCTTTCCATCGAGGTTTTCATGTCCGAACGTTTCGGCGGAGTGATCTTGCCGCGCGCCAGGACGTCACCGGGGCAGTCACGGATTTTGACAATGGCCTGCTGGATGATCGACAGCGACTGGCGCATCTCTTCCATACGCACCAGATAGCGGTCATAGCAATCGCCGTTTTTGCCGACGGGGATCTGAAACTCGAACTCGTCATAGCATTCATAGGGCTGCGCGCGTCGCAGGTCCCATGCCAGACCCGATCCACGCACCATCACGCCCGAGAAGCCGTATTTCTGGATATCGTCCTCGGTCACGACACCGATATCGGCATTACGCTGTTTGAAGATGCGGTTTTCGGTCAGCAGACCGTCGATGTCATCGAGAACGGCGGGGAACTCATGGCTCCATGCCTCGATATCGTCCAGCAGCTCCGGCGGAAGGTCCTGATGCACACCACCGGGACGGAAATAAGCCGCGTGCAGGCGGGCACCACAGGCACGCTCATAGAACACCATCAGCTTTTCGCGTTCTTCAAAGCCCCAGAGCGGTGGTGTCAAAGCACCCACATCCATCGCCTGCGTGGTTACGTTCAGCAGGTGGTTCAGAATGCGGCCGATCTCGGAATACAGCACCCGGATCAGTGAGCCCCGGCGCGGAACCTCGACTCCGGTCAGCTTTTCAATGGCCAAACACCAAGCATGTTCCTGATTCATCGGTGCCACGTAATCCAGACGGTCGAAATAGGGCAGGTTCTGCAGATACGTCCGGCTTTCCATCAGCTTTTCGGTACCACGGTGCAGCAGGCCGATATGCGGGTCGCAGCGTTCGACGATCTCGCCGTCCAGCTCGAGCACAAGACGCAGAACCCCATGTGCCGCAGGGTGTTGCGGGCCAAAGTTGATGTTGAAGTTGCGGATCTTCTGTTCTCCGCTCAGCGCGTCCGTGCTGCCGTCATCGTATCTTGAGCCGTCCATCAACGCCCCCGTTTCTTTTTAGCATCAGCCCGAACCCGGACCTTTTCCGCCTCGGCAGCCTTGGCCGCGGCCCCTGCCAGCAGGACCCCCAGCGCACCCAAAGCGATCAGTTCCCCCAGCAGCATCAGCATCTTATCGGCGCTCCAGCTCTTGCAGTTTCAGCCCGACCCACCACAGCAACACGATCGTGCCAAAGGGAACCAGACAGAGAAGGCACCAGAATTTATTGATCCCGAAAAACGGCAATATCTTCACCATCGGAATGATGGTCAGCGCAGACAGGATCAGCCACCAGATGCCACCCATTATTCCGCCTCCTGCTTTTCATCGCCAGGCAGGATGTAATTTGCACCCTCCCACGGGGACATGAAATCGAACTGACGGTATTCCTGGACTAGCGACACCGGCTCATACACAACGCGCTTTTGGGCCTCGTCATAGCGAACTTCGGTGTATCCTGTGGTCGGGAAGTCCTTTCGCAGCGGGTAGCCACGGAACCCATAGTCGGTCAGAATGCGGCGGAGGTCCGGGTGGCCTGAGAATAAGATGCCGAACATGTCGAACACTTCGCGCTCAAACCAGTTGGCCGATGGATGTACGTCCACGATTGAGGGCACCATGTCCTCTTCGCGGATCGAGACCCGCAGGCGGATGCGCTGGTTCTGATACATCGACAGGAAGTGATAAACCACGTCAAAACGCTTGGCCCGTTCCGGGTAGTCGACGCCGGTGATATCGACGAGCGTGGAAAACTGGCAGCTGCGGTCAGACTTCAGGAATTCAATGAACTCCACAACGTTCGACAGCGCCACATCTACATTCAACTCACCATGGGTTACGTCCCAGGACAGAACACAATCAGTTCGCTTCAACTCCAGCTGGGTGCCGAGTTCTTTGAGTGCTTCGCTCATCAACCCCCTCCTCAGCGCACGATGGTGCCGGTACGGCGGATTTTGCGTTGCAACTGCATCAGACCGTACAACAGCGCCTCAGCGGTCGGCGGGCAGCCGGGGACGTAGATGTCCACTGGAACAATACGGTCGCAGCCACGCACGACTGAATAGGAGTAGTGGTAATAGCCGCCGCCATTGGCGCAGGAGCCCATTGAGATCACATAGCGCGGCTCGGGCATCTGGTCATAGACCTTGCGCAGTGCCGGTGCCATTTTGTTGGTCAGGGTTCCTGCCACGATCATCACGTCTGACTGACGGGGGGAAGCACGGGGCGCGATGCCAAACCGTTCCGCGTCGTAACGCGGCATCGAGGTGTGCATCATCTCAACCGCGCAGCAGGCCAGACCGAAAGTCATCCAGTGCAACGATCCGGTGCGGGCCCAGTTGATGATGTCCTCGGTCGAGGTCAGCAGAAACCCTTTGTCCTGCAGCTCGGCATTCAGGGCCTGGGTGGCGACTTCTTTGTCGACGCCGGCGGTGTTTGCACCCGTCATCACTCCCATTCCAGGGCCCCCTTCTTCCATTCATAGGCAAAGCCGATGGTCAGAACGCCCAGGAACACGATCATGGACCAGAAGCCAACATCGCTGATGTCCTTGAAGCCGACAGCCCAGGGAAACAGAAACGCGATTTCCAGGTCGAATATGATGAAGAGAATCGCGACCAGATAGAACCGGACATCAAACTTCATCCGCGCATCATCGAACGCGTTGAAACCACATTCATATGCGCTGACTTTCTCGGGGTCGGGATTGCGGACCGCCAGAACGACTGCCGCCAGAATCAAAACGATTCCAAGGCCCACAGCTACGGCCAGAAACACCAGAATCGGGAGATACTCCCGCAATAGGTCTTCCACGTACAGCTCCTTTCCTGCGCATACCCTGAAAGGGAGCGCCGTCAATTGGCGTGTTGACTGGACATTCTCTATCCCTGCGGGGTCAGAGGGTCAACCGAACACAAACGCACAGGGGGTTAATATTCGACTTATCGAAGCTCTGTCACAGAAGGTCACCCACACAATCGCGGCCACATCACAAGTGGCGCTTAAACCTTACTAATCCATGCAGGTTTTCTTTTTTCAAAGAATGCGCCGATTCCCTCCTTGGCCTCTCCGGTTTCCCACCTATCGACCAGTTCGCGGATCGTGTGGTCGATCACAGCATCGTCAATGCGGGGCCCGAGTTGACGCACCAATTGCTTGGCCGATGCAACCGCACCGGGTGCACAGGCCAGATAGGGCAGGACTTCGGCCTCAACCGCATCATTCAGGTCGGCAGCGGGCACAATTCTGGCCAGCAGGCCCAGCTCTACCGCTTCTGCGGCTTCGAAGACCCGGGCCGACATGAACACACGCCGCGCGCGGGCTTCGCCCATGCGAGCGATGACATAGGGGCCAATCGTGGCCGGGATCAGCCCCAGCTTGGTCTCTGTCAGCCCCATTTTGACCGTTTCCACTCCGATCGCTACGTCACAAACCGACGCCAAGCCCACGCCGCCGCCAAAGGCATTGCCGTGGATCGCGCCGATCAGCGGTTTGGGCAACGTGTTCAGCGCCTGCAACATTTCGGCCAGCTTACGCGCCTCGACAAACCGGGTCTCGGATTCTGCCGCCATCTGGGATTGCATCCAACCCAGATCACCGCCAGCACAAAAGCTTTTGCCCGCACCGGTCAGTACAACAACACGCACGGCGTCGTCGGTTCCAAGCTGGTGCGCGGCTTGCGTAAGATCGGTGATCATCTGCGCCGACATGGCGTTGTGCTTGTCGGCACGGTTCAGAGTCAGAGTGGCCACACCACGCGCGTCCGTGGTCACCGCAATCGTTTCAAACATGTCCGCTCCTTACTGGGATCGCATGGCGCGTGCCATCTGCGCGGCCTCTTCAATGACCGCAAGGTCGAGGCCGGTCTGATATCCAAGCCGCTCCAAATGAGCCACAACAGCTTCGGTGGCGACGTTTCCGGCAGCGCCCGGCGCGTAAGGACACCCACCCAAACCGCCAACGGCGCTGTCGAACACCCGAACGCCCAGCGCCAGCGCAGCGTCGATATTGTCGATGGCCCGCCCGTTGGTGTCGTGGAAATGCCCCGCCAGCCGCGTCATCGGAACGCGTTCGCGCACGGCCAGCAGCATATGGGCAATGGTGTCGGGCGTGCCCTGCCCGATCGTGTCCCCCAGCGATACTTCGTAACATCCCAACGAGAACAGCCGGTCCGCAACTTCAGCCACTTTCTCGGGCGGTGTTGGTCCGTCAAAGGGGCAATCAGTCACGCAGGACACATATCCACGTACAGGCAGGTCGATGTGGCGCGCAGCTTCAAGAATCGGGGCAAAGCGGTCGATGGATTCTTCAATAGTCGCGTTGATATTGGCTTTTGAGAACCCTTCCGAAGCCGAAGCGAATACCGCGATCTCATCCGCCTTTGCGGCCAAAGCGTCTTCGTATCCCTGCATATTCGGTGTCAGCGCTCCATAACGGACGCCGTCGGCCCGTTTGATCCCGGCCAACACGTCCGCGCTGCCCGCCATTTGCGGCACCCAGTTGGGCGAGACAAAACTGGCCACTTCGATGCGGTTAAAACCGGCCTTGCTCAGGCAATCGACCAGCGCCACCTTGTCCGCCACTGCAATTTCGCGCTTTTCGTTTTGCAGACCGTCGCGCGGACCCACTTCGAAGATTTCGACCCGTTCACCCATTGCTGTGTCCTTCTCTTATTGCCGCATTCGATCCGACTGTGCCACGTTGTTCGAGAAGGGGACAGTTCATTCCTCCTCCAGCCGGACCAACGCGGCCCCAGCCTCGACCTGCGCCCCGGCATCCGCCAGCACTTCGGCAACGATGCCGTCACGGGCGGCCAGCAGGGAATGTTCCATTTTCATGGCCTCAAGGATTGCCAGCCGGTCGCCTTCCTGCACGGCTTGACCCACCTGCGCAAAGACAGCTTTGACCAGACCCGGCATCGGGGCCTCAATCACATTGGTGTCGCCAGCGGCACCGGCTTCGCGGTCCAATGGATCAACAATTTCCAGGACTTGACCATAGTTTTCAAAAACTGTGATCTGCGAACCCGAGACAGACACGCGCGGCATAGGGGCTCCGTCGATCATCCAACCGCCCGGACCGCGCTGGGCAAGGATCGTTTGCTCTCGGACCTGCCAGACCTGACGGTTCTGACCTTCTACCTGAACGTCCAGATCAATATCATCACCTGCCCGCAACTGGACCGCGCGATGCAGCGGTGCCCACAGCGAAAACCCTGTTTCCTCATCTGTATCCACCAGATCCAAAGCCGTCATCGCCGCCGCGACGATCGAAGGCGCCGGGATCGGCTCTGCACGGGCCAGCGCGTCCAGATCGCGACTAATCAGGCCAGTATCAACATCACCGACGGCAAAGCCCGGATGCCGCGTCAGTGCGCCAAGAAAGCGAAGGTTCGTGACTGTCCCCGCAACCTCAGTGCCTTTCAGGGCGCGATACAATTGTTCCAATGCGACAGCGCGTGTGGGACCGTGCACGATCACCTTCGCGATCATCGGATCATACCAGGGGCTGATCGTATCACCCGCACGCACGCCGCTATCTGCGCGGCATGCCGCCGGGAAGCGCAGATGGGTCAGTGTACCGGTCGCGGGCAGAAAGCCCTTTGGCACGTCCTCGGCATAAAGCCGCGCTTCGAAGGAATGGCCTGAGATCGACAGGTCACTCTGCTGCTTCGGCAGGCTCTCGCCCGCTGCAACACGCAACTGCCATTCGACAAGGTCCACGCCGGTGATCGCCTCGGTCACCGGGTGTTCAACCTGCAAACGTGTGTTCATCTCCATGAACCAGAACCGATCCGGGCGCAGCCCGTCCGAGGCATCCACGATGAATTCAACCGTCCCCGCGCCTTTGTAACCGATGGCCTCGGCGGCAAGTACGCCCGCCTGCCCCATCGCGTCGCGCATCTCAACAGTCATGCCCGGAGCCGGAGCTTCTTCGATCACCTTCTGATGCCGCCGTTGCAGGGAGCAGTCGCGTTCAAACAGATGCACCGCATGGGTGCCATCGCCAAACACCTGGACCTCGATATGGCGGGGCTTGGAAACGAACTTCTCGACCAGCACAGCATCATTGCCAAAGGCAGTGCGGGCCTCACCCCGGGCGCTGTCCAGTGCCTCGGTAAAATCCTGGGGCTGTTCGACCAGCCGCATACCTTTGCCACCGCCACCCGCGACGGCCTTGATCAGGACCGGATAGCCAATCGTGTCGGCCGCACCCGCCAGATGCTCGGGGTCCTGATTGTCGCCGTGATACCCCGGAACAACCGGCACGCCCGCCTGCTCCATCAATACCTTGGCCGCGTCTTTGAGACCCATCTTGCGGATCGCATCCGCCGAAGGGCCAATGAAGGTCAGGCCAGCCGCCTCGACCGCATCCACGAAATCGGGGTTTTCCGAGAGAAATCCATAACCCGGATGGATCGCCTGCGCCCCGGTATCGAGCGCGGCTTGAATGATCACGTCGCCCTTGAGATAGCTCTCAGCCGGTGCCGCACCACCGATATGAACAGCCTCGTCCGCCATCTGCACATGCCTGGCCGACGCATCCGCATCAGAAAACACAGCCACGCAAGTTACACCCATTTTCTGAGCGGTTTCTATTACCCGACAAGCAATCTCGCCCCGGTTGGCAATCAGGATTTTTTTGAACATAGTTTAGCCCTTATCCACCAGGTCTTCGATCAGGCGGAACCGTTCGCAAAGCAATTCCATCTCGGGATCAAACCCGCCGTTACGCTCAAAGTAACGCCGGTGATCCTCACGCCACCCGTCTAACGTTTCGTTTTCACCCTCGGCCAAGGCGAAGTCTTCGGTCATGTCACTATAGCGGCAGATCGAAACCTCGACCGTCTCAATCACCAATGCTGGGCGATCATCCCATTCAAGGGCAATATCGCGCCGCCCAACAACCGGGGTATCAAGGCTGCCTTCGGGATAATCGCGCAGAGCGCCGCAGGTTGCCGTTTTTTGCCCTGCCCGAACCAGCGCTAAAAGCTCGGCACTCATGATTGCACTGTCGCCGAATTTGAACGTCTGTGCATCGGGATAACGCGCTTTTATGTTTTCCAGGTCGGTGCTCATCTTACATCCTGAACACGCCAAAGCGTGTCTCCTCAATCGGCGCATTCAGTGCCGCGTTCAACGACAAGGCCAGCACGTCCCGGCTTTTGCGCGGGTCAATGATGCCGTCGTCCCACAGCCGCGCTGAGGCATAGAGCGGATGGGATTGTTCTTCGAACATCTCCAGCGTGGGGCGCTTGAAGTCGGCCTCTTCTTCCGCCGACCAAGTTCCGCCTTGGCGTTCAATCCCGTCCCGCTTGACGGTAGCCAGAACACCCGCCGCCTGCTCTCCACCCATCACGGAAATGCGCGAGTTCGGCCATGTCCACAGGAATCGCGGTTGGTAGGCCCGGCCTGACATGCCGTAATTCCCCGCTCCGAACGAGCCCCCCACCAGCATGGTGATTTTGGGCACATTGGTGGTGGCCACCGCCGTCACCATCTTGGCCCCGTGCCGCGCGATGCCTTCGTTTTCGTATTTGCGACCAACCATGAAGCCAGTGATGTTCTGCAGGAATACCAAGGGGATTTTGCGCTGCGAACACAGCTCGACAAAATGCGCGCCCTTCTGTGCGGCCTCGGAAAACAGCACGCCATTATTGGCGATGATCCCGACCGGGCAGCCTTTGACATGAGCGAACCCGGTCACCAGCGTTTCACCAAAGCGCGGCTTGAATTCGTCAAATCGCGAGCCATCGACCAGCCGCGCGATCACCTCTCGGATGTCATAAGGTGTGCGCAGATCGGCAGGGACGACGCCCAGAATTTCTTCGGGGTCATAGGCCGGATCCTCGGGGTTGGCCCAATCCACCGTCTGTGGCTTGCGCCGGTTCAGCGATCCGACGGCCCGCCGCGCCAAAGCCAGCGCGTGGGCGTCATCCTCGGCCAGATAATCCGCCACCCCGGATAGGCGGGTATGGACATCTCCGCCCCCCAGATCTTCGGCGCTGACCACCTCACCCGTCGCGGCCTTGACCAGAGGTGGTCCGGCCAGAAAGATAGTGCCCTGTTCCCGGACAATGATCGTTACATCCGACATCGCGGGCACATAAGCTCCACCCGCCGTACACGACCCCATCACCACAGCGATTTGCGGGATGCCCTTCGCGCTCATCCGCGCTTGATTATAGAAGATGCGGCCAAAGTGATCGCGATCGGGGAACACTTCATCCTGATTGGGCAAGTTTGCGCCGCCGCTGTCGACCAGATAGACGCAGGGCAGTTGGTTTTCCTCGGCAATCTCTTGCGCGCGCAGGTGCTTTTTGACTGACATCGGGTAATAGGTGCCGCCCTTCACGGTGGCATCGTTGCACACCACCATTACCTCTTGCCCCTGCACCCGGCCAATCCCTGCAATGACCCCGGCACAGGGCGCGGCGTCGCCATACATCGCATGCGCCGCCGTCGCGCCGATCTCAAGGAACGGCGACCCCGGGTCCAACAGGTTCGCCACCCTACGACGCGGCAGTATCTTGCCCCGCGATTCATGCCGTGCGCGGGATTTTTCGCCGCCGCCCATGCGAGCGGCCTCGGCGGCGTCGGCAATTTGCGCCAACGCGTTCAGATGAGCCGCGCGGTTTTGTTGAAAACCTTGAGACGAAGGCAGAGCAGCAGATTGCAGCTTCATTCAGAGTACTCTCTTATCAGGTCGCGAAATGGATTCTCACCCGAGCCAAGTTCCTGCAAAAGCTCGCCATAGCCTCGGGATACGTTTTGAGGGCAGACAGCATTCAGCTTTTCGATCTCTGGATCCTCAGAAATCGTGTCAATGCCCATTAGCGGGTAAATCAGGTAATAGTCGAACGGCAGCATCTCGGCGGCACGTTCAATAGAGGCTTGCGCACTTGCCTGGTCACCGCGACACAAATAGGCAAGCGCCAGGGTATGGAACGCACTTTCCAGCCCCTCAAAGTCGCTCTCGACTTCGTACTGATGCACCGCGAGGTTAAGCCGCCCGATGACCTGCGCATCAAAGAATGCATCGTCTCCACGGGCCTCCGGCAGGAACATCGAGACGTATGCGAGGTATTCGTCATGCCACCCGTCGGTCTGCATCTCGGTGCTGAATACATCTTTGAGCAACCGGATTTCCGGTTCGTATTTCAAGGTGTTATCCGACTGCGCAACCGCGTCCAAATAGTTGTCGTAAAATGCAATTTTGCGTTTGTTGCCGCCTTCAAGACCGGAAATTCTATCGCTGATCAGCTTGAGTTCGGAGATGGCCTCGTCCGGATAGCCATAATAAACCAGAAGGTCAGCCAGTTGCAGTTGCTCTATGACTGCAATTTTGTCTTCGACCGCCTTATCGATTGTGTCCTGCATCCAGTTTTCGAAATACGCCTTGCCTGCCCATGCAGCGCCAATGACCGCAATTGCGGTGGCGCTAAATTCAATTCCCGTTCTGACGCTGGATTTATCCGGCATGGCATTCCTCCTCAGACGCGCGACGTTTCAATTCCTTTCGGATTACTTTTCCGGTCACGGTCAAAGGCAACTCTTGCACAAAAGCCACTTCACGAGGGTAAGAATAATGCGCAAGGCGGGATTTAACCCAGTCTTGCAACTCTCGTTCCTCAGCCGCAGCATTCGGTTTCAACACCACATATGCCTTGACGATCTCGGTCCGCAGCTTGTCAGGTTTTCCGACCACACCGACCGTCGCCACCGCCGGGTGGGTCAGCAGGCAATCCTCGATCTCTGCCGGGCCGATACGATAACCGGACGAGGTGATGACATCATCGTCGCGCCCTACGAAACGCAGGTACTCACCCTCCCAAACGCCACGGTCGCCGGTGATCAGCCAGTCGCCACGGAACTTCTCAGCCGTCGCATCGGGTCGGTTCCAATATTCTAAAAGCATTGAGGCCGAGCCTCGCCGGATGGCCACGTCACCCTCATCAGCGGTCGGGTTGCCGTCCTCGTCGATCACCGCAATTTCGTGGCCCGGGACCGGTTTGCCTATGCAGCCGGGCCGCACCGGGAAGTCATCTGAGCAGGAAGAGACAACCATATTGCACTCAGTCTGCCCGTAGAATTCGTTGATCGTCAGACCAAACGCCTGTTGCCCCCAGGCTAACATCTCGGCCCCCAGCGGCTCCCCTCCCGACGCTACAGAGCGTAGCCCGGAAATCGCCTGATCTGAGGCCTTGAGCATCCGAAGGGCCGTTGGGGGAAAGAACACGTTCCGCACACCGCCGCGCGCGATCACATCGGCGCAGGCTTCTGGGGTGAATTTATCCAGCCGTGCGGCGACTACGGGGATTCCCAGCGCAAGACCGGGCATCAGCACATCGAAAAGCCCGCCAATCCAGGCCCAATCGGCCGGTGTCCAGAGGCAGTCGCCCTCTTGCAGGTTGTTATGGCTGATCGAAACGCCCGGCAGGTGGCCGGTCAGCACCCGGTGGCCATGCAACGCGCCTTTCGGGCTGCCCGTGGTCCCGGACGTGTAGATCAACACCGCCGGATCCTCTGGCCCGGTGTCGGCAAAAGGCACAACGCCCCCGTCTTCACCAATCTGGTCCGCCATGAGCGGTTCTGCCAAGTCTCCTAACAGCGTCGCGCCGTCCGGGTCGGTCAGCACAACTTGCGCTCCGGCGTCGCCCACCCGAGACCGCAAGGCATCCTGTTTGAATAGTTTGAACAACGGCACAGAGATCGCGCCGATTTTCCAGATCGCCAGATGCGCCGCCGCACACCACGGTGACTGGCTGAGCAACACGCCCACGCGATCACCCGGCTGCACTTTCTTCGACAGTGCGCGCGCGATGCCGTCTGTCATTTCAGCAAGCTGCCCGTAGGTGACGCGCGGCTCTTCGCTTCCGGTCAAGTCGATCACTGCAACCTGATCCGGTGCGTGATCAAGACACTGGCGCGCCATGTTCAAACGAGATGGCACGTCCCAGCCCCCCGCTGAACGCAAACCCGGTATGCGATTAGCTTCTGGCACGCTGCAATTCCCTTATTTTCAAGGGCCTTACCGGAGAAGCCTCCGATGACCCTGTCACACAAATTTGATGCAGATCAGAGTGCGCGGACCGCGCGGCTGTCAATTCGATCTCATCAACTGAACCAAAGGCAAGACCATGACCAACAAACTCGCCGCTTTGACACTTTCCACCGCGCTGGTGGCGCTTGCCGCCCCCGCCTTTGCCCAATCGCAGGGGGATTGGACCGTCGGTGTCGGTGTCGGTTACCTCAACCCCAAATCCGACAATGGCACGTTGGCCGGACAAAAGGCCGAGATCGACTCGGACACCCGCCCGATCTTCACCGCCGAGTATTTCATCCGTGACAATCTGGGCATCGAACTGCTGGCCGCGACACCGTTCAAGCACACTGTGACCTTGGGCGGAAGCACCGAGGCCGGAACCGTCAAGCACCTGCCGCCCACCTTGTCGCTGAACTATCACTTCCCGACCAACAGCGCATGGAAGCCCTATGTCGGCGCCGGTCTGAACTACACCATCTTCTTCGACGAGAAATCCGCACTGGGTGATCTGAAGGTTGATGACTCTTTCGGTGTCTCGCTGCAAGCCGGTCTGGACTATATGGTCTCGGACAATGGTGCTGTCCGTCTGAACGTACGCTGGTTCGACATTGACACGGACGTCAAGCTGAACGGAACCAAGATCGGCAAAGCCGATATCGATCCCTTCCTTGTCGGCGTATCCTACGTTCATAAGTTCTGATCCTTACAAGGAAAGCGCTTCGCAGTTCCCTCGTCTGCGAAGCGTTTTCTTCTCTCAGCGCATCTCGTTCATCAGTTCCCGCCCGATCAACATCCGGCGGATTTCGCTGGTGCCCGCGCCAATCTCCATCAGCTTGGCATCGCGGAAGATTCGGCTGACCGCCGAGTCGGACAGGAACCCCGCCCCACCCATCGCCTGAACAGCCTGATGCGCCTGCGACATGCCCTGTTCTGAAGCATAAAGACAGCACGCCGCCGCATCCTGACGGGTTACATCCCCCCGGTCACAAGCCTTGGCAACCTCATAGACATAGGCCCGGGCGGAATTCATCGCGGTGTACATATCCGCGATCTTGCCCTGCATCAGTTGAAAGCTGCCGATCGGTTTGCCGAACTGCTTACGCTCAGCCAGATAGGGCATGATCTCATCCAGACAGGCGGCCATGATGCCGGTCCCGATCCCGGCCAGAACCACACGTTCGTAGTCCAGCCCGGACATCAAAACCGCAACGCCTTTGCCCTCTTCGCCCAAAACGTTTTCGAACGGCACCTCGACATCTTCAAAGATCAGCTCGGCCGTGTTCGACCCGCGCATCCCGAGCTTGTCGAAATGGGGCGAGGTCGAGAAGCCCTTCATCTCCTTCTCAATCAGAAACGCGGTGATGCCCTTCGATCCGGCCTCCGGGTTGGTCTTGGCATATACGACCAGCGTATCCGCGTCCGGCCCGTTGGTGATCCAGTATTTGTTGCCGTTCAGCCGGTAGTGATCATTGCGTTTTTCCGCACGCAACTTCATCGACACAACATCGGATCCGGCGGAAGCCTCGGACATGGCCAACGCACCAACATGTTCGCCCGAGATCAGGCGCGGCAGGTATTTCGCCTTTTGCTCGTCATTACCGTTCAGCTTGATCTGATTGACGCACAGGTTCGAATGCGCCCCATAAGACAGAGAGACCGAGGCCGATGCCCGCGCAACCTCTTCCACCGCAACGGTGTGGGCAAGATAGGACATCCCTGCCCCACCGTATTCCTCGGACACAGTGATGCCGAGCAAACCCAGATCGCCCATCTCTTTCCAAAGCTCGTTTGGAAATGCGTTCGAGGCATCGATGTCACCCGCCATCGGCTTGACCCGCTCCTGCGCCCACCGGTGTACCATTTCACGCAGGGCATTCACGTCCTCGCCCAGATCAAATTGCATGGCCGCCGTGAACATAAGCGATCTCCCCTTTCGCATTAATGAACAATTGTTCAATAAATAGCAGCGAATCTGAATTGGGTCAACGACGGCATCCCAAAAACAAACCGCCGCCCTGCTCGGGGCGGCGGTTTCATACAAATAAAGCGTGCGCGTCACGCGCACTCGATTGGACTACGACTGATACACTGCGCTCACCTCTGCCCGAATGATCCGTGCGATCAGCGCGCAATCATCAAGCGAAAAGGTCAAGGGAACGCGCATGTCGACGATCCCGGCGAGGATTCGATCACTTTTTGGCATCGGCGCGCTGTCGGCATATCGCCAGCTGTCATAGCGCGACGTAAAGCCGTTCGGCTCGGCCCCGCCGAACCACTTAAGCTCGACCCCCCGGGCCGCGCAGCGCTGGATAACCTCGTTTACCCGCTCTGCCGACCAATCGAGCAACAGGAACTGGATCGAGGAACCGACAAACGTCTCGGCTTCTGGCCGATCTACAACGCTCAGGCCCGGCGTATCGCGCAGGCCTTTTTCGATTTCGAAATAGCGTTCGTTCCAGCGTTCGATCTGCCGATCCAGATCGCGCAATTGCGGGCGCAGGATTGCGGCCCGCAGATTATCCATTCGCCCCGAGACATTGGGGGTATGATACTTGATCCGCTCAAACACCTCTGGCCCAGGTGCCGCAAGGTGGCGTTCGTACAGCATGTAGGACCCTGACAGCATCGTTGCCTTTGCCGCCAGTTCCTCATCATCGGTGACCAGCAAGCCACCTTCGCCCGAATTGACGTGTTTGTAGGTCTGGCAAGAATAGCAGCCAATCGCGCCTTGCCGGCCCGAAACCTGCCCACGCCACGCGGCCCCCATTGTATGTGCGCAATCCTCGATCACCGTGACACCTGCGGCATCGCACATCTGCATCAGCCGATCCATGTCACACAGATGGCCACGCATATGGCTCAGCATCAAAACGCGGGCCTGATCCAGCTTGGTTTCGAGATCGTCCAGATCAATCGTAAGGTCTTCGGTCACGCCCACAAAAACTGGGCGCGCACTGACCGAAGCAATAGATCCGGGCACAGGCGCCAGAGTAAACGTGTTCGTCAGCACCGGGTCCCCCGGGTTGACCCCCACGGCCCGCAGTGCCGTTGCCATCGCATAGCCGCCCGAGGACACGGCCAGACAGTATTTGGCACCTGTCTGGGCGGCAAATTCCTGTTCCAGCAGGGCGGTTTCGCCCAATTCGCCAGGTACGACGTTATAACGATGCAGACGCCCGTGGCGCAGTACCGCCAGCGCGGCCTCAACCGCCTCTTCTGGTATAGGTTCCTGCTGGGTGAAACTGCCAGTGAATATCTCGGTCATAAGAGTGTTCTGGTCCTGCAAAACGTTCGGGTCAAGGGATTACGCGGCCACGCCAATCAACTCTGCAACCAATTTTGGCAAATCATTGAAATGGTGCAGCAGGGCTTCGGGTTCCAGCGCGGCCATATCATCGCCGGACGGGCCGAAGGTAACCAATACCGACGGCACACCCGCGGCACGGGCCGTGTTTCGGTCAGTGTCGGAATCGCCAATCAGAACACACAAATCAGGATGACCACCCGCCCGGCGTGCAGCTTCGCGCAGCGGCTCCGGGTCAGGCTTGCGCACGGGCAGCGTGTCGGCACCCACCAAAGAGGCAAACAGGTCACGCACTCCCATCTGCGTGAGCAACTGATGGGCCAATGCCTCGGGCTTGTTGGTACAGATGCCAACCCCGTAACCTGCGGACTTCAACGCTTCCACCACATCCAGCGCGCCAGGGTAGAAATGGGTATGCGTGTCGATATCGTCGGAATACGCTTCAAGCAGCATCGGATAGTAGTCTTGAACCGTTGCATCGTCATAAGCGCCCACCCGTTTCAACCCATGGGTCAGCATCATTCGGCCACCGCGCAGCGCAACGCCCGCATCTTCGCCGTGAACCAACACATCCCCATGCCCCATATGCCGAAAACAGTGGTTGGCGGCGGCCAGCAAATCGCCCGATGTATCGGCCAAGGTCCCGTCCAGATCGAAGATAACCGTACGCATTTTGCCCCCTAATTCGGCGAGTCTTCGCCATAAGTGTTGCAAACGGCAATCTTGTTTGATGCCCGAACCGCTTGCGCCTTTGAACTCAGCGGATAAAACGGGCTGCAACAAAACACAAAGAGAAATCGTTTTTATGACCATCGCCCTTGTTATCCTTGCCGCCGGAAAAGGCACCAGGATGAATTCGGATACCCCAAAAGTTTTGCACCCGATTGCCCAAACGCCGATGTTGGTACACGCGATGCGCGCCGGTGCGGTGCTGTCACCCGAACGAACCGTTATTGTCACTGGTCACGGCTCTGAGGAGGTTGCTAAAGCCGCCACTTCCGAGGATGAAGCCGCGCAGATTGTCGTTCAGGAAGAACAGCTTGGAACAGCGCATGCAGTTGCGCAGGCGCGGGATGCTCTGGACGGTTTCTATGGCGATGTGATCGTCCTTTACGGCGACACACCCTTTATCGCCCCCAGAACACTGGAGCGTATGATTGAGGCGCGCGCATCCTTTGATCTGGTCATGCTGGGCTTTGATATTGCCGAAGTTCAGCCCCGCTATGGCCGGTTGATCATGGATGGCGAAAAACTGGTCGAAATCGTTGAATACAAAGACGCAACCGAAGAACAGCGCGCCATTCGCTTTACCAACAGCGGGCTATTGGCCTGCAATGCAGAATTGCTGTTCGAACTGATTGACGCGGTCAGCAATGAAAATGCGTCGGGTGAGTACTACCTGACTGAAATTGCGGCACTGGCGAACGCACGCGGCCTGTCGGCAACTGCCATCAAGTGCGATGAGGCTGAAACGCTGGGCGTGGACTCTCGTGCTGATCTGGCAGCGGCCGATGCCGAGTTTCAGACCCGTGCGCGCAATGAGCTGTTGGCTTTGGGCGTGACGCTGATGGCCCCCGAAACGGTTTATCTGTCCGCTGACACGATCGTAGGCCGAGACACGGTGATCGAACCCAACGTCGTCTTCGGCCCCGGCGTTACCGTCGAAAGCGGCGCGACGATCCGTGCGTTCTCACATCTGGAAGGCTGCCATGTTAGCCGCGGCGCCATCGTCGGCCCCTACGCGCGCCTGCGCCCAGGTACAGAACTGGCCGAAAACACCCGTATCGGCAATTTCGTCGAGACAAAGAATGCCCAGATCGCTGAAGGCGCTAAGGTCAACCACCTCAGCTATGTCGGCGACGCCTCTGTTGGAGCGTCGACCAATATCGGCGCGGGGACGATCACCTGTAACTATGACGGCGTGATGAAGCACCAGACGACTATCGGGCAGAACGTCTTTATCGGCTCCAACACTATGCTAGTTGCCCCCGTTTCTGTCGGTGACGGCGCGATGACCGCAACAGGTACAGTCGTCACGCAGGATGTAGAACCCGACGCGCTGGCCGTGGCACGTGCCAAGCAGGACAACAAGCCCGGCTATGCGCGCAAATTGTTTGAGATGTTGAAGGCGAAGAAGGCACGCCGCGACAGAGGAGCCTGATTTATGTGTGGAATTGTAGGTGTACTGGGTGAGCATGAGGCCGCGCCAACTTTGGTCGAGGCACTAAAACGGCTTGAATATCGTGGTTATGACAGTGCCGGGATTGCCACGGTCAATGCTGGCACGCTTGGTCGTCGTCGTGCGGTAGGCAAGCTGGTCAACCTAAGCGATCTGCTGGTGCACGACCCCCTGCCCGGAAAATCCGGTATCGGTCACACTCGCTGGGCCACCCACGGCGCACCATCGGTGACCAACGCGCATCCGCACAAGGCCGGCCCAGTGGCGGTGGTGCATAACGGTATCGTCGAGAACTATCGTGAGCTGCGGGCAGAACTGGCGGAACATGGGGTCGATTTTACAACAGAAACCGATACCGAAACCGTCGCTCTGTTGACCGAGCACTATCTGAAGACCGGCCTCTCACCCATTCAAGCCGCGTTTAAGACGATCGATCGACTTGAGGGCGCGTTTGCATTGGCGTTCCTTTTCGATGGAGAGGACGACCTGATTATCGCCGCGCGTAAAGGATCTCCACTGGCGATCGGGCACGGAGATGGCGAGATGTATGTAGGTTCAGACGCCATCGCACTGGCCCCGATGACCGACCGTATCACCTATCTTGAAGAGGGTGACCGAGCAATACTGACCCGGACCTCTCTGGAGATTCGTAACGAAGGCGGTGAATTGGCGAACCGCGAAACGCGTCGGATCAAGTTGGATCACACGCGGACCGGTAAGAATGGCCACAAGCACTACATGGCTAAGGAAATCGCCGAACAGCCCGTGGTGATTGCCGACGCGATCCGGTCTTATTTGCCCGGCAACGGCGATCAGGTGGTGCTACCTGGCACCGATCTGGATTTCGCCAAACTGGATCGGTTGACCATGGTGGCCTGTGGCACGGCATTTTACGCCTGTCTGACCGCAAAGTACTGGTTCGAGCAATTGGCCCAAATGCCAGTCGAGGTCGATATCGCCAGCGAGTTCCGCTATCGCGAACCTCCGATCACGGGGCGCACGATGGCGCTGTTCGTCAGCCAGTCGGGTGAAACCGCCGATACTCTGGCGGCACTGCGCTATTGCGAAGGCAAGGCGGACAAGATCGTCTCGGTCGTCAACGTCCCCGAAAGTTCGATCGCCCGCGAAAGCGATATCGCCCTGCCCATCCATGCGGGCGTTGAGATCGGCGTGGCTTCGACCAAGGCGTTCACGTGTCAACTGAGCGTTCTGCTGATGATGGCGCTCAAGGCGGCTGCGGATCGTGGTACGCTGACCGACGAAGAACTGGCCGACCACTATGCTGCGCTACGCGGCTTGCCAACGGTTATGAATGCAGCGCTGGATCAGAATCCAGCCATCAAGACGTCCGCACAGCGCCTGTCCGAAGCCCGCGACGTTCTGTTCCTGGGTCGCGGCCTGATGTATCCGCTGGCGATGGAGGGGGCGCTGAAGCTCAAGGAAATCAGCTATATCCACGCCGAAGGGTATGCTTCGGGTGAGCTGAAGCACGGACCGATCGCCCTGATCGACAAGAATATGCCTGTGGTGGTCATGGCCCCGCGCGACGCCGTGTTCGACAAAACGGTGTCGAACATGCAAGAGGTGATGGCGCGCAAGGGCAAGGTCATTCTGGTCTCGGACGATGACGGGATTGCCGAGGCTGAAGATGGCGTCTGGAGCATCATCCCGATGCCGCATGTACACCCCAGCCTGGCGCCGATCCTCTACTCGGTGCCTGCGCAACTGCTGGCCTATCACACGGCGGTGGCCAAAGGCACGGATGTAGACCAGCCGCGCAACCTGGCAAAATCGGTTACAGTGGAGTGAGACATGGCCAAGCAATTTCCGGAACTGGACGACGGGCAGCGTAAATTCATCGAAGAACAGCACATGTTCTTCGTCGGCACTGCGGCACCCAACGGACGGGTCAACATCTCGCCCAAGGGCATGGATTCGCTGCGCGTTCTTGGCCCGAACCGGATTGCCTGGATGAACCTGACCGGCAGCGGCAACGAAACCGCCGGTCATCTGCTTGAAGCGAACCGCATGACGCTGATGTGGTGTTCGTTCACGACCCGTCCCATGATCCTGAGAACGTATGGCACCGCGCGCACGCTGCATGTGGGGGATGAGGGCTGGGATGAATTGGCTGGCCTGTTCCCCGATCACCGTAGTGCGCGTCAGATCTATGATCTGGATATCGATGTGGTCCAGACTTCGTGCGGCTATGCCGTGCCGTTCATGGAATATCAGTCCGAACGCGACACGATGCAGAAATGGGTCGATGGCAAGTCCGACGAGCAGATCCAATCCTACTGGGTTGAAAAGAACCATCAGACCATTGATGGCAAACCCACGCGCACCCGACCCTGAGTTTATTGATGATTGAAGCCTATCTGGACCAGATCAAAGCCCATTCCGATCCCGAGCGCGCCGAACAAATGGCGGCCTACCACAAGGCCGACCGCCCCCATCTGGGCGTGGCAAACCCGATCCTGAATGATCTGACCAAAACCTGGCGACAGGAGTTGGATTTGGCAGCGCGCGTCGAACTCGCAGATGCGCTGTGGCAAACCAATATTCACGAAGGACGTCTTGCCGCCGCAAAACTGCTGACACAGGCGCGCATCCGACCGGATGATGCCGTTTGGGACCTGCTGCAAAGCTGGTTGCCGGATTTTGATGCCTGGGCCGTGGCGGATCACGCCTGCATGGCGATGCAAAAGCGCCTGTCAGCCGACCCTTCGCGGCTGGATCAGGTGGAAAGCTGGACAAAATCGGACCACATGTGGACCAGGCGCGCGGCGCTGGTGGCGACCCTGCCCTGGACCAAACAGAACCACCCCAAACCGGAAGACCTGCAACGCCGAGACCGCATTCTGGGTTGGGCTGCAGGCTACGTGCCCGATCGCGACTGGTTCATTCAAAAAGCCGTCGCTTGGTGGCTGCGCGAATTGTCCAAGCACGACCCGGACCGGGTCATTGCCTTTTTGAAAACACACGGCGACGCGATGAAGCCATTTGCGCGAAAAGAGGCCGGTAAATATCTGAAAGGTCAGTTGGAATAAACTTCCAGCTCAACCAGTTCATCAAATGGCAGCAGCAGGGCCCGCATCGCATCCAGCGAAAGGCGGCTGCCGCCCCCGGCTGGCCCGGATGCCGGAATCAGCGTGATATAGGCCTGCGCGCCTGTCCGCGGCACAACCACGCGCCCGGTGAATTCAGTCTGCACCAAAGACGTTTCCAGCCATCGACCAGGTGTTGTGGGATCTCCCAGACCGGCAATCGTGGTTTTTGGACCGAGCCAACCAGTGGCGGCAACGGCAACGGGTTGCGGCTCGACCACCTCTTCTACAACGGCTGGTTCTGCTTCTTCGGGGGGCTTGTCACCACCAAAGACACGATCGGTGGTCGACCGCACGGTGTCACATCCCGCCACCAGAACACAAAAAGCCAAAAGCGCATATCTCATGACGCAAACCTATCGCCCTGCGCGCATCTGTTCCAGCGCAAAGCGCAGTTCGCCCTTGTCGCAGGGCGGTTGCAGCTTTACCTATGTCGCATGACAGCTCCGCTTATCGACCCGTTCGCACGTGCCATCACCTATCTCCGCGTATCCGTTACGGATCGCTGCGATTTCCGCTGTGTCTATTGCATGTCCGAGGACATGACCTTTCTGCCCAAGAAAGACCTGCTGACGCTGGAAGAGCTTGACCGCATGTGCTCGACCTTTGTGAACATGGGTGTTGAAAAGTTGCGCATCACCGGCGGTGAGCCTCTGGTGCGCCGCAATATCATGACATTTTTCAATTCGATGACCCGACACCTGGACAGCGGCGCACTGAAAGAGCTGACGCTAACCACCAATGGTTCGCAACTGCACCGATTTGCCGATGATCTGTACGCCGCAGGTGTGCGTCGCGTGAACGTATCGCTGGATACGCTGGACGAGGATAAATTTGCCAAGGTCACCCGCTGGGGACGGCTCAAACAGGTTCTGAACGGGATCGACGCCGCGCAGAAAGCCGGTCTCCGGGTCAAGATCAATGCGGTCGCCTTGAAAGGGTTCAATGAACCCGAGTTGCCAAAGATCACTGAATGGTGTGCCGAGCGTGACATGGATCTGACCTGGATTGAGGTCATGCCCATGGGCGATATCGGAAACGAAGACCGCCTGGACCAGTACTGGTCTCTTGAAGATGTGCGCAAGGAATATGAAAAACACTATTCCGTCACGGATCTGGCCGAGCGGACTGGTGGACCTGCGCGTTATGTACGGCTTGAGGATACGGGCCAGAAAATCGGCTTTATCACTCCGCTGTCGCATAACTTCTGCGAAAGTTGCAACCGCGTGCGCCTGACCTGCACCGGTGAGCTGTACATGTGCCTTGGGCAAGAGGATATGGCCGACCTGCGCGCCCCGCTGCGCGATCATCCCGACAGTGATAAATCATTGGAAGAGGCAATCAGGTCCGCGATCACCCTCAAGCCCAAAGGGCATGATTTCGACTATTCCCGTCAGGCCGTCGACGGCCAGATGAGCCGCCACATGAGCCACACGGGCGGCTAAAGTGCCAAACAACCCCGACCAGCCAACGCTGCTGTACAAGCTGTATTGCGGCCTGACTTCCGTTGCGGCCCCGCTGGCATGGCGCACGGTTCGCAACAAGCTGCAGGCGGCGGGCGTTCCGGAAACGCGCCAGCAGGAACGCCTTGGCCACGCCACGCAAACCCGCCCGGATGGGCAGCTGATCTGGTTCCACGCCGCCAGCGTTGGCGAAACTCTGTCGGTCATCAGTCTCATCAAGCGTCTGGGCGAACGCCTGCCCAAGGCTGAGTTTCTGATTACCTCCGGAACCCCAACTTCGGCCGCGCTGATCGAAAAACGAATGCCACCGCGCGCACGCCACCAATACCCACCACTGGACACAGCCGGACCGGTGAAGCGTTTTTTGGATCACTGGCACCCGGACGCTGGCATTTTCGTCGAAAGCGAAATCTGGCCGCGCCTGATTGTCGAAGCCTCTCGCCGCGAGGTTCCGCTGGCGCTGCTCAACGCGCGCCTATCGGATCGCTCGGTCGAGGGATGGAAGAAGCGACCCCAAACCGCGCGATTTATTCTGGACCTTTTCACACTGTTCCTAACCCAGAATGACAATACTGCGACAAATCTTATCGACATGGGTGCACGCCCCGATCGGGTACAGCCCGGCACCAACCTCAAGGCGATGTCGGACCCGCTGCCGGTCGATCAGACAACGCTGAGCGATATCCGCGCTCAAATCGCCGACCGCCCGGTCTGGATCGCCAGTTCGACCCATGCAGGTGAGGAGGAAACGGTTCTGGCCGCGCATGCCAAGCTGTTGCAACGCTGGCCCGATCTGCTGCTCCTGCTGATCCCTCGGCACCCCGAACGACGGTCAGAGGTTGCAAGTCTGCTGGAGTCCGCCGGGCAGTCTGCCGCCTTCCGCACCAAGGGCGACAAGATCGCGCCGCAGACTCAAGTTTTCGTCGCTGACACACTGGGCGAAACCGGCACGTGGTACGCATTGTGCCCTATCGTGTTCCTGGGCGGCTCGCTCAAGGAAATCGGCGGTCACAACCCGTTTGAGCCCGCACAGGCTGGTGCCGCTGTGATCACTGGTCCGGGGTACTTCAATTTTGCGGAAACCTTCGCGCCACTGATCGAAAGCGGCGGCGCGACCGAGGTCAATTCCGCCCCGCAACTCGCAGATGCCGTTGCAAATTTGTTGTCAGACGACACCGCGCTGGACAAAGCGCAGGCTGGCGCGAAATCCTGCGTAAATCTCCAGAAATCCGCGTTGGACGATGTGATCAACACCTTGTGCGAGACACTCAACCTCGCCTGACGCAGCAAGGGTCCACCTTCAGGCCAAAAACAACCCGGGGAGCGTGAGGGGCTGGCCCCTCGCGCTCCCCACCTCTTTATCAGGCCGCGGGCATCCGTTGTTCCACGATCCCGGCCCACCAACTGCATCCAGCCGGAATTGCCTCGTCGTTAAAATTGTATTCAGGATGATGCACAGCAGCCGTGTCACCATTGCCAACTAGGATGTAGGCCCCGGGCCGTTCCTCCAACATAAAGGCAAAGTCCTCACCGCCCATGATCAAGGGCGCTTCGTCACAGCTTCCAGACACCGAGCGCGCGACATCCGCGGCAAAATCAGTCTGCTCGTCGCTGTTCACCATCACCGGATAACCCCGGTAATAAGTCACATCGGCCGCGCCGCCAAAGGTGGTGGCGATACCTGCGCAGATTTCCTGAACGCGCTTTTCAGCCAAGTCGCGCATTTCCTTGCTCATCGTGCGCACAGTCCCTTTGATCTTCACCGATTGGGGGATCACATTGAACGCGTTTGACGACGTCTCAAACGACGTGACCGAAACCACAAGACGATCAATCGGATCGGCATTGCGCGATGCAATGGTCTGCAGCGCCAAAACGGCCTGCGCAGCCATTACCGTGGTGTCGACCGTTTCATGCGGCTTGGCAGCGTGCCCGCCTTTACCTTCGAAAGTGATATCGAACTGATCTGTTGCCGCAAAAAAGGCCCCAGGTCGAATAGCGAAGCTGCCCACCGGACGACCTGGCCAGTTATGCATGCCATAGACCTCTTGTATGCCCCAGCGGTCCATCATGCCGTCTTCGCACATCTCGCGCCCGCCACCACCGCCTTCTTCAGCGGGCTGGAAGATCACAACCACGGTGCCGTCAAAATTGCGCGTCTCGGACAGGTATTTCGCGGCCCCCAACAGCATGGCCGTATGCCCGTCATGCCCACAGGCATGCATCGCGCCATCGGTTTTTGAGGCATAGTCCAGCCCGGTCGCCTCGTGGATCGGCAGCGCATCCATATCCGCGCGTAGCCCGATCACCTTGCCGCTTGTGTCCGTCTTGCCCTTGATCACGCCGACAACTCCGGTTCGGCCGATGCCTGTCACCACTTCATCACAGCCAAAGTCCCGCAATCTTTCGGCGACCAGGGCGCTGGTGCGGTGGGTTTCGAACAGAATTTCCGGGTTTTCATGAATATCGCGTCGCCACTCGGTGATTTCACCCTGCAACTCGGCGAACCGGTTTTTGATCGGCATGTTGGTCTCCTAACTGTTGGTTTTCCGGCCTGCTGCTCCGCTATGGCTCCGCCATGACTTCAATCTGTTTCGACGGGTCGCAACGAACCCGCCAACAGGACAATGAATACGGCCAGCGGCAACAACGCCGTGAATGCTATGCGCAATGTAAGCATCTCTGCGAGAAACCCAATAAGCGGTGGGCCAATCAACAGGCCTCCGTACCCCAGCGTGGCGACGCTGGCGATCGCCTGCCCCGGCGGCACGTTGGGATCACTTGCCGCCCGACTGAACGCCAACGGCATGATCACCGCGTATCCGCCCCCCATCATCGCAAAACCTGCCAATGCCAACCCTGCCTCGGCAGCGGACACAACACAGAACACACCCAAAGCGGCGCAAGCCCCGCCAAATCGCGCTGTCGCGACCGGTCCAAAGCGCGCAATGACAAATCCGCCTGCCAAGCGGAAAGCAACCATGGCCACGGAGAATACCGCATAACCCAGGGCCGCAATGCTTTCGGCGGCGTCGGTCACATCCCGTAGGAAAATCGCACTCCAATCCGCCACAGCACCTTCCCCCAAAGCTCCGCACAAAGCGGTGAAGCCCACAAGGATCAATGCGCCTGAAGGTAATGCAAAAACCTTGCCTCCGGACACAGCCGCGCGGCGCGATGTCCAGCGTACCCATGACAATGCCAATGCCAGCCCAACGACGATCCCGCCCGCCAGCAAAAAGTGTTGGATCACTGTCAGCCCCATCTGCACTGCTGCAAATCCGCTGAGGGCGCCCAACCCTGCCCCAAGGCTCCACATCGCGTGAAATGATGACATCACGGGTTTCGTGTACGCCTGCTCGACCTCAGCCGCCCAGGCGTTCATCGCTACATCCATCGAGCCGTGGAAAGCCCCGAATACAAACAAAAAAGCCGCAAGCGACCAGAAGCCACCCGCGAGGGCCAGAAGGATCAAGGAAACCGTGTAAAGAACGGCAATGTACCGCGTCAGGACCACCGCTCCGAACCTGTCGGTTAGCCGTCCGGTGATTGGAAAAGAACACACAGCGCCCGCCGCCATGAACAAAAGGCCATATCCCAGCGTCTCATGCGTCAGGTCCAGTTTGTCCCGAACCGCTGGAATTCGCGATGCCCAGATGCCGAACAGTGCGCCATTCAATATGAACATGGCGGCCACTGCCCGCCACGCCGACACGATTCCAATCACAGAGAATTCCCCGACCCAGGTGTCAAACGCGTTTGTTGTACAGCGCGCGGGTCCAAAGGCAAATACGGATCTACCCCAACCGCTTTCGAATCCTGCGAACGGCAAACCATACCGCCAGGACAACCGGAATCGTCACCGCTGCGCTTAACATCCCTTTACTGATCCCGGCACCTGTCAGGGGGTAGAGCAGATAGCTGACCAGCGATACGGCGTAATAGCTGATCGCGACCACGGAAAGCCCCTCGACCGTGTGCTGCAGGCGCAGCGCCAGATCGGCGCGGCGATCCATGCTTTCCAACAGGGCCTGGTTCTGCGCGCTGCGCTCAACATCGACGCGGGTTCGCAGCAATTCCCCTGCACGGATGGCCCGATCAGACAGGGCTTGCAGGCGACGTTCCGTGGATTTCACCGTGCGGATCGCCGGGTCGTATCGGCGCATCATAAAGTCCGCAAAGTTCTGACCGCCTTCAAAACGCTCTTCGCGCAGGACCTCAATCCGCTGATTTACGATAGCCTCATAGGCACCAGTGGCTCCGAACCGAAACGAACACTGCGCAGCCAGAGTTTCCAGTTCGATCGAGGTCGACAGCAAGTCCTGCAGCAACTCGTCGGGCTGGGCAGAATTGTCGGTCATCTGCCCCATCAGGCGCGTCAGCTTTTCATCCAGTTTTCCAATGCGAGGCATCAGTTGTTTGACCCGCGCAAAACCCAGCATGGACATTGCCTTGTAGGTCTCGATCTCACACAAACGCTGGACGATCCGTCCCGTCCTGCGCCGACCGGTGCCATTCGCGACAAACAGCGCAAACCGCATGTGCCCTGCCGGATCAATACGAAAATCACTTGCACAAACAGCTGCGTCATCCAGCACCCGAGCTACAGCCAGGCTTTCTGGTTCGAACCAATCCAACAGCTTGGATTTGATCACCTCGTCGCCTTCGCGCTCGACAACACGCACCATGGCCGACGTGACCCTCTGACCGGGGCTGGCCATCAACCAGTCGGGGGGGAAAACCTCAAAATCAGCCGGGTTGAACGCACGCTCGCTGACGTTCTGGGCGATGGCCGTATAGGTTACGAACTCGGTGTGTTGTTCCCACTTCAACCAATGGCGGCCGATTTGCCCAGCATAGTGCGTGGCGTCCGGCTGCGGATGCTGTGCACCGTGGCGGTCGAGAAGGTCGATCAGGTGCTCCAGATCCTCGCGGCGATCCCGTGCGACGGCGGCGACAGATTTCTTGATCGCAAGAAAGACCACAGTACAGGGCATTGCCGCCACCGGAAACGGACGGGCGTGCAATTCATTAGCCAGCGCATAGCGCAGCGGATGGTCATCTATCGGCGTCATCTTGGGCTCCGTTTCGTCCGAGGCACTATACGACACCTATGAGATTCATCAATTCTCATTTTATTTCACATACTTACAAGGATACTACAGTATACAAATCCGCTATCTCATTGATTTGGCTGCCACAGCTCGATCGGGTTGCCCTCAGGGTCATGGATGCGCGCGAACTTGCCAACCTCACTGTCCCACTCTGCGTTAGTTTCAACCTTGATCCCTGCGGCCTCAAGCTGAGCTATCAGGGCCTCCAGATCATCGACACGGAAATTGATCATCCACTGCTGCACGGATCTTCCGAAGTACGCGGTGTCCTGCGCAAACGGGGCGAAGACTGTGTACCCTTCGCGCTGTTTCCATGGCTCTGGGACATAGTGATTTACACCCAAGTGCTTTTCATACCACGCGCTCAGGGCCTCGGGGTCACGAGCGCGAAAGAACACCCCGCCTATGCCGTTCACTTTTTCCATCGGGCACCTCCTTTTGAATTCAGGATACATCAAAAACAGAAAAGGCGCCCACTGGGGCGCCTTTCCGATATTTATCCTGAACCGCTTAGTCGATCATCGGCAGTAGTTTGTCGAGGCTTGCCTTTGCGTCGCCGTAGAACATGCGGGTGTTTTCTTTGAAGAACAGCGGGTTTTC
>NZ_JBXWNI010000009.1:0-192591 GCF_059610285.1 Ruegeria sp. YTSA072 | reverse complement strand
TACATCGAACCTGGCAGCCCGTGGGAGAACGGATACTGTGAAAGCTTCAATGGCCGGTTCAGGGACGAACTGCTCAACGGTGAAATCTTCTACAGCCTGCGCGAAGCTCAAATTCTGATCGAGCAATGGAGGAGACATTACAACACAAAACGCCCCCACAGTGCTCTGGGTTACCGCCCGCCAGCGCCCCAAACCATCATCCCGATGGATCACAGGCCGATGATGCACTAACAATCAACTTGGACCAGTCAGATGAGGCTGCTCACACACCCTTGCCACGAATGCTGGTACGTCCGTGGATCAGCTGGAGCGGTTCTATCTGAAGAACATGGCTCCAACGAAAGAGCTGATTGAGAACTTACAGTACAGAGGATAGCGGATTTGGACGCATACAAAGCACATTCCCGAATATCTTTCAGATACTGAGCAGGTGGCGCAGCCCGAGTATCCTTAACATCTCTTAATGCTTTGTTCCTAATTCCTTAAGCCGCCGTTCCTTTATCGAAGTTATAGCAACAAAGTTCAGTCATAGGATGCAAGGCAATGGAAGAAGTGCTTAAAACACATTCGCTCAACGACTGGTTCAACCGGTTTTTGGCGAGGCGAGATAAAGCAAAGGTTAAAAGTTTTCGCCGCCATATCTACTCCAAGACCGTCAAAGAGCTGGAAAAACTGTGCGATGAGCGTTTGCACGACATCGGAGTTCCACGCAACGAAATACACCGCCGCGCGCACCAGAATATCTATCACCACCAACCGCTCGGAAACTGAAGTCGGTTGGTCAAGGGGAACTGTTAGAACAAGTGTAGCTACACCAGGTTAGGATAAATTTATGTTGGACAACACCGCCTCACTTAATGAGATGCCATCGGCAAGCAAATGAAAGCCATCTTATTCCTTGCGGCGCGATGATGTTTTTAGAACGGTACCTCGTAGAGAAATAAGACAACTTGAAAGAGCAAGAGAGCTAGAAGCCCAGAGTTGCTTGACGCACGGATTTGGTATCCGTGACCGGGAAGCTGGCCGTGGTAAAGTCTACTGATAGTAGTGTTACGCAAGGCCAACTTAGAGGCTGCACTGCTCGAAGTATTCATGTCAAACTCGTTACTTAATCTACCAGCCAGACATCTATCCCAGCGCTACGGTCGGTGCGAGAAAATCTGCTGATTGACGAGAATGTTCGATTTATTTGCATAGTTATTGGCGACAATCCCGTTGAGTGAAGGGGAATTTAACTAGTGTCGACAGTAAATGATTGTCCGTTGAGGGTTGATGCCCCGTTGTCCGCTGAGTGAACCCATCGTTTTTCGAACCAAGAGTGGAGTAAACTAAGAGAGTGTTCGGCTCATCTGGCTTGTGTGATCAAACTCACAGCGCAGTAGATAAGTTCGTATAGCTGACTTCAGGAGGTGACGATGTAGACGGGGACCTATCTAAGGTATCCTTACACTTTTCGGTGGAACACTTTTCTAAATCCTCCAAGAACTCCTTGGAAGAAACTAGTGCACCACTTTTCATCAAGATATTGATTTCAATATGTAAAGTGATCCCCCCCCTACAGGCACCATTTTATCTAGTAAAGTATTAGTTTCGCACCAGCTTTTGACAGCAGGCTGAAGCCGCAGACCAGTTCATCAAAATACACCTTCGTGAACGGCGGTTTTTTACTTCGGTCACCACTTAAGACACGGCTATACATTGCCAGCGACTCCCGTTAAGAGGCGGTCTTTAACCTTGGAAGATGCGCTGATTGCAATACCGCAAGGCACGTATCCCCCGGCTGATACAAAGAACACCACCGTGAAACAGACCATCGCAGATGCGCTTGCCCGCAAGGGTTACGATACTTTGACACAAGTCCAGCAGGCCGTGACACAGCCCGAGCTGGAAGGGCGCGATATGTTGGTGTCGGCGCAAACCGGATCGGGAAAAACCATCGGGTTCGGGTTGGCGATCGCACCACAGTTGCTGGGCGAAGATGAGACGTTCGGGGCGTCCGGCGCGCCGTTGGCTTTGGTGGTTGCGCCAACGCGGGAACTGGCCATGCAGGTCAAGCGCGAGCTGAGCTGGCTGTACTCGGATGCTGGTGCGTTTCTGGCCTCGTGTGTTGGTGGCATGGATATGCGTGATGAACGCCGGGCTCTGGCGCGTGGGGCGCATATTGTTGTCGCAACGCCGGGTCGCCTGCGCGATCATATCATGCGTGGTTCCATTGATCTGACCGCGATCCGGGCTGTGGTTCTGGACGAAGCCGATGAAATGCTGGACCTTGGATTTCGCGAGGATCTTGAGTTCATCCTGGATGAAACTCCGGCAGAGCGGCAAACGTTGCTGTTCTCAGCTACAGTCCCGCGCGCCATTGCTAGCCTGGCAACGCGCTATCAGCGCGATGCCGAGCGGGTGAGCACTGTCAGCGAGAAAACCCAACATGCCGATATCGAATATCGTGCGATGATGGTGGCGCCGCGGGACGGGGATAACGCGATCATCAATACATTGCGGTATTACGAAGCCCCCAATGCCATCGTTTTCTGTAACACCCGAGCGATGGTGTCACGACTGACCACGCGGCTTTCTAACCGCGGGTTTTCTGTGGTGGCACTGTCCGGTGAGCTGACGCAGAGTGAACGCTCTAACGCGTTGCAGTCGATGCGCGATGGGCGTGCGAGGGTATGTGTGGCGACAGATGTCGCGGCGCGCGGAATTGATTTGCCGAACCTCGATCTAGTAATCCATGCCGAGTTGCCCAACAGTCACGAGACGCTTTTGCATCGCTCCGGGCGCACGGGCCGGGCAGGGCGAAAGGGCGTCAGCGCCCTGGTGGTCGAGCCGTCATCGCGGAAAAAGGCCGAGCGTATTCTGAAGTTCGCAAAGCTCACGGCGGATTGGGGCGTCGCCCCTTCTTCGGATGAGGTGAACGAACGGGATCAGGCGCGGATGCTCGCCTCGGATGACTGGCAAGTCGAAGTTACCGAAAGTGAACAGGGTGCGGTTCAGCACCTGGTTGAAAAGTTTACCCCTGAGCAAATAGCAGCAGCGTATCTACGTCAGTATAAACTGCGCCATTCAGCACCGGAAGAGTTGGCCCCGGTTACGGCGGACCGCCCCAAACCCCGCGCCGCCTTTGGTCCGAGCGTTTGGTTTTCCTTGTCTGAAGGTCGCAACCAAAATGCCTCGCCACGCCATTTGCTGCCGATGATCTGCAAGGCCGGTGATCTGACCAAAGATGATATCGGTGCGATCCGGATTGCCGATGATGTGTCTTACGTCGAGATCCGCGAAGCCAGTGTTGCGGGCTTTCTGGCGGCTGTTGGACCGGGTATGAAAATCGAAGGTTCGAAAGACGTTGTGCGCTTGGATGGCGCGCCTGACGTGCCAGCGTTTGAGCGTCCAAGGTCCAACCGCCCACCCAAGGGTAAACCGCGCCCGCGCAAAGGGGACACCACCCCCGTTGATTGGAACGATGCCCCGACGCCTCGTAACCGCAAACCCAAACCCGAAGATCGTAAGCCCGGAAAAGCAGCGGAACGCGGTTTCAAACAGACCCGATCAAAAGAACATGGCTCGACACCGCACCGCGACTCGTCACTGAGCGAGGCGGATGTTAAATTCACGGCAACGAGCGCAAAGAAGAAAACCCACAAAACGCCCGCTCACAAGAGCAAAGACGGAAGCGTAAAGCCCGGCGGCAAACCCACCAAAGGCCCGCCGCCACCCAAGGGTAAACCCAGCAGCAAGAAGAATCGCGCCCGCGTTTCAGCCGCGAAAGCGGGCAAGGGCGGCGACGCTGTGCCGAAACGGCGCAAGACTTAGCACCGCTCAACGCGCCAGCGGTCATATTCCCGTCGACGCTCAGGTCCGAGCGTCGACGATTTCGAGTATCCGGTTGCGCTGAATCTTACCCGATGGCCCCTTTGGCAGATCATTCAGGATGTGAACCTCGTCAGGGGATTTAAACCGACCCAGCTTGGTCTCGCAAATCTCCAACAGGGTCAGCGACGTCAGCTCGGACCCTTCCCGGATTTTGACAGCGGCCTCGACGGTTTCGCCATAGCTGCGGCAGGGGCGTGCAAAGGCTGCGGCTTCGACAACGTCGGGGTGGGAATAAAGTGCCTCGTCGATTTCACGTGGGGCGATGTTCTCGCCGCCCTTGATGATCAGCTCTTTCAAGCGGCCCGTGACATAGACGTATCCATCCTCATCCATACGCGCCAGGTCGCCGGTGCGAAGCCATCCATCGGCAGTAAACGTGCCTGCCGTCGCCTCCGGATCCTTAAGGTATTCAAGCATCACATTTGGTCCGCGTATGACCAGCTCACCCTCGGTTCCGTGTGGGACGGGCCGTTGGTTCGCATCGCGGATCGCGGCGTCGTTTCCATAGGCAACACCTGGTGAGCCGATCTTGCGCACTCCCGGCGGAAGTGGGTTCGACAGGATCTGCGCGGCGGTTTCGGTAAGGCCCATGGTTTCGACGATGGGAACATCGAACCGTTCTTCGAAAGCCCGTTGTACGTCCGGTGCCAGCGCGGATGAGGCAGAGCGCCCAAACCGCAACCGCTGACGGGTTTGGATGTCCGGGTTGGTGTCGGATTGCAGCAGATGAGAGATGATGGTGGGCACAACCGAAAACCAAGTAGCCTGAGTCTTTCCAAGGTTCTCCCAGAACCGGCTGGCCGAAAACCGCTCGCACATAGCAAGTGACCCGCCCGAAACGAGCGTTCCCATTACAGTCACGCACAGACCGTTGATGTGATAGATCGGCAAGACGCAGAAACCGCGATCCGTGTCGGTCAGCTCATGTGCGACAGCGGTGGTCCAGCCGCCTGCCAAAAGGCTGGAATGGGTATGAACAACGCCCTTTGGTCTGCCGGTTGTGCCTGAGGTGTACATGAGAAGGGCATGATCATCGGGCGTCAGGTCGTAAAGCTGGGTATCTGCGTCACCAGCACCGGCGACCTGCAAAGGCTTGGTCACGGCAGGGTCGGCTGTTCGGCCAAACAACTCTGATTGATCCAGGTGCACGAAGGCAAAGCGTGCGACGCTGTGTTCAAGTGCGTAGGCCACGGCACTGTCGCCAGCGACGAGATTGATCATGGTTGCCCGGAATCCGCCATAGAGAACGCCGAACAAGGCGATAAGGGCCTCGCGGCAATTAGGATAGACAAGGGCGACGCTTTCGCCTTTTTGCGCCCCAAGGCTGGTCAACATGCTTGCGACGTTTTTGGCCGAGCCGTGCAATTCAGCCCAGCTCAGATCCTGTGCGCCATCGGGAAAAACAAACCCGGTTCCGCCCTGATCGGCTCTTAGGTCCAGCCAATCTCGGACAGTTCCTTTGGGCGGTTCCATCATTGGCCAGCCTCCCTCCAATACGCGCCGAATATATCTTCGAGTGCGGGTTCGCGTGGGGCTATTTCACGCACAATTTTGGTGGTCTGGACGAAGTGCCGCCAATGCAGGTTGGTATCGATAGAGTTTCCGCCCCAACTGCCGCATCCCATGGACAGGGAAAAGGGCATTCCGTTGTTAAAGCTGCCGCCCGTTGCAAAGGTATGTGCCTGGTTCACGATAACCCGGCAGGTGGGGAGCTCTCGGCCCAGCTCAATGGCGCGTGCGTCGTCGCTGGTGTGAATGCCGACCGAATGTCCGGCCCCCTGATGGCCCAGGACGCGCGCTGCGAGGGCTTTGGCGCCCGCATAGTCCGAGGCCCGGTACAGCGCCAGAACGCGGCTCAGCTTCTCTCCGGACAGGGGATGATCAGGACCGATCCCATCGGTCTCTACTGCCAGAAACTTCGTGCCGTCGGGTGCTTTGTCTGCCATCCCCAACGCATCAAGCATCTTGCCGGCATCCTGAGCGATCGCCGATCGGTTGAGGTGCCCATCTGGCCATAGCCTGGCAATGATACCATCAGCATCTGAAGCAGGGACAAGCGCACCGCCCTCGGCCGCCATTACTGCGACGAAGTCGTCATAGACTGCGTCCACCACCACAACCGCGTTCTCGGACGAGCACGAAGTCGCATTATCAAAACACTTTGACGCTGTGATCTTGGCCGCGGCCGCCGACAGATCGGCGGTTTCATCGACAATCACGATGACATTGCCCGCGCCGACCGCGACGGCCGGTGTGCCGCAGGACTGGGCCCGGTGGACGTTGTTCTGACTGCCGGTGCAGATCACCCGATCCGAGGTCTCCATCAGCCGTTGTGTTTTGGCCTTTGATCCCGGTGCGGGGATCATCTGGACCAGGTTCCGATCCAGCCCCAGCTTGTCAAACTCGGTGTGGATGAAACTTAGCAGCATTTCACAGGATACAACGCCCTTGGGCGAGGGGGCGACGACGATGGCGTTGCCACCTTTGAGAGCATTAATGATGTTGTTGGCCGGTGTTGCGGCCGGATTGGTTGAGGGAACGACCGCGCCTACGACGCCGATCGCACGGGCGATTTCTGTGATGCCTGTTTCAGGATCGTCGCTGATAACCCCATATGTCTTTGCCTCGGCAATGTCGCGCAGAAGACCCAGAGTTTTGCGGTGGTTTTTGGTGATCTTATCGGGGACATTGCCCAGCCCGGTGGTTTCAACCGCCAGTTCTGCCAGCGCCTGATTGCGCGCGGGTTCCATGATCGCCCAGCCTGCCGCCAGCGCCGCCTTGTCATAGAGCGCCTGACTGCCTGTAGCCTCATAGGCAGCCTGAGCCTTGCGCGCATGTGCCACGATCCGGTCCACTTCGGCGATTTCGGGGGCTATGTCGTTTGGAGCGTTCATTTTGGTCCTCGATTGGTTGTCCGGGACGGGTTCTACCCGCCCCGATTTGGGTCGGTTAAAGACCAGCCAGCAATTCGTTCAGCGTCTGCTGGCGCTGCGCCCACATCTCGATCACTTCGTCACGTGTCATGATGTGCATGGGCGAGCCACCCGCTTCCATCTTCTTGGAAACGCGGGAATTGGCGAACATCTCGGGCACGGTTGCGGCCAATTTTTCAATCACCTCAGGAGGTGTTCCCTTGGGCACCATCACACCCCGGAAATTGACCGAGGAGTTGTCCACGTCCAGCCCCTGTTCCATCATCGTCGGAACATCCGGCAGGAACGCGTTGCGTTCAAGATCAGCGACGCCGAGAATCTTCACATTGCCCGCCTCTTGCGCACGGAATGCATCGGACAGGTTGTTGATGCCGCCCATGACTTCGCCTGCGATGACGGCTTTCATCGCTGCGGCTCCGCCACCTTTGGTCGGGATGTAGGCCATCTTGGTACCGGCTGCCTTGTCGATCTGCAGCGCCGCGATGTGGTGGCCCACAAAAAGGCCCGCGCCGGATACGGTCAGCTTGCCTGGGTTTTCCTTGGCATAGGCGACAACATCATCCATCGAGTTGAATTCGCTGTCGGCACCAACCACGAACACGGCCGGGTCTGCGCCCCAGTTCGCGATGGGTTCAAAGCTGTCGGTCGAGTATTCGACGCCACCCTTGATCGACTGGGCGATGAAATGAGGAACGTTGTACGCACCCAGCGTATAGCCATCTGGATCGGCCTGAGTTGCGAACCAGTTCCAGCCAACGCGCCCACCGGCACCAGGCTTGTTGATGATGGCGATGGGCATTCCCAGCGCATCCTCGTTTCCAGATGTCATCGTGACGATCCGGGCCTGGAAATCGGTCGCGCCTCCGGCCCCGTAACTGACCATCATCATGATCGGCCGTTCGGGATATTCCTCGGCCATTGCCGCGCCCGTCAGGCCCGTCAGAGCCATTGCTGCCCCTGCAATCAATCGTTTCATTTTGCGTTTCCTCCCTGATTTAGTTCATCCGCGCTTTTGCGTGTTCAGAACAGAATTTCTCTTGGTGTGTAGACGTTCAAAAGCATGGCAAAGAGCCCGTACATCACGGCCACAAAGACCGCTGTGATGATCCCACGTTTGATCCAGGTTTTGACCTCGTTGTGGGGCGCGGGGTCGTAGATCGACAAAAGGGTAAAAAAGGCGATGGTCGTTGCGGTGTAGAACCCCAGCGTCTTCGCCGCCCAAAATACGAAGATCAGCGTGATGATCAGACCCGGCAGCATGTTCACGAACATCGTCCGCGTCACGCCGTTTCCGACCTTGGACAGACCCATGACCGCTTTGCCAAATGTCCATCCGGCCAGAACCACAAAGACCGTTGCGATCAGGCGTGGGAACAGGAATGCCTCGGCGGGTTGTTGCGTGTAACTGACCCATGCGACCCACAGGCCAACTGCAAAGACCAGACCTGACCCGAATACGTGCTGTGAGCGGTTCATGCCTGCACCTCCTCTTTGGTGGTGTAGCGGCGGCTGCGCAGTTCCATCCAAACCGAATAGGCGATCGAGGCCAGTACGACGGCGATCAGGAACAGGTTCAATCCACCGGTCATGAAGTACGAAGCCTTGCCGACGGTCGCGTCGGCGATCATTCCTCCCTGGATGAAGTTGGCCTCGGCGATAGGCCCGAGGATCAGGCCCAGTACCAACGGTGCAGCCGAGAAACCGAAGCGTTCCAAAAAGAACATGCCGATGCCGAGGCACGCCATCACATAGACGTCGCCCATCGAACCCTGAACCGAGTATGCGCCAAAGACCGAAAGGGCCAGAACGATGGCGGCCATAACCGATTGCGGAACCTGTGCGACGCGTGCGGCAAGACCCGCGACATAGAGGCCGAAGATACACATAAGCACCTGCCCGATCAGCATCGAGTTGATGAAGGTCCAGGCGACGTCGGGGTGATTATCAAACAGGTCCGAGCCCGGGAAAATCCCGTGGATCAGCAACCCGCCCAACAGCACGGCGGCGGTCGGGCTGCCGGGGATGGACAGCGTCAACAGTGGAACAAGCGAGGGTCCAACCATCGCGTTGTTGGCAGATTCCGCGGCGATGACACCCTCGGAATGGCCGGTACCGAACTTTTCTTTTTCCGACGAGAACTTTTTGGTCTGGTCATAGGCGACAAGGCCCGCGATTTGCCCACCGACGCCAGGGATCAGGCCGATGACCGAGCCTGTCAGCGTTCCGATGCTCAGCGCTCGGGTGCGGCTGAACAGTTCCCTGAACGCCGCCAGGATCGAGTGGCGTTGCACTTCGATCACTTCGGCGCCTGTGTTGTGCCGCCCTTTGGCAAACATGGTCAGCACCTGTGGGATCGCAAACAGGCCAATCAACGCGGCAATAATGTTTATGCCGCCGCCCAGTGCGGGGTGAAAGATAAAGCGTTGTGCACCCATGATGTCGTCGAACCCGATGGTCGCCAGCCACAACCCGATGCAACCGGACAGCAGCCCTTTGACCACCGAGGCGGAATCAAGTGTTCCGATGACCGTCACCCCCAGAATGGCCAGCCAGAACAGATGCGATGGTCCAAAGGCAAGCGCCCATTGCGCCAAAACCGGCGTCAGGAAGATCAGCAGCAGAACGCCAAAGATTCCGCCCACGGCCGATGCCAGAAAAGACAGCTGCAAGGCGCGGGCACCTTCGCCTTTTTTGGCCATCGTGTGGCCATCCAGAGTGGTGGCGATATTCGCCGGAGCGCCAGGAATCTTCAGCAGGATGGCACTGACCGCTCCGCCAGCCACGGTCGAGGTATAGGCCGCCCCCAGCAGGATCAGGCCTTGCGCGGCCTCAAGTTGGAAGGTGAACGGGATCAACAGGGCCACCGCCATCGTTGGTGACAGGCCGGGGGTCGCGCCCAGAATTAGCCCTCCGATCGTGCCGCCCAAAAGCAGCAGGAACGACATCGGCGTGAACACATCTCCGAAGTAGTAAATGAATTCCATCCTGGGCCTCCCAACCCGTCCGTTCGCACTTTTGCCTTTGTTGACAAATCAGGTTAGGGGATGAAAATAGTATTGCAAATGTTTTCATAAATTTGACCGGGTAGGGTAAAATTATGGCTAACTTTCAAAAGGGTAAGGTGGATATTGTAGCTGTTGCAAAGGCTGCAAAGGTGTCGCCGTCTACGGTTTCACGTACCTTCAATCACCCCGATCTGGTCAACCCGGCGACTCGCAAAAAGATCAATAAAGCGGTGCAGCGCTTGGGATACATCCGCAACCGCGCGGCCCAAACGATGCATGGGAAACGGTCGGGAACAATTGGCCTTGTCGTGCCCACAATCAACCACGCCATTTTTTCCGAGGTCATTCAGGCCTTTTCGGATTCGATCGACCAGGCAGGGTTCAGCCTGTTGCTGGCGTCCCATGGGTATGACCTGGATCGGGAATACGCGATGGTTCGCAAGTTTCTTGAACATCGCGTGGACGGTGTAGCGCTGGTCGGGTTGGAACATTCCGATGCCACCAACCGCTTAATCACGCAACAAAAGATACCCGCATTGGCAATCTGGAACTACTCAGAAGAATCACCCCTTCCTTGTGTGGGGGCGGACAACCATCTGGCCGGACGATTGGCGGCCGAACACCTGCTAGATCTGGGGCACCGTGATATCGGGCTGATCTTTCCCGAAACTCAGGGGAACGACCGCGCGCAACACCGCCTTTCCGCTGTGCATGACGCGTTGGGCGAACGGCGGGTTTCCGTACCAGATGAGCATGAGACCCAAGCGCCTTACAGTGTTTCTCAGGCCAAGCAGGCTGCCTTGGTCCTTTTGACGACGCCGAAACGTCCGACGGCATTGCTGTGTGGCAATGACGTCATTGCGCAGGGGGCGCTGTTTGCTGCCCAAAAACTTGGATTAAGCGTTCCAAATGATCTGTCGATAATTGGTATAGGAGATTTCAAAGGCTCAGCTGACGTCGAGCCGGGCCTTACAACCATCCGCATTCCCGCAGAAACCATAGGGGCGCTAGCCGGTGAAAAATTCACCGACTTTATTACGTCGGATGACCCAAAGCATTTCAGCATTCGCTGTGAATTGGAATGTGTAGCCAGACAAACGACCCGTTCGCTGGCGACCTGACAGGCCTGGGCAGAATAGCTAGGCTATGATTGCCTCAATCTTATCCAGCGTGGCTGCATTGACGGCAACACCATCGGTCTGTGCCTGCCTGCGCTTGCCGCCGCGCCCATCGCCGGGCAGATGCGCTCCGTTCTGTGCGCGGATTGCGCCGACCAACTCGCTGATCCCCGAAGTAAACGCATCGCCAGAGGTGGCGGTCGGGTCTATCGCAATGAAGAACTGCCCGGTCTTGGGCGGCCCACCGGCGGTGCCGGAAAAGGGCGAGGCGTTAATGCCAAGGGTCGCTCCGGTCAAAGCTGCGGCCATAATCTCTGTCAGTAGGGCAACACCGACGCCTTTGTAGCCGCCTGACGGTGCCATCGACCCCTTAAGGCCGACGTTGGGGTCTGTGGTCGGGTTGCCATCTGCGTCCAGAGCCCAGCCAACCGGGATCGGTTTGCCTTCGCGCGCATGTTTCATGACCTCGCTTTTGGCAATCGTGCTGGCGCTTTGGTCGATCAGCAGGGCAGGCTGGCCGTCCGCGCCTGGTGCCGCGATCGAGAAGGGGTTGGTTCCGACGACGGGTTTCGCACCGCCCGAAGGCGCGATCGAAGCCGGAGCATTGGTGAACCCCAACCCAACCAACCCGGCCTGCGCCAACCGGTATGTGTGGTAGCCAAGGACACCGCAGTTATAGCTGTTGCGGATCGACAGTGCCGCGATTCCTTGTTCACGTGCAGCTGGGATAAGGACCTCAAAACCCATATCAATTGCGGAATGGGCAAAGCCGGTTGCTGCGTCCACATTCACTGCGCCGGGGCGCGGGCGCGACAGTTCCGGTTGGGCCGTTCCGTCCACTTTCCCACATTGCACGTGCTCGCAATATATCGGGATGTAGGCCAGCCCGTGGCTGGCAACCCCATCCGCCTCGGTTGCAGCCGTCGCAACGGCCAATGGCCGGGCGTTGGCTTCAGCGGTTCCTGCGGCAACAAGCGCACGGAAGGCGAGATCTTCGATCTGCTCAAGGGGCAGTGTACGGGTTTCAATCATTGGGGCCTCTTCAATCGTTGTCGGATAAGCCCGCTCCGGCCCCGCGCAGGCGGGATTCCTCGGTGGCGGGGGCGTATGTGCGGTAGGCGAACCGGTTTAGTACCGCCCAATCGGTCAGATCGGGTTCAGCCCGTGTTCGATGCGGGACGGGGGCGGTAAGTTGGCCGCCAAGGTGCACAGATACCTGATGTGCCCGGTCCGGGATCGGGGCGTCCAGGGACAAGTCAAAACCGTCGGTTTCCGCTAGTGCGTGGTCATAATCTACGCTCACGCAGGTCGCTAGAAAGCGTGCGGCATTGGCCGCAAATGGAAGCAGCAGTGCGGGTACGGCTACGTTTCTTATTGCTATCGGGGATGAATTCAGGCGGTGGGCACAATCAGACAATAATGCGCCGGTCACCAATGGGCACAGCTGGTTTTCGCTCTGCCATTCGCCGCTCAGATCGGACGGGGTGTGTGTCTTTGGTGTACTCGCCAAATCAAGTTGCAGCAGCTGAGCCAAAGCACCGGTACCGTTTTGCCCGTGCGCGCACAGCCAGCGCGTTGCTTTCGCGGCTTCCTCAGCAAGTCCCCAGCTATATCCAGCTCCTCGGGTCGCACGCTTTGCGGTGGCTTCGACCTCATTCAGCGAGACGTTCATTGGGAAAGCTCCGGATAAACCCACAGATCTGCGGTTTTGGCATTCAGGTCTTCGGGGTAGGGCGCGCCAGCGTACATGCAGATACGCACCCAGCGGTCCGAGCGTGGGTCAAAATGCGTAGCACCAAAAAAGGATAACTTGGCCCGGAGCATATCGATGGGCATGACCCCAGCGCTGATCGTGTTGTCGCGAAGCTCGCCATATGGCGCGACAAGGCCGATCTGTGCACGCCGGATCGTGTGACGGTGTTCAGGATGGCGCAGTAGGAACTCGGCTATCGACCTGTCATCCTGCCAATTCTCAAGGTCCGCGAAAGCCAGCGCGGCGTCTCTGGCCGGGGCAAGGGGCTGTTCGTATTCGGCAATTGGTTCCTCGAACCGTTCACCCAAGCGTGGTTCCAGTTTTTCTTCAGACACGTACCAGGCGCGCGCGCAGTTTGCCTCTGCCGACCATTCCAAATCCAACGCCCAACCAAAGCGGTCCTGAATCGCGGTGCGGACCTGATCGACGGTCATGCCCCCGTTGATAACCTGTGCCTGCGCATTCCCGTCAGCCATACAGCGGGTCAGGCCATCCACCAGATCGCCATAGGGTTCCAGAACAAGTGAGGCGAGCAGTTCCTGCCCTTCTTCGCCAAGTGCGGTTTCGGACCATCGGATCAGCCTGTCCCACGGGTGGTCCTGCGTCAGGTCATTCTGATCCAGGTAGCTGGTAATTGCCGCAAGATCAGCATTCAGCGACGCAAGCTTCTCAATCTGGACCGGATGTTCTGATCGCCACCACGACATCGACAGTTTGCTACGATCGTAGATTTCACGAAAGTGTCGGGCTTCATCCTCAGACGCTGTTTGCAGGGATCGCACCCGTGCCAAAGCTTCCTCGCGCGTCATAATCCAATTGTTGAACAGCACCGGGTGGTTCACGATGAACGGAGCCATGCCAAGGCCGGTAGAGTTACCGATGCCCAGCCACTGCGCAATCTCGGGGTCCAGATCCGCCGTCTGCATACCGCCTTTGGCGAGGGCCATATGTTGCACCAGATCGCGGACAAATGTTCGCGTCAGGTAGACCGACAGCATTTCCGCCTGAAACGGTGCGTGCAGTTCTGGCCGGTTCGCTATCTTCTCGCGATCTGCGGCGCCGAACTTGCCCGATCCGTATACGGCCGTCGTCCGCATCAGGTAGCCAACTTTATGGATTTGCTCCAAGTCGGGCTGTTGTCCGGCAGCCAGCCTGTCGACCACGTGTTTCCACAAACGTACAGACCGGTTGGCGCGGGACAGTGACAGCTCGCTTTCGCTTACGCGCCCTGCCTCTTGCAAAGGAACGTTTTCTGACAGGCGTTGGATGTCCTGCTCCGTTGGGATGCCATCGAATAATGCGAAAGTGGCGTCCCACGCCTCGGCGATCACCCGGTCCGACCGTTGTTCGGGCGGCAGGTCATGGGCAAACGCAACCAGCGAATAGGCGCGATCCGGACCTTGCGCCGTGTAGACAGCGTGGCCGACGCCGTTTTCGTCGATCTCAAAAACAGGGCGCGTAAAGGCCCAGTTCTCACGCGCCATACGCCGGGTCAGTTGCCGCATGAAGCTGAGTCTGCACTGATGCAGCGAGCCCAGCCGCGACAGGCGCATAACCTGCGCAGGATCGCGTCGCGGGATATCAGTACTGACGTGGTTCATGCAGTTCTTGGCCCAAAGTTCTGATCGAAAAAGCGGTACCAGTTGCCGCCCATGATGCCCGAGACTTCTTCGGCGTTCATGCCAACGTTGCGCAGCCCGGTTTCGATATTGCCAAAGTCGCGATTGTCCGCGAACCAGCTGGGCATCGGCGGAAAGCCGGGATTGCTGGCGGAACCTTCGCCATAGTCGATTTCCTTGGTCCAGCGACCAACGCGCATCCACTCGACAATGCTGTCGGGTTGATCCTGACACAAGTCGGTGCCGATCCCCAGATTTTGTGCACCGTATTTGTCAGCCGTATGGGCGATCATCTCGCAAAAACTCTCCAGCGTGCAGTCGGACTTGTCTTTCAGGTGATGAGGGTAAACCGAAAAGCCCAACATCCCACCGTTTTCGGTCACTGCCCGGATCACCGCATCACGCTTGTTGCGCAGGGCCGGGGACCATTCGTGCGGGTTGGCGTGCGTAATGGCAATGGGGCGTTCGGACATCTCGGCGGCCTCGATGGTCGAGCGATCTGCCGAATGGCTCATGTCTACGACAAGCCCAACACGGTTCATTTCTTTGATGACCTGTTTGCCCATGCGGGTGATGCCGGTGTCTTCGGCCTCATAGCAGCCGGTCGCCAGCAGCGACTGGTTGTTATAGGTCAGCTGCATGAACCGCGCGCCCAGATCGTGCAGGATTTCCACCAGCCCGATATCATCTTCGATAGGCGAGGGGTTCTGGAAGCCAAAGAACACAGCCGTCCGACCGGTTTCCCGGGCGATGTCGATGTCGCTGGCCCAACGGCCTTTCATGATCAGGTCCGGAAATTGCTCAAACCAGCGGTTCCACTTTTCAAAGTTCAGAACCGTTTCGCGAAAGTTCTCGTGATACGAGATGGTGACGTGGATCGCATCCACGCCCCCTTCGCGTAGTTGGCGGAAGATTTTCTCCGACCAGTTGGCGTATTGCAGCCCGTCGATGCGCATCAGACCGGGGTCCCGGCGCTGATGTAGGCAGTTTTGACGGTCGTGTAGAACTCGGCCGCCGCCTTGCCCTGTTCGCGCGGTCCGTAAGAGCTGTCGCCGCGCCCGCCGAACGGAACGTGATAGTCAGTGCCTGCGGTCGGCAGGTTGACTGTGACAACACCGGTGCGTGCGTTGCGGCGGAAGTGCGTTGCGCGCGCAAGGCTTTGCGTCACGATGCCCGAAGTCAGTCCAAAGTTGGTTGCGTTCACCACGCTCAGCGCTTCTTCATAGCTGCCGACTTTGATGACGCTTGTCAGTGGCGCGAACATCTCTTCGCGGTTGATCCGCATATCGTTGTTGGTGTTCAGGAACACGCCGGGGGACATGTAGAAACCGTCATGCGGCATCTCAAGTCGCTGACCACCGCACGCCAACTCGGCACCTTCGGATTTACCCAGATCGACATAGGCCAGATTTTCGTTCAGTTGCTGTTCACTGACGACCGGCCCCATCTGAACGCCGTCTTCAAGCGCGTGGCCGACTTTCATGGCTTGCGCACCCGCGACAAGTTTTTCGACAAATGCATCGTGCACACCAGCATGAACAACCAGACGTGAGGATGCGGTACATTTTTGACCTGTCCCGCCAAAAGCCCCGCCCAATGCCAACGTCACCGCCAGATCCAGATCGGCGTCATCCATCACGGCCAGCGCGTTTTTCGATCCCATCTCCATCTGAACTTTGGTCAGGTTCTGAATGGCGGCGGCCGCGATGCCTTTGCCAACCGGAACGGAACCGGTGAAGGAAATCGCGTTGACCTTGGGGCTTTCCACCAAACGCTGACCGATCGAGCGGCCTGACCCCATGACAAGGCTGAATAGCCCTTTTGGAATGTCCTGACGTTCGATGATTTCGGTCAGGGCCACGGCAGAAGCCGGCGTGATGTTGGCGGGTTTCCAGACAACTGCGTTGCCATAGCACAGCGCCGGAGCAATCTTCCACGACGCGGTCGCAGTCGGGAAGTTCCACGGGCTGATGATGGCAACCACGCCCACGGCTTCGCGGCGGACGTCAATTTCAACACCGGGGCGGACGCTGTCGGCGTTTTCACCGATCTGGCGCAGGCATTCGGCTGCGTAATAGGTAAAGAACTGACCGGCGCGGTAAACCTCGCCCTTGCCTTCGGCCAGCGGCTTGCCTTCTTCGCGTGCCAGCAGGGTGCCCAGCTCTTCGGCGCGCGACATAAGCTCGTTGCCGATATTCATCAGAACCGCTTGCTTGCGTTCGGGACCGTAGGCTTCCCATTCTGCCTGTGCAACACGCGCCTGATCCAATGTGGCCTCAAGCTGATCCGCGCTGGCCTGTGCGAACATGCCAACCAGATCGCTCAGATCCGAAGGGTTGCGGTTTTCAATTTCGGTCTCGCCCGCCAGCCATTCGCCAGCAATCAGGTTCAGTTTTGTCACGATGCGCCCCAGAGTCATGAAAATTGGTCTGGCGCAGAATGGCTTTTTGAGTAGATATCAGTCAAACTCAAATAAATTGAGCAAACTTCAAAAAAGGTGAAGCTTGGCGATCAAGATCGAGACCTTACGGTGTTTTTGCACCGTTGCCCAAACAGGCAACCTGATCGAGGCGGCCGACCGGTTGGGCCGCACGCAGTCAGCGGTCTCGATGACCCTCAAGCAATTTGAGGATCATCTGGGTAAAAAGCTCTTTGAAGGAGAGCGCAAAAACCAGTTGTCCCCGTTGGGGTTACAGGTTTTCGAAGTGGCATTGAAACAAGTCCGCCAATTCGATCAGGCCGTCTTGGATATAATGGCCGCAGCAAAAGCAGAGCACGGGTTGCTGCGCATCGCGTCCGTTCCATCGGTTGCGGCGCTGATTTTTCCTAAGGTTCTGGCCTATGTCACAGAACGCTTTCCCGGCGTAAAAGTCGAATTGCGCGACACAGATACTCAGCAGGTATTGGACGCACTGGTTGAGGGTAAAGCGGATATTGGCATCGCCTCAGGTCAGCACGCGCTGAACGGAGTTCGGTCGCTTCCGTTGTTCGAAGACAGGTTTGGGCTGGTATGCGCCTCTGATCACCGATTGATACGACAGCCAAATACGCCAACAATTGACGAAGTCCTGACACTTCCGTTTATACGAAACGCGCTGTGCGATCTGATTCAATCGCCCAAGTTCCGGGCATCCGAAGCGCAGGCGGATGTTACTGTTCACAACACCCATTCCCTTATCACAATGGTCAAGACCGGGGATTGGGTAACGGTGTTGCCGCAATCGGTCGCAAGTTTCATGCCCGAGGCGACGGCGTTTCGCGAAATTGCGGATTTGCCCGATCAGCGCCAGGTCTGCCTCTATGTTAGTGAACATGCGCGGTTCAAGCATCTGACCGAAGAGGCGGTCGCTTACATTCTGGAACTGGGCGCTGCCTGATGGCAGAGTACGAGTTCACGGAAAATTTTCGACAAAGCCGAAACATTTCTATGATAATATCGAATTTGAGTACTTCTTGGACGTAACGCTTGATGGGTGACGCGTCACCATGTTTCAATTTTTCTTGCCGGGTCGGCGCATCGTGCGGCTGACCCAAAAATGGGAAGGCATCGGCTTTCCGACTTTGTTTGCAAGGTGCACCACGGCCCTCGGGCATAGAAAAACAGCGCCGCAGACGTCCAACATGGAGACACAAATGAGAAAATTAGCCACGTTACTGGGAGGCGCATCCGCTGTGATCGCCGGACCCGCCCTTGCTGCTGATATCGTGATCGGCGTGCCGAACTGGCCTTCGGTAAATGCGACGGCACATATTTTGAAAGTTGCGATCGAACAGAACCTCGGTCTTGAGGTTGAACTTCAGAATGGCACCAACCCGATTGTGTTCGAGGCGATGGACTCCGGTGCCATGCACGTACACCCTGAAGTTTGGATGCCCAACCAGCAAAACCTGCATGATACCTACGTAAAAGATAAGGGAACGGTTACGTTCAACGCAAACGGAGTTGAAGCCTTCCAAGGTATGTGCGTCGACAAGGCAACAGCAGAAGCACATGGCATTACGTCCATTGAAGACCTGACAAACCCCGACAATGCTGCGCTGTTTGACAGCAACGGTGATGGCCAGGGCGAACTTTGGATCGGCGCGCCAGGATGGGCGTCGACCAATGTCGAGAAAATTCGAGCCAAGTCCTATGGGTATGATCAGGTCTTTGAGCTGACAGAGATTGACGAGACAGTGGCTTATGCCAATCTCGACAACGCGATCAAGGCTGGAGACCCGTGGGTCGGCTTCTGTTACACGCCGCACTACGTGTTTGCCCTGCATGACATGCAGATCCTTGAAGAACCGGCGTACGACGCGGCCAAGTGGAACGTGTTGCAGCCCACAGATGACCCGGACTGGCTGGAAAAATCCGAGGCCGGCGTTGCCTGGGACCTAGCGTATCTGCACTTGCACTTCGCAAAGTCGCTTGAGGACGAATACCCCGAAGTGGCAACTATGCTGGCCAATATGAAACTGGATACCGATACGGTTTCGGCGATGACATATGCATTGGTGATCGAAGGTAAAGAACCTTTGGCCTATGCCGAGGAATGGGTCGGTGCGAACGAAGATGCCGTTCTGGGCTGGATGTCAAATTGATTGACGCCGACCGGAACTGAAACTCTGGCAGGCCGTCGGGACAGCCCCGGCGGCCTGTTTTGCACCAAAGGGACAAAAATGACCGAAACAGTCGTTAAACTGACGGATGTCTGGAAAATATTTGGCGCAAAAGCCGAAGAAGCCATGGAAGCCGTCCGGAATGAAGGCATCGGAAAGCCTGAAGTTCTGGAAAGATTCAATTGTGTCGTTGGCGTGCAGGGCGCGTCCTTCGAAGTGCCAAGGGGCGAGATTTTCTGCATCATGGGCCTGTCAGGCTCTGGCAAATCGACGCTGGTACGACATGTTAATCGCCTGATCGAACCGACCGCCGGAAAGATCGAAATTCTGGGGCAGGATGTCTCCAAGATTTCCGAGGCCGAGCTGCGTCGCATTCGGGCCATGCAAATCGGGATGGTGTTTCAGCACATGGCACTGATGCCTCACCGATCGGTTCGCGATAACGTCGCCTACCCGCTGGAAATCCGCAAAGTGTCCAAGTCGAAACGCTGGGCAGTTTCAGATCATGCACTGGGGTTGGTAGACCTGACAGGCTACGAGGATCGCCTGCCCAAAGAGTTGTCGGGTGGGATGCAGCAACGTGTAGGGATCGCCCGTGCGCTGGCCTCGGACCCCGAGATTTTGTTGATGGACGAGCCGTTCTCGGCGTTAGATCCGTTGATCCGGTTGCAACTGCAAGATCAGTTCAAGGCGCTTGTGGCGCAGCTGAAAAAGACGACGTTGTTCATCACGCACGACCTGGACGAGGCCATCCGTATCGGGCACCGGATCGCCATCATGAAAGACGGCGTCATCGTTCAGATTGGCACGCCCGAAGATATCGTCATGAACCCGGCGGACGACTATGTGCGTGAGTTCGTGCAGGGCATTTCCAAGCTCAAACTGGTCAAGGCGCATTCGATCATGGAACCAATCGACAGCTATTCCGGCTCGACCGATGGCGCACCACGCGCGGATGAAGGGGCGGATTTGGACCAGTTGATCGACCTTGCCGTCAATACAGACCTGCCGGTCATCATTACCGATGCTGGCGCTGATGTAGGCGTGGTCACTAAACCGCGTTTGCTGCGCGGAATTCAGGGGGGCAAAAATGACTGATGCAACCACGGAAGTAAAAGTCACGGCCGCCTCGGATATCGAAGTCGACCGTGAGGCGCTGGACCGTTCAATCCATGAATTTGCGGGACCAAACGGCGATTATTACGTCAACGCTTTTCACAAAATCCATGATGCGACCAGTGGCATTCCAAACACGTTCAACATCTGGGCGGCTGTTCTGGGGCCGTTCTGGTCAGCCTCACGTGCGATTTGGGGGATGTTCTGGACTTTCCTGATCCTGGAAATCATCGCGTGGGTTCAGATCGGTCGCGGTGCCTGGGGCAATCCCGGCGCTGATCTGGCCGAACGGGCTGAACGTCAGCAGACCCGCGCGAACGAGCTATTGGAACGTGCGACTGCGGCCACCGAAAAGGCGGACATTGACCGGTTCAACAAGTTGGCTGCGAATATCCAGAAGGCCGCAGATGCTAGTTTTGAGAAAGCGGCGTCCGCCCAGTCTGAGGCGTTTGGCATCATGGTTACAGGCCTGTTGATGTTGCTGGTTTTCAAGCTTGCGCAAGGTTTTTATGCGGACCGCGTGTACGAAAAGCAGTACTCGAATTGGCGGACAGATCCTGCCAGCACCGAAAGCGGCCGCTCGACCCGCAACACTGTTCTGGGTGCTGTTTTGGTGGCCGCAATTGGCCCGCTGATCGTTTACAAATTTACCGTAAACGCCTCACTTCCATTGTTGGATGCATTCCCCGAGCAGGAAGTCTCCGCAATGATATTGGGCGAAGGCAACGGAACGTTGTTCTCAAACCTGGCAAGCTGGATGGAGGCGCAAATAGATGCAGCCGCCGCAGCCGGCGGGGATGTATTCGATGGTATCGTTGCGGGTGTGCGATCTGTTCTGGATGCGTTGACGGTGGCATTGATCGGTTCCCCGTGGCCGGTTGTGATGTTGGTGATCTGTGTGACCGCGTGGCGCGCGGCAGGGCCAAGAGTGGCAATCTTCACCGCGTCTTCGTTGGCCTATATCGCGCTTCTGGGGTATTGGGATGTGGCGATGGAAACCGTGGCCTTGGTGGGCGCGGCGGTGCTGTTATGCGTGGTTTTTGGCATTCCGCTGGGCATCTGGTTCGGCAAATCCAAGCGCGCCTACCGGGCGGCCGAGCCGGTGTTGGACCTGATGCAGACATTGCCGGCGTTTGTCTACTTGATCCCAATCATCGCTTTCTTTGGCACAGGCAACCCGCCGGGCATTTTGGCGACAATCATCTTTGGTATGCCGCCAGTCATTCGCTTGACCGCGCTGGGGATGCGCGGGGTTCCGGAAAGCATCAAAGAGGCTGCCGTGGCCTTCGGGGCATCGAAATGGCAGTTGCTCAAGGATGTTGAGATCCCGCTTGCCCTGCCGTCGATCATGACCGGCGTGAACCAGACTATCCTGATGTGCTTGTCGATGGTGGTGATTATCTCGCTGATCGGCGGTGGAGGTCTGGGCAAGGAAATCCTTGAAGCGCTGCAATACGCTGCCAAAGGTCCGGGTCTGCTGGGTGGGTTCGCCATCCTGTTCCTGGCCATGGTCATGGACCGTATTGTTCAAGGTGCCTTCCGCCGAGAAGACGAAAAACTCTGAACGCAAACGCCCCCGGTTCACATCGGGGGTGTTTTTCTTTCACCGGAGACGCAGATGACCGACCTTTACGAACAGTCTATGATGGACAATCTATATTGGTGGGGGATACCGACCCTATTTCGGTGCCCCAATCAAGGTCCCGAAGGGCAGGACATCGCTTTGGTCGGAGTGCCGCATTCGGCAGGCAACGGCACAACCGAGCGGGATCAGCATTTGGGCCCGCGTGCTTTGCGGCATGTCTCGGCCGTACAGCGGCGGGTACATTCGGTGTTTGAAATTGATCCGTGGAATTGTGCGAAGATTGCAGATGTAGGCGACGTTCCATTTCCGCGGGCAAACGATAACGAAGACTGCATCGAACGGATTACGGCTTTTTACAAAGACATCGATGCAGCCGGTGCGCGCCCGGTGTCGATTGGCGGCGACCACTCCATCACTGGCGGGATCGTGCAAGCGCTGGGTCGCGGTAAACTGGCTGGTGGAGAGCCTGTCAGCTTTCTGCATTTGGATGCGCATACGGACGTCTTCACCAAGGTCGATCATTTCCTGGGGGCGAAGAAATCAGCGGCCCATTGGGGCGCGTATCTGGCGGATCAGGGGCAGGTCGACCCCACGCGATCCATGCAAATCGGACTTAGGGGCCATCCGCGAAGCTTGGACTGGCTGCAGCCGTCCTACGACTATGGCTACAACATCGTCACCATGCGTGAATTCCGTCAACGAGGGTTGGAAGACGTCGTGGCTCAGACCAAAGAAATTCTGGGCGACCGCCCGGTCTATATCACGTTCGATCTGGATTGCCTTGATCCAACTGTCGCGCCTGCCGTGTCCAATCTGGAACCGGGCGAGAAGGGTTTCGATATTGACGAGGCTGTCGGCATTCTGCGTGCCGCGCGCGGGTTGAACATTGTGGGCGGGGACGTCGTTTGCATGATGCCAACCAAGGACAGCCCGAACAACATCACCGCGCTAACGGCAGCTGCGGTGATGTTCGAAATGATCTCGATGATCGCCGAAAACGCCAGCTAGCGCCGTGCGTCCAAGGCCTGCGCCAAAACGCAGAGCAGTTCGAACATCAGCGAAATGCCCAGCCACGCGGTGCCTCCATTCGGATCGAATGGGGGCGATACTTCGACCAGATCAGCGCCAATCAGGTTCACACCAGACATCCGGCGGATGACCTGCTGCGCCTGAAAACTGTTTGGTCCCCCGATCTCGGGCGTTCCGGTGCCAGGGGCGTAGGTTGGGTCAACAAAATCAATGTCATAGGTGCAATAGGTTGGTGCTTGCCCAACGATACCGCGCACCTCGGCCATCACGTCGTCGATGCCCCGATCAAATAGTTCCTCGATACGGATGATGCGAATACCCTGTGCCTCGCCCCATTCGATGTCTTCGGTGTTGTAGGCGGTGCCCCGGATGCCAACCTGAACAAAGCGTTTGGGGTCGACCAGTCCTTCTTCTACCGCGCGCCGAAACGGAGTGCCGTGGGTGAACTTATGGCCGCCAAAATAGCTGTCGAACAGGTCCGTGTGGCTGTCGAACTGGATCAGGCCGACGGGGCCTGCGGCTGCAAGCGCGCGCAAAACGGGCAGGGTGGTCAGGTGGTCCCCGCCAGCGGTGAGCGGAACAATGCCTTTTGCCTGTAGGGTTGAGTAGAAATCCGTAACTCGGTTCAGAGTATCTTCGATATCAACCGGATTGGGCGCAACGTCGCCAAGATCGGCGCAATTGACCATTGAGAACGGCGCGACGCCTGTGACTGGGTTCATCGCGCGGATCATCGTGGAATAGTCCCGCAATTGTCGCGGACCATGCCGCGCGCCAGGGCGATTGGTAGTGCCGCCATCCCACGGGATGCCGATGAGACCGACCTGAACATCCAAAATCCGTTCGTGATCCAGGTCCAGGCTGGGCAAACGCATGAACGAGGGGATGCCGGCAAACCGGGCCAGCTCCATCGCCGATACCGGCTGAAAAAATGAATCGGTCATGGCCTTATCCTTCGCGCAATTCCCATTGGACCCTAGCGGCCCAATGAAGTGTTGGGAATGCTCTGTGGCTTTTATATCAGAATGCGGAAACGTTTCCGGATTTCGGCATCCAGTTCGGCGCTCAGGTATTGTGGGTGATGACTGGCCAGAACCTCTTTTGCGTGATGTCGGGCAGATGACCATGCGTCTTTCGCACCATCGTTTTGCCACGTGCGGGGCTCCTGTCGATCGGCGAGTTCGGGGTAAAAGTAATCCCGCTCCATCGCCGCATAGGTTTGTTCACTTCCCAAAAAATGCCCGTCACCCAGAACAGAATGGCAGATGGCGTCAAAACCCAGGTTTTCCTCGCTCACCTCAATCCCGCGCAGCGCCCGATAAGTGTGTGAGTGCATTTCGTTATCCAGAACAAAACCCTCGAAACTAGCGCCCAATAGCGATGCGGTCATGCCTGAGCTTTCATAGATCAGGTTGCCCCCGGCCAAGGCCGCCGCAAGCGAGGTCATGCCTTTTTCAAGGCCATATTGTGCGTCGATGGCCTTTGCGTCGGTCATGGACGCGGCTACGCCCGAGGGCAGACCTAACCAGTTCGTGATCTGCGCTGAGGCGGCATTCAGAACAGCCGTCTCTCCGCTGCCGCCGGCAAAAGACCCGGTCCTGAGGTCTACGATGAAAGGCCAATTGGAAAACACCATCGGAAATCCGGGTCTGATCGCGTAGACCATGACAAGGCTGGCCAATGTCTCGGCCAGCGATTGCGCCAAAAACCCGGCCAAAGTCGCCGGGGCCGTGGCACCGGCCTGCGCGGCCGTGATGCACGACATGGGAATGTTGTGGGCGACGCATTCATAGACGACATCAACCGCATCCTCCCCATACCGCAGTGGCGAAATCACTGGGCTGATATGAGCTTTCAGGAAGGGGCGTTTGGCGAATTCACCCGGCCCTCCGGCGACGATATCCAGCAACTCGACAATGGGGCCGACATGTTCGGCCAGAGTAAACGATGTTGCCACTGGTTTGGTCGTATTGCGCACCAGCGCATAGGCGGTGTTGACGTCCAGATCGAATACATCAGGTACGTCTGTGGCCACGCAGCATCGGGTGAACCAGCTGACATTGGCCAGCGTGTCCTGCAATCGGGTGAAGTCGTGCAAATCCGCCAAGGTAGAGGGGCGATAAAGGCCGCTATCGATGTCCAGCGTTTGAACGGCGGCGCCACCCGTGCCGAAATACACGCGGTCGCCGCCAACCTCGATCGAGCGGTTTTCGTCCCGGCCATGGAGCACGAAACTTTTGGGGGCTGTATCGATTGCGCGCTGAACCATTTCACGCGGGAACAGCAACCGGTCTTGCTGACCCGCCTGCGCACCTGCGGCTTTGAGGTCTGCCGCTAATTTGTCTGGCACGTTTCCCATGCCCAAACGTTCCAACAGCTGCAGTGCTGTATCGTATATCTGTTCGATCTCGCGTTGGCTCAGAGGTTTATAAGCGCCGCCCTTCTGGCCGGGTGGGCAGGGGTCTACGACCGGTTTGGCTGCTCGCTGGGCATGCCGCGCTTTTCGGCCGCTGCGTTTAGAACCCTCTGATGACATCCGGTCCAATTCCTTTTTATCACTTTCCTGCACCGTAAGGGGCGGAACATCCCGGCATCAAAGGCGAATTGCCGTTTTCAGAATCCGAAATCGCAGTTTCGATTTTCCTGCACCCGCATTTGCGCAGTTGTCGCCTAAGCCTTTTCTTCCGCAAAACTTGGACGAAATCTTACGGAGCAAAGCCAATGAAGTCGCGTACCAAAGTCGTTGTGATAGGTGGCGGCATCGCCGGATGTTCGACCCTCTATCATTTGACGCAAGAGGGGTGGACCGACGTGGTGCTGGTCGAACGGAACGAATTGACCTCGGGCACGACATGGCATTCGGCCGCGCAGGTGACGAACTTTGGCATGAACCAGACGATGGTGGGCCTGAAAACGCACTCAATCCAATTGTACAAGGAGTTAGCCGACGATCCGGATTATCCGATCAACTACCACCACGGGGATGGGGGGATACGCCTCGCCAACACCGAAGGCCAGATGCAGGGCTATCACCACTTTGCATCCATGGCGCGGGGTATGGATGTGCACTTCGAGGTGATTGACGCGGACGAATGCGCCCGCCGCCACCCTCTGATTTCAACCGACAACCTGATCGGCGGGCTGTGGGACCCGCTGGACGGCGATATTGACCCCGCTCAGTTGTGTCAGGCATTGGCGCGCCGGGCGCGCAAGGCAGGGGCAGAGGTTTATCGGAATACACCCGTGACTGGTCTGGTGCAGCACGCCGACGACACCTGGACTGTGCAGACCGAGCATGGTGACATCGATTGCGACATCGTGGTCAACGCCTGCGGATATCGCGTCAACGAAGTCGGTGCCATGATGGGCGTTCATCATCCTGTTTCGTCGATGGAGCACCAGTACTTCCTGACCGAAGAGATACAAGCGATACGCGACGCGGGTCACCGGATGCCGCTGCTGCGTTGTCCGATCAGCGACTATTATTGCCGGCAGGAAAAAAACGGCCTGTTGCTCGGGTTTTACGAACAGGACTGCAAAACCTGGGGTATGGACGGGATTGATCCGAACTTTGTGAACGCCCTTTGTCCCGACGATCTGGATCGCGTGACGGACGTGTTGGAGGGTGCATTCGCACGGATGCCAGCGCTGATGGAGGTTGGTATTCACACGGTGGTCAATGGGCCAATTACTTATACGATCGACGGGGCTCCGCTGGTGGGGCCAATCCCAGGCAAACGCAACGCTTTTTGTATCATCGGTCTGCGCGCAGGGCTGGGTGAAGGTGGCGGGCATGGGTGGTTGCTGGCCCAGCAGATCGTGCATGGCGAGGCTTGTTACGATACGTGGTGCCTCGACCCCCGGCGGTTCACTGGTCATGCAAATGTCGAATTGACCGCGCTCAAGGCCATCGAAGATTATCAAAACGAATTCCGGTTCCATTTTCCGCATGAACATCGCCCTGCAGGGCGTCCCGCCAAGACCACACCTCTGACGCCGGTGCTGGCGGCGGAAGGGGCCGAGTTCACCGTGGTCAACGGGTGGGAGAGGGTGGATTATATCAAACCCTCGCCGGAGTTTACGCCGACGCATAGTTTCGGTTTTGACGAAACATTTGACGTGATCGCCACTGAGGTTCGGAATGTGCAATCGGGTGTTGGACTGGCCGAGGTGAACGGGTTCAATCGGATCGAAATCACTGGAAATGACCGGCATGCTTTTCTGGACCGGATGTTCTGCGGGCTTGTGACCCGGCGCGAGGGGTGTGTTGGGCTAGGGTACCTGCTGAACCATCATGGTATGATCAAAGCCGAGGCTACGATCGCCAATCTATCGGCCAGCGATAGGGGGGAGGCGCGCGTCTGGTATGGCTCAGCCGCAGCAAGCGAATTTCATGACATGGATTGGCTACGCCAGCACATGCGACGCGATGAAGACGTTCATCTGCGCAGTTCGACAAATGACCAAACCATATTGGTGCTCGCTGGCCCGAAGGCGCGAAACGTCTTGTCGGCCTGCGCCCGAGGGGATTGGTCGGCTGAGGCTTTCCCGTGGCTCAATGTGCGCGAGTGCTTCGTTGGCATCGCTCCGGCTACGGTCATGAACCTCAGCTTTTCGGGTGAATTGGCCTATGAAATCCACGTGCCCAACGCCTCGCTCTACGCGGCCTATCTGGCGTTACGGCAAGCAGGTGAGGCGCACGAGTTGAAGGTGTTCGGGGCACGGGCGGTTGAATCGATGCGGATGGAGAAGAGCTTTCTTCATTGGAAAGCAGACCTGATCACCGAGTTCGATCCCTATGAAACAGGATTGGACAGGTTCGTCCGAATGAATAAGGGAGATTTTGTCGGGCGGAACGCTTTGTTAAATCGGCAATCGGAGAAGCTTCGCAAGAAGCTTGTCGTGCTCCAGGTTTCCTCGACCTTCGGTCCTGCACATCCTGGAGCGTCATTGATGCAGGGGGATAAGGTGGTTGGAACCGTCACATCGGGTGATTGGGGACATCGCACCGGGTTGAATCTGGCGCATGCATTTGTCGATCCCGCCTACGCGGATATCGGATGTGAAATGGATTTGGACAGTTGCGGTCAGGGTGTGCGCGTAACGGTCATTCCGTCGTGCCCATATGACCCGGGCTTTGACCGGATGAAGGCGTAACTGGAACTTTGGCATTGCCGCAAGAGTAAATCTTTGCTTGGCTAGTTTCGAGCAAATCGAAACAATGATTGGCACCCATGTCCAAATCGCTGAGCCTGAGATGGTTGGAAATCTTCCAATTGATCGCCAAATCCGGATCGATCCAACAGGTCGCGTCCGAAACGGGTTTGTCGATCAGCACGGTCTCGAACCACCTGCGCAGCTTGGAAAACACGCTTGGTATCGAGCTGGTCGATCATGGGCGCAGACCCATGGGCCTGACGCCCGCGGGCGAAGTCTTTGCGCGATATGTCCGCGACGGTTTGACTGTTCTGAAACGCGGCGAGGCCGAAATCCGAACGGGCAATTGGCAACATGCGACCGACCTGCGATTGGCGCTTATTGACGATTTCGACAACCAGATCGCGCCTGATATGGTCCGGTTTCTGGCGCAGGCATTGCCGCGTTGCAATTTTCGTCACTATACGCGTCCCAGCCACGAAATCCTCTCCAAGCTACAGGAACACAAACTGGATGTGGGCGTTGCCACTCGACCGCCTGGGCGAACCGAAGGATTGATTGAGTACCCGTTGATGCGGGACCCGTTTCTTGTCGTGCTGCCCAACAGTTTTGAAGGGTCGCCAGAAGAGTTGTTTCACCCGGACGCGGACTTACCCCTATTACGGTATTCGCGGGACTATGTGATCGGGAAGCAGATCGAGATTCAATTGGCACGCAGCAAGTTTAGCCTACCGAACAGGTTCGAACTGGAATGCAACCAGTCGATCATCGGTTTGGTGGCCCAGGGTAGCGGTTGGGCGATCACGACGGCCGCCTGTTTTCATCGGACCCAGCGGTTCCATAACAGTGTCAAAGCCATGCCGTTTCCCGGTAGAAATTTCGTGCGAACCGTGTCGCTGTTCACGACCGAAGTGTATCCCGTGACGACCTCGGAACTGATCCAGAAAGTTATGGTGAAACTGATCCGGCAACATTTCACTCGCCCAATGTGCGCCAAGCATCCTTGGCTAAAAAATGACTTCCGCACGATGGAGGGGGAGGCGGCTTAGCCCGGCGCAGGCTTACCAAGCGACGGTCGATTTACAATTCTCGTCGCCAGTTGTTCGCCAGTCCCTGCGGTTTGGTTTTCGACCATCTCAATCAATTGTAGGGCTGCTTTATGCCCCATTTCACGGTGGGGGACATGCACTGTGGTCAGAGCCGGGGAGACGATCCGGGCCAGTTCGATATCATCGAAGCCCGTGATCGAAACATCGCCGGGTACATCGAGCCCCATCTTTTGCGCCTGTCGCAAAGCACCAACGGCTAACACGTCATTACCACACAGGATTGCTGTCGGCGGCGTGGCGGCGTTCATCAGGTCGCTAAAGGCTTTGGCGCCGTTTTCGATTTCATACGACGTTTCGATAACGGTCAGATTGTTGGCCTGAAGCCCACGATCAGCGACTGCTTCTCGGATGCCCTGAACCCTGAGACGGGCGCGGTCATTTCCGTCAACGCGAGCCGAGATCACGCCGATCCGAGTGTGCCCCAACCCAATAACGTGACTGGCGAGGTCGAACATCGCCGCGCGATTGTCAAAGCCTACTGAAGGCAGTTTGGAGTCTGGCAGATAAGACCAGGCGACCAAAGCGGGAATATTCCGCTGGTCCAGAAAGTCATAGATCTCGGGATCGCGGTCATGCCCGATTAGCAGCAACCCGTCGGCCCCACGCGCAATCAAGGTCCGGATTTGCTCTTCTTCGATTTCCGGTTTGTAGGCCGAACTTGAAACCAAAAGCGTATAGCCGCGCTGGTGCAGTTCCTCCTGAAAGGCCTGAAGGCCCCGCGCAAAAATCGCGTTTTCCATGGTTGGAATGATCGCGCCGATGGTGAACGACCGCTTGGCGGCCATTACGCGGGCTGCAAAGTTTGGCGTGTACCCTAGCGCATCAACTGCGGACTGCACGCGTTCACGGGTCGCTTTGACCACCCGGTCCGGACTGTTGAGGCAGCGCGACACAGTGGCCGTCGAAACACCTGCCATTTTTGCCACATCATCCAGTGTCGGCGCCGACCGGGATTTCGCCATTTCCAAACTCGCAATTTGCTTTTGCTGATAACTCTAAACTCAACTGCGGTGAGAGGGAAGCAATTATGTAAGCGCTTGCATTTTGAATGTAAGCGCTTACAAATGACGTTGGGCCGAATCTGAAAAGGGAGTCCAAGAGATGTTTCTTGCTGCGTCCGCACTCGTGTTTGCCGTCTATTTTGCGAACGTGGCGTTGGGGGCTTTTGCAAACAGCGCCTTTCTTGGTGATGTCGGAGAGATGTTGGTTCTGTTCGCGGCGTCGATCCTGTTCGTTGTCGCAATTCTAAAAAAGGAAGCCGCTCGCGACGCAAAAAGCGATGGCTGATTTTTTGCTTGGGAGGGCACTAAATGAAAAACGATAGAAATGAACTGGCGTCCGTCGAACGTCGTAATTTCCTGAAGCTCAGCGCAAGTGGTTCATTCACTGCTGCGCTGGTTGCAGGTGCCGGTGGCGTCCTGTGGTCGTCCGAAGCTGTGGCGCAGACAGCCAAAGAAGAAAGCGAGCGTGAAAAGGCCGCCGATCATGTCATGACGGTCGCAACCGCATATGTGTTGGGCGCTTCGCGCAGCTATCCGATCATGCAGCTTGACCTGAAAGAAAACATCCAGAACGCAACAAACGGCAAAGTGTACGTCAAGCTTGCGCCTGGTGGTCAACTGGGTGCCGGTGGTGCCTTGGTGCAGAAGGTGCAGGGCGGGACGATTCAGGCGGCGCAGCATTCGCTGTCCAACTTCGCGCCGTTCGCGTCGACCGTTGACCTTATCAACATGCCCTATCTGTGCGGCTCGAACCAGCGGTTCACCAACCTTGTGCATTCCGACACATGGCAGAACGAAGTACACCCGAAAGTCGAGGCAGCCGGGTTCAAGGCACTGTTCTATGTAGTGATCGACCCGCGCGTCGTTGCCGTGCGTCAGGGTGGTAATGCCATCATCACGCCGGGTGACATGAGCGGCGTGAAGTTCCGCGTGCCCGGCTCGAAAATGCTGCAGCAGTACTACCGCATGGTCGGCGCGAACCCGACACCTGTTGCCTGGGGTGAGACCCCATCGGCGATCAAACAGGGTGTTGCGGATGCGCTCGATCCGTCGGTCGGAGCGCTGTATGTGTTTGGCTTCAAGGACATCCTCAGCCACGTGACCTTTACGCAGGCCGTTCCGGACAGTCAGGTTTATTCGTGTAACCTCGAATGGTTCAATTCGATGCCGCCGGACGTTCAGGAAGGCATCATGTGGGGTTCGGAAATGACCAGCCATCAGAACCTTTCCAAAGTTCCCTCGGCCCGTGCCTTTGCTATGGCCGAGCTGAACAAGGCCGGTGTGGAATTCCACTCGCTCAACGCGGATCAACTGGCTGAGTGGGAAAGCGTTGGCGGCTACCAAAACGCCGATTGGGATCCGTTCAAGACAGAGCTGGCCGGGTCGATGGACGCCTTTGAGAAACTGGTCGAGGCGGCCGGGACGCAGGGCAAGTACTACGTCCACGACGCATGACCTAAACCGGCGGGCGTCTTTTAGACGTCCGCAATCACTCAACAGCAGTCAGGCCTGAAAGGGCCCGAAACAGAAGGCCGCGCCTGACTGTTCTGTCGCCGAGGGAACACGATGACCTTACTCCGAAATATTGATCGCAACGCCGAGCGCTGGCTGCTGCTGGTGTTCTACGTGATGCTGGTCATCACCATGGCCATCGAGGTTCTGCGGCGCGAAATCTTCGCTTATTCCTCGATCTGGGGAGAAGAAATCGTCCGGTATTCCTTCATCTATCTGGCCTGGATCGGTGCTGCGGCGGCGGTCAAAGAGCGGGCCCATATCCGCATTGATGTAGTGATGCACTACCTCGGGCCGCGTCCCAAGGCGTTGCTTTACATCTTTGGCGATCTTGTAATGTTCGCCGTCGCTGTGATCGCGCTTTATTGGTCATATGAGGCGGTTCACGTCTCAGCCAAGTTCGGGTCAGTGACTGATGGCCTCCGGGTGTCCAAAGTCTGGTTCCTGATGGCGGTGCCGACCGGTTTTGCGCTGATGATCTGGCGCCTGATCCAATCGTTTATGCGTGACATCAAATCCCTTCGCGACGGCACGCCCGTCTTCGAAGGTGACAAGTTGTTTGACTGAGGGGATTTGAGATGCTCTGGAATACGCTCAATCAAACCGTAGAATTGGGCTGGGATTTTTACCTGCCCGTCATCCTATTCGTTGTTCTGATCGCCATGGCTGTTCCGGTTTGGGCGGCGATTGGTTCTGCTGCCATCGTGATGTTGGTCATGTCGGGCGATCTACCGCTGAGCCTGGTGGGCGAGAGCTTGTTTACCGGGATCGACGCCTTTGCCCTGACCGCCGTGCCGCTGTTTATCCTGACAGGTGACGTGCTGGTCCGTACCGGTTTGTCACGTAAATTCCTGGATGTGGCTGAGGCGCTGACTTGCTTCGCCAAAGGCGGGTTTGGCTCGGCCACCGTTCTGGTTTGCGGCATGTTCGCCGCCATTTCGGGGTCGGATGCCGCTGGCGCGGCCGCTGTCGGTCGCATGACCATCAACCGGCTGGTCGAAAGTGGATATCCGCGCCCCTACGCCTGCGCCTTGGTCGCGGCCGGGGCCTGTACCGGCATCCTGATCCCACCGTCGATTGCCTACATCATCATCGGTCTGGTGCTGGGGATTTCCGCGTCGACCCTATTCCTGGCTGCTCTGATTCCCGGTCTGGCCATTCTGGTTTCGATCCTGATCACCAACATCATCATGAACCGTCTGTACGCCTATGAGGGTGGCGGCTTGATGACGATGGGCGAGTGGCTGGCCAATTTGGGCAAGGCCCTGAAATCCGGCTGGTACGCCTTTATTGTGCCCGGGATTATCTTCTATGGCATCTTCTCGGGTCGCCTGACCCCAACCGAGGCGGGCGCTACTGCCGTGGTTGTCACCATCATCATGGGTTTCATCATGCGCACCCTGACACTGGCCGACTTTCCGTCGATGTTGGTCAGCTCAGCCAAGGTGAACGGGGTGATCCTGCCGATCATTGCCTTTTCGGCCCCCTTGGCCGAAGCGCTGGCGATCATGGGCGTGCCTCAGGGGTTCGTCGCCTCGATCACTTCGCTGACCGACGATCCGTACCTGCTGATCCTGCTGATGATCGGTATCCTGATTGCTGCGGGCTGCGTTATGGAAACGACCCCCAACATCGTGATACTCGCCCCGATCCTTAAACCGTTGGCCGATAACATCGGAATGAACGAAATTCAGTTCTGCATCATGATGATTACCGCGCTGGGTGTCGGGTTTATCACGCCGCCGCTTGGCCTGAACCTGTTCGTCGTATCTGGCATTACGGGTGAGTCCATTCTGAAGATTGCGGCCCGTGCTATTCCATTCGTATTAACAATGCTGATCGTAGTTCTTCTGATTGCTTACGTTCCGGCGGTTTCGACCACTTTGCTTCCTGAAATCTACCAATAGGACCTACTGAATATGCCTCGCGACTATCTGAAAAAGGCGACCCTGACGGCTCAATCTCATGCCACGGAAGTGCATGATACAGTGAAGACAATCCTTGCCGACATTGAGGCTGGCGGGGATGCCAAAGCGCTGGAATATGCGGTCAAGTTCGACAAGTTTGACGGCAACGTGTTGATGACCGCCGATGAGATCGAGGCCGCCTGCGCGCTTGTTCCCGAAAGGCTCAAGGCGGATATTCGGTTTGCTCACGACAACGTTCGCCGGTTTGCTGAAACGCAGAAATCCACGGTGTCTGACGTTGAGATGGAAATTGTCCCGGGCTTTATCGCCGGCCAAAAGGCCATCCCTGTGGACGCGGCTGGCTGCTATGTGCCCGGCGGGCGCTATAGCCATATTGCCAGCGCGATCATGACTGTCACTACGGCCAAGGTTGCCGGGTGCCGTCACATCACAGCCTGTTCGCCTCCGCGTCCAGGCGAAGGCGTGGCACCTGCGATTGTCTATGCAGCGCATATCTGCGGTGCAGACAGCATTCTGGCCATGGGCGGCGTGCAGGGCGTGGCCGCGATGACCTATGGTTTGTTTGGCCTGCCGCGTGCCAATATTCTGGTGGGCCCAGGCAATCAGTTTGTGGCCGAGGCTAAACGTATTCTATATGGCAAGGTTGGCATTGACATGATCGCCGGGCCGACGGACAGCCTGATCCTTGCGGACGGGTCTGCAGATGCGCATGTGGTGGCCACCGATTTGGTGAGCCAAGCGGAACACGGGTACAATTCTCCGGTTTGGTTGGTGACGGATGACCGGGACCTAGCGCAAAAAGTCATGGAGTTGGTGCCAGCACTGATCGAGGATCTGCCTGAACTCAACCGGGAAAACGCCTTTGCTGCGTGGCGCGATTATGCCGAAGTTATCGTCTGTTCAGATCGTGAAGAAATGGCGGCCTGTTCGGACGATTATGCGCCCGAACACCTGACCGTTCAGGCCGAGGACCTGGATTGGTGGCTGGGTCGGTTGACCTGCTATGGATCGCTGTTCCTGGGTGAAGAAACCACAGTGTCCTACGGTGACAAGGCGACCGGAACGAACCACGTTCTGCCGACATCCGGCGCGGCCAGCTATACCGGCGGTTTGAGCGTTCACAAGTACATGAAGATCGTCACATGGCAGCGCGCTACACGCGAAGGCTCGAAATCCATTGCCGAGGCGACCGCTCGTATTTCCCGGCTGGAAGGCATGGAAGGGCATGCGCGGGCTGCAGACGTGCGCCTTGCCAAATATTTCCCTGACGAACAGTTCAACCTGACCGCCGATGAATGATCCGCGCGCGTTGTTCGATCTGACCGGGCGTGTCGCTTGCGTGACCGGCGCAAGCTCGGGCCTTGGGCGTCGTGCAGCGCTTGTGTTGGCCTCAGCGGGTGCGTGCGTCGTCGGCGTCGCCCGTCGACCGGAAGCATTGGCAGAATTGCAAGCTGAAGGGGGCGACAACGTGGCCACAGTTGTTGCCGACGTGGCCGATCGGTCGCGCGTGGCATCGCTCGCCGAGGAAGTCGCAGCCAGTTTTGGCGCGCCGGACATCATCGTGCATGCGGCGGGTATCAACACGCGCGAAGTGGCAGATGACGTGACCACCGAAGGCTGGGACAAGACGCTTGAGCTGAACCTGAGCGCGCCGTTCTTCCTAAGCCAGGCAATGGTTCCTGCGATGAAAGCTCGGGGGTGGGGGCGGATCGTGAATTTCGCCTCGCTTCAGACCACGCGTGCTTTTCCGGGCGGTATTGCTTATGGGGCCAGCAAGGCCGGGGTCGGGCAACTGACGCGGGCCATGGCCGAGGCTTGGTCCGCTGACGGCATCAATGCAAATGCCATCGGGCCGGGGTTTTTCCCGACCGAACTGACGCAGGCTGTGTTCAATGACCTCGACCGGGCAACCCGTAACGCGGCGCAAACCTGCATGAACCGAAACGGGCAGATGGAGGATATCGATGGGCCGATCCTGTTCTTGTGCTCACCGGCGTCCAACTACGTCACAGGGCAAGTTTTGATGGTCGACGGAGGGTTTACAGCGAAATGAAAGCGCTTGTTTATCAGGGTGTTGAGCATTTGACCTATGAGGACGTACCAGATGCTGCGCCCGACATAGGTGAGCAATTGATCCGGGTCGAGGCTGTCGGGATTTGCGGCTCGGATATGCACGCCTATTTGGGTCACGACGCGCGCCGACCTGCACCACTTATTCTGGGCCACGAGGCCGCAGGGACGATTGTTGGAGGTCCACGCGACGGTACGCGCGTCACGATCAATCCTTTGGTCAACTGCGGTGTCTGCCCGGCGTGTGAGGCAGGGCGGGAAAACCTGTGTCCCAGCCGGCAGATCATCTCGATGCCACCGCGTGAAGGGGCTTTTGCTCAATATATTGCAATGCCGGATGCAAATCTGGTTGAGGTGCCGGACCACGTATCCTTTCAGCAGGCCGCCCTGGCAGAGCCATTGGCCGTTAGCTGGCACGCGGTTCGGTTGGGGCTTGAGGCGCTGCATCAGGGAATGGCGCGTGATGCGTTGGTGATAGGCGGCGGCGCGATTGGTGTGGCCGCAGCTTTGGCACTGGCGGCAGCTGACTTCGATGATGTTGTCATCGTTGAGCCGAATGACGTGCGGCGCGCCTATCTGCAAAGTTTGGGTTCTTTTAATGTGGTCGAAGCCACGGATGATACGTTCTCATTGGTTGTTGACGCGGTAGGGTATTCTGTAACCCGCGCAGCGGCGTCCCATCACGTTCATCCGGGCGGCGTTATCGTGCATGTTGGGTTGGGTGAGGATACGGGCGGTTTGGATATACGTCGTATGACCTTGCAGGAGATCACGTTTATCGGCACCTATACTTATACTGCCGATGATTTCCGAAAGACCGCGCAGGCGATATTCGATGGCCGTTTGGGTTCGTTGGACTGGATAGAGGAACGGACCTTGTCCGATGCTGCCGACGCCTTTCGCGATTTGCGGAAAGGTGCCGTGGCCGCACCCAAAATCATCCTCGCACCCTGGATCTAGTCCAGGCAGAAACGGAGGTATTCATGTACAAAAAAATTCTCGTCCCTATGGCGTTGGATCATGGGATTTCACCGCACACTTTGGAAATTGCCAAGGCCTTATCGGCTGAAGGGGCCGAGATTGTGGCCCTGCATGTCTACGAGATGCCTCAGGGCTCTGTCAGTGCCTATCTCGACAAGGATGTCGTCGCCGAAGGCTTTCGCGCGGCACGCACCTTGTTGCGGGAAAAAGTTTCGGGGCTTGAGGGCGTTCAGGCCGAGATTGTCAAAGGTCACACGGCCCGCACGGTGATCGACTTTGCGACACAAAACAAATTTGAATGCATCGTCATCGGTTCGCATGAACCGGGTGTCAGCGATTATTTTCTGGGATCGACCGCCTCGCGTGTCGTCCGTCATGCGCCTTGCGCCGTGCACGTGCACCGCGGGCTGTAACCCGTCAATCGCGCTAACTGCGCCCCATACAGGACTAACATATCGGACATGAACATAGACAAAAAGATCACCGACGATCTGGTGGCCAACGACATCTCATTCGTCACCACGGTTCCGTGCAAGCAATTGGCCGGCGTCATCGACGAAATCGACGCGCGTGAAGACATCTTTCACATTCCGTCGAACAAAGAGGATGAAGGCATGGGCCTGTGTGCCGGTGCCTGGATGGGCGGTAAACGCCCAGCGATCATCATGCAGAACACCGCCATCGGCGTAACCATCAACACGTTGGCGACGCTGATCCAGTATTACCGGATGCCTTTGCCCATGCTGATCTCATATCGTGGAGAGCTGCGCGAACCCGTCGCCTGCCAAGTCGAAATGGCAGTGCATACCAAGGCGCTTCTGGCACAGATGAACATCCCGACCTACCACTTCCATCATCAATCGGATGTCGAGGAGCTGGATGCGATCCTGAAATACACCTTTATGTGCAACAAGCCGGTTGCGATCCTGACCGACGCCAATTTCTGGGGAGGCTATGGCGACCAATGATCCGTTCTGAAATCCTGAAAGAAATTGCACCAATCCTGCGGGATCAATTGGTTGTCTGCAACATCGGCATCCCCAGTCAGGAGATGCATGCAATCGACGACCAACCTACCAATTTCTACATGCTGGGCACTATGGGTCTGGCCTCAAGTATTGGTCTGGGTCTGGCCTTGTCGCAACCAAAGCCGGTCATCGTAATCGATGGCGACGGGTCTATCCTGACCAACCTCGGAACCTTGCCGACCATCGCCAATAACGTGGCTGACAACTACATTCTGCTGATCGTCGATAACGGATCTTATGGGTCGACCGGGGATCAGCCGACTTATGCAGGTAAGAAGACGTCGCTGGCAGCCGTGGCGCAGGCATGTGGCTGCGAGAATGTGGTCGAGTGCCAGGCTGAAGACACTGGAGCCGCATTGCAGGCAGCGCTCGACAGCGGCCAAATGACAATCATCGTCAGCAAGTGCGAAAGCGGCAATGCCAAGATGCCGGTAATCACGATGGACCCAGTTGTGATCCGCGACCGCTTTATGAAGGCCGTCCAAGCGTCATAAAGAAGTCGACCTGCAGGTATTCAGCTTACGCCGTCCCGTTCGGGGCGGCGTTTCTTTGGTCGATTGCACCCCAATTTGATGCAGTTTCCTGAATGTGATATGACGCTACGTAAAGTGAATTTCAAAAACATTTTTAGAAGTTTCATCGCAAGGGGGGAAATTATGAAATTCAAATTGCTTGCGCAAAGCGTACTTTTCGGTGCGGGGCTGTTGATGGTTGGCCTAACGCCGGCGCAGTCTCAGACCCGCGAGGAAAGTCAGGGCATGGTTCTGCTGCGCGGTTTGCCGACGTTGGATACAAATCACAGCATCGCGATTGTCGAGCTGGATCCGGAATCCGACCAGTTCGGAGAGCTACTGAGTGAAGTTGAGCAGCCCGATATTCAGCATCCATTGCATCACCTCTACTACAGCCCGAATGGGCGTCTCTATTCGACCGGGTTGGACCCGTCCTGCAGTCTGGCTGAAATTGGACTGTCCCGCGATTCCAGCGGAACGCCGGTGATTGAGGGCTTTACCTGTCTGGATACCCAAGGGCAGATCGTTGGCGAGGACATCATGTGGGCCACGTCGAAGGGGCAGGAGTATATGTTCGTGACCTTCATGGGTGGCACTGGAGGCGATGATGGCGGCTCGGTCGGTGTTTTCGACACTCAGACCAACGAGGTGATCAAAATTATCGAAGCACGCCAAAGCCAAGTCGGCGAGGGTGAGCCATATATCATGTACCCACACGGGATATCTGCGTTTGACGACCGCATGGTGGTCACTTCGACGATACATCCCGATATGACGACTGGGGTGGGGAATGTGTTGACGATCATAGACCTCAACACGCTTGAACCCATCCAAAACATCGTGGTGGAAAACGAAAAGCCGTTGGATTTTCCGTCTTCACCTGTCGAGGTGCTGTTCGCACGACCTGACATGCATGCTGACATTGAACCGGCCATTCTGGCCAATACGATGTTCGGGTTCGAGACCTGGAAAATCCCCTATGACGCCGGTTCCAAAACCTTTGGTGAAGCCGAAGTCATATATAGTGGCGTGGCCAATGAAACCGCTGTTCCGCTGGAGTTCTATGGCACTGAAGATGAGCTGTTCATCTCTCATGGATTGCCGGGTGTCGTGAAGCGCTATGAATTGGCCGCACTGCCCGAGCTTGTGTCCAGCGGGCCGGACATCGTTGCCGATCCGGGTGCACATCACATGATCTTTTTCACGTCCGCTTCGGGCCGAGACCTGATCGCCGTTCAAAATAACCTGCTCAATCTGGGCAACGCGGCTGATGACGACCCAACGGATGTGGATTTTATTGCCGACCTGAACGCACACACGATCACGATCCATGATCTTGAGACGGGTGAACGTATCGCCGAGGTCAATTTCAAGGAGCGCTACAACAAAGGCGTGGACAACGTTGAAGGGCTGTTTGGTTCGGGTTTTGTGCACCACCATTAATGCTCTGGGGGCGTTATGCTTCGGGTGTTTTTGACAGCGGCCGTCGCCGTGGTGATCGCGGCGACGGCGTGGGTCTTCTGGGACCGCGCACGCGGGCCAACGGCGACGCCGATTGCTGGCTTCTCGGCGCCTTTTGTTTTCGGACGCTTTGCTGTGCCGCCGGACAACCCGCTGACGGAAGAGGCCTTTGCCCTTGGGCGGCACCTGTTCTACGACCCCATCCTGTCCGGCAACAATCAGGTCTCGTGCGCGACATGCCATATGCAGGCCCTTGCCTTCACTGATGGTCTGGCAAAGTCGCCCGCATTGTCTGGCGGAGAGCTGGAGTTCAGCTCCATGAGTTTGACCAACCTTCTTTGGGGGCAAGAGCGGTTCTTCTGGGACGGTCGCGCAACGTCGTTGGAAGCGCAGGCGTTGATGCCGATTCAACACCCGGACGAGATGGACCAGGACTTGGATGCGCTGATCACCGAACTGCAAGCATCCCGCGATTATCGACGGATGTTCCACAAGGCATACGGGGAAGTCAGCGCTGAAAACGTGGCCCGGGCATTGTCGACCTTCATGCGAATGCTGATTTCGTCGAATTCAAAATACGACAGGTTTCTGCGTGGCGAAGTGCGTTTGACCGCGCAGGAAGAACATGGTCGCAAACTATTCATGGCGCATCCGGACACCAAGGTTTCGTTACGTGGTGGGAACTGCATCGACTGCCACAGCCAGTTTTTGACTTCCGGGTTTCGGGACGCATTGGATGGGTTTTCTAACAATGGGCTGGATTCCGATGAAGACCTGCCGGATGGCCTGATGGCCGTGACCGGCAATCCGGCGCACAAAGGCTTCTTCAAAGTGCCGACACTGCGCAACATCGCAGTAACCGCGCCCTACATGCATGATGGTCGGTTCGAGACATTGGAAGAGGTCATGGATCACTACAATGACGGGATTGTCATCAGCGATACGCTCAGCCCTTTGATCCTTGAAGCCGACAATGCGCCAGAGGCCGGGCAAGACACTGTGGGCCTGCGGATGACGCACGGTGAGGTGCAGTCCATCATCGCGTTCCTGCACACGCTGACGGATGAGGGTTTTCTGACAAACACACAGTTTTCCAATCCTTTCGAAGGAGACGGCTGATGCGTATTTGGATGACGGGGCTTGCGATACTGTTGGCCATTGGCGGAGCGCTGATCTTTGCTCTTGGTCCTCAGCGCACTACGTCGATCACTTTGACCTTTCACGCGAAGATGGGTGACGATCCGTTGGTATTTGATGAGTTCGTGTACGAAAACCCCGGCGGGTCCGGCACGTTCAGGGTTCGTGACTTTCGGCTCTACCTCAGCAACCTGACGCTCTCGCAAGGTGGGGCACTGTTTGCTGAGCCTGACAGCTATCATCTGCTCCGGTTCGACAATCCGGAAACAACCCATTCGATCAGGCTGAACGACATTCCCCTGAGCAGCATTGAGCACATCCGTTTCATGATCGGCGTAGACCCAGAAGCCAATGGCTCGATCCAAGCGCGCGGGGATCTTGATCCCAACAGTCAAATGGCATGGAATTGGGAGGTCGGCTATAAATTCGTCGTGATGGAAGGAACGCTGCGGATTGGCGCAGAGGTCTCGCCGTTGGTCTATCACGTTGGGTTTTCGGAAAACGCGCGCGAGGTCTATATCCAGTTGCCACCGGATAACGCTGTTGAGGGCGATGTGGACCTGCACATGAACGTCGATGTTGCAAAGCTATTTGACGGGCCCACGCAAGTCGACCTGCGTAAGCTCTCATCAGTCAAATTCAACCGCGAAGACGCCGCCATGCTGGCCGACAATTACGCGGTCATGATCACCCCGTCGTTTAAGTGACTTTAGACCGGGTAAGGTTTGAAGGGCTAAAAGAGCCTCTCAGAATCGATAAGTCGCACCAATCATGGGGCCAGACTGTTCGAACGTGAAATCGTTGCCGTCAATCTCGTGATCGAAAGAGATATAGCGGTAACCGCCGCGGATCACCCACCTGTCGTTGATTTCATAATCCGCAGTCAGCAAGACCTGCCATGTTTTGCTGTCGCTGCTGAAGCCGCCGTAATCAAAAAAGCCAGTGCCAGACCACCTGTCGTTGAAAGCGACGCGGGCTCGAACGCCGATGACCGGGTCTGTCCAGCTTTCATCAACGTTGACGGACCGGCCGGGGGCTGTTCCCGGAAGAACGGTGAAATCGGTTTGTGTGCGAAACCAACGGAAGCCGCCGACCAGGTCCACGTAGGACGTATCTGTATTATAAGCCCGGTAGCCTACATAGCCGCTGAAAAATTGCGTTGTGAGAGAGGTTTCAAGACCAGAACTTGCCGGACCGGGCGTGTCATTGCTGAAAGAGACGTCCACATAGTTGTAGTCGGCCAATAGTGACCAGCGCCCGTTCGACGCACCAAAGACGCCCATGAACGCCAGATCGAGATTTTTTAGCGCGTCAGAGAAACTCAGCGTTCCATCAACGGTGCCGCGGGCTGTTTCCTGCGTAACCTCCGTTTCAGGCATGAACAGGTATATTGTTGCCTCATAGGACCAATCGGACTGCTGCGCCACAGCGGCAGTTGTCATTGGAATCCAGGTCGCCACGGCCCACGCAGCGGTTGTTATTGCCCTCTTAAAGACCATTTTGATCCTCCGTTTGTTCCAATTTGGCAATCTGATCTGATTGCTCACTCATTCAGCGGCTTCGCCAGACTGTTGAACGCGCGCACCGACACGGTTGATATCCGTTTCCGGAAAGAACTCGGACCAGACATGCCAGAATACACCGGCACGCAGGGTCTCGACGCGTTGCAGTTTTCCCTGATCCGACATCCCCCAGAAATCGCAGCGGGTGATGGGCTGGCCTTTGTCATTGTACCAAACGCCAAGGCTTTCGTACTTTGGATCCAGACTGACAACCACGTCACGCCCACCGACATTTGCGTTAATGATCCAATCATTTTCGACCACGAAGTCATCGGTCCAGCAGGCGGCATCATTGCCGATCGTGATCCCCCAGACATAGGTCTTGTTCGGCAACCGGTCGTCCGATCGGTCCATATTGTCCATGACGGGCGCATCTTCCTGATGCTGGCGCGAGATCCCCCAGCCAAACGTAATTTCCGTCACCATATCCAGCAGCCGCAAAAACGGGTTCGGCGAGGGCGTGTTCAGATACACCTCGCCATCGGGAAACGCTTTTTGAAATCCGCGGAACGTCATCCGATAAGTGGGCCAGGGCTGCATTTTTGCGTCAGGGCGCACAGGGCAGGCAGGTCCATCCGCGCCAGTATCGCGATCCGTCTCGCGAAACCCATAGATCTGCTGGATGGGTTCCCCGGTTTCGTTGTCCCGCAGGATCAGGTTGTTGCCATGTTGGGCCAGCACTTCAAGATCCAGCCGGTTGCCTTCGATACGGGGGGCATAGCCCTGCCCAAGGTTGGCCATCGCGCAAAAGGTCATGACGATATCTTCGCCACCCAGCCCGTCAGCATTGCCGGCCAAATGGGGTCGCATGATTTGCGCATCGGGATGCGCGCGGGCGTGACCATTGTTTTCAATAACGATGACCGGCGCGGTTGGGCCGATGAATTTTTGCGCCTCGGCAATAGGAAAGAAGGCCGCAGTGTTGAGTTGGTTCCTCAGCCCCAGATGGACCCACACATAGGGAAATCCATACAGAACAAGAACCAATAGCGTCGCGACCAGCCACAGCCAGAACGGGCCGCCGCCCAGAATGAAATGCGCAAGCGTAGCGACGGCAAATCCGCCCAAACCTACAGCAATCAGGCGGTACTCGTGCCGGATAAACCGGATCATGTTTTTGCGTTTAACCTTGAGCACCATTTGCGAAATGTCGCCAAGATCGCGGAAATAGACGAACCCGATTCCCAGTGAAACGACCAAACCCAGAGCGAAAATGATGTTTCCTGCCATATGTTTATCCTGATTTTGGGTTCCAATAGACCGCCTGCAGGAAAACCGCGGGCGGTCAGGAATTATTGCTGCGGTGACGCGCGTTTTATGAGAAACGCGTCGACGGCGAGTTGGGTTTCCGGACGAATATTCTCGATCCCCTCGTAAGGTACGCCATAGGCGGGTGCGGTGTCGGGGAATTTCTCTTTGCGGGCCATGTGGCGGCCAAGGATGCGTGCGAATTCCTGCCCGCCCCAGGCACCAACCTCTGTCGAGACCGAGTATTCTTCACGCGTGTCCCGGTAGAGATCAAAGAATTTTGCCAGAATAGCGCTTTCCCCCGGTCCCGGCAGTTTCAGCTTTAGCTGGTCTTTCACGACCGCCTCGGGCTTGTTCACCGAATAGACGATGACGTGATCGCGACGGGCCTTGGATTCGTCGGCAAACAGTAGGGCGGCAGACTGGTCCACTCCATCCACCAGTCTATCCCGCGGAATGTACTGATCTGCCCCGGCAAAGCGCGACAATGTCGTATAGAGGTCCGAGACATGGATGATGCTGTTGAGCAATCCGTCCGCCTCAATCATGCCGGGCCAGCGGATGAAAGCATCGACACGGATTCCGCCCTCAGTCGTGTCACCCTTGCCGCCAGAATAGATCAGCGGGGTGAATCCGGATTGCGGCGCGTATTTGGTGAAATGGCCATTGTCGCCCATGACCACAACCACAGTGTTTTCCGTCAGGCCCAGCTCTTCCAGTCGCGCGAACAAGTCGCCCAGCCACTGATCGAGCAACTGCATTTTATCCACATACAGACCGCCGTTCACGCTCTCTGGCCCCGACCGTCCGGCGCGGGTGTTGTCCAGCGGGATCATCGGCCAGTATTGCAGGAAAAACGGGTCTTCACCGCCTGCAAGACGGTCCAGTTCTTCCAGCGTCTTGTCCTGAAACGCCTGGTTCATCTCGTCGTATTTCGCTGCGTTCCAGCGCTCACCGGTTTCCATGCGGATTTCGCGGATCGGACCGCCGGCTTCCCCCTCGATAACTGTCATCATCGCGGCAGAGTCCGGTCTGAACCAACCGTCCAGCGTGTATTTGTCGTCATAGTCCTTGATCGCGACCGAGACCTGCTCCTTGATCGCGTCGTCGTTGAAGATGGTCAACTGACCTTGCTGATGGATGGCGTGCTGGGCATAATCAAAACCCTGATTCATCGCCCAGCTTTCAGCGATATCGCCCATGTGCCATTTGCCGACATGACTGGTAGCATAGCCCGCCTGTTTCAACACCTCAGCCAGCGTCACCTCATCGCTGGGCAAACCAAAGCCAGCGATATCCACGGTCGTATCGCCCATGCCCATTCGCACAGGCAAACGCCCGGTCATTTGCGCCACGCGGGTCGGCGTACACGAAGGCTCGGTGTACATCCGCACCATCCGCAGTGCCTGATCTGAGAAATCATTGATGTTCGGAGTCTCATATCCCCGAACGGCGTTAAGCTCGGGAATTCCCATGTCGCCAAAGCCCATATCATCGATCAAGACACTGATGATGTTCGGGGGGGTTCCCCCATTGCTTTCCCGAAACGCAGCCAGTGCTTCGTTAACGGCCTCGTCGTCCTGGGCCCATTGCGATCCAAGCTGTGCTTGAAGGATATAGAATTCCGCATCGTGTTGAATTGGGTTTTCCTGCGCTTCAGCTGATAAGGCGGCAAAGCCCATCGACAACACAAAAACACACTGCAATTTCATTCTAATCTCCCCTTCAGAATGCCGACTCCACAGCGCAGGCTGTTTGTCATATTGAAACATTATTATATTTGCTGTTGAAACGCTACGCTGCAAAAGCCGGGTGGAGGCTACCTCTCGATTTCTTGGGAAAGTCCGTCATACGCCGGCCGTATGCCACGTGTCTTTGCGGTTGACGGGAGGAACCCCGGAAGGTTGCGCAAAACCACGCGAAATGTACGAGCGCAGCGGCGTGGGTGAACGGCGTGTTTCTGTTTGTCAAACACTTGGCCCGAACACCGACCATCCGGTTGCGCGGACCAGCTCCTGAAATGCAATGCTTGCCAGATGAGAGTTGCCTTTTGCGTCCAGTCCCGGGCTCCAGGCTGTGACGGCTGCGATGCCTGGAACAATACACAGGATGCCACCGCCGACACCGCTTTTGGCAGGAAGTCCGACGCGGAATGCAAACTCGCCCGAGGCGTCATAAGATCCGCACATCATCATCAGTGCGGTTACTCTCCGCGCGCGCTGAGCGGACAGAACGGTTGAACCATCTGCCGGGTTCTGCCCAGCGGCGGCCAGATAACGGCCCGCAACCGCCAACTGAAGACACGACATGGCGATGCTGCATTGGCGGAAATACAGCGACAGAACATCCTCGACCTGCGCTTTTAGGTTTCCCTCGGCTTTCATGAAATGCGCAAGTGCCCGGTTTCTGGACCCTGTCCGCATCTCAGATTCTGCAACGGCCTTGTCCACTTGAATGGACTGATCCTCTGCGAGCGTTCGGCACAGATTCAGTACGTCGTTGACCGCCTCATCAGAACTTCGGTCTTCAAGCAGAACGTCGGCCACGACAATGGCGCCGGGGTTAATAAACGGGTTTCTGGGAATTCCGCGTTCATGTTCGAGCTGGACGATGGAATTGAACGGATCGCCTGAAGGCTCTCGGCCTACCCGCTGCCAAAGGGTCGCGCCCACATGTTGCAGGGCCTCTGTCAGGGAAAAAACCTTGGAAATGCTTTGAATGGAAAACAGCGTGTCCGCATTTCCGGCCGAAACAGGCGCGCCGTCAATGGGTGCGACAGCGATGCCGAACTGGTTCAGGTCAACGCTGGCAAGTTCGGGAATATATTGGGCGACCTTCCCGCGTTCCGACATGCCGGCAACGCGATCGGCGATGTCATCCAAAATGACCTGCAATTCACCGGTTTCAATCACGCTGGGTCTCGGCATATGCCTCCTCCGTCCAGACCGAGTGATCAACGCCCTTGTCAAATTCAGGGAATTTGCTTGCCACAAAGCGGGGCTCAAGATTCTGTCTGCGCTGTGCGAAATAGTCCACGGTCAGTTTGTACACCGTGCCCGACAGCAGCACGATGGCGACCAGGTTGATGGTTGCCATTACACCCATGGCTGCGTCTGCAAAATTGAACACTGTGCTGACCGCTTGCACAGCGCCCCAGACGACCATGGCAAGACAACCCAGGCGCAAAATGTAGATGGGCACTTTGCCTTCCAGCTTCAGAAACGTCATTGCGTTTTCTGCGTATGAGTAATTGCCCAATATCGACGTAAAGCCAAAAAACACGATTGCGATTGCGATAAAATGGCGACCGATCTCACCCAGATGGACCGCTGCCGCATCCTGAGTTAACCGCATACCGGTGGCTCCGTCCGGTTCGATGGCGCCAGACAGCAGGATCAGCAATGCGGTCGCGGTGGCGACCAGTATCGTATCCACGAAACAACCAAACGCCTGAACCAAACCCTGGCTCGACGGGTGGTGCGGAGCCGGTGTGGCAACAGCTGCGATATTGGGGGCCGAGCCCATGCCAGCTTCGTTTGAAAACAACCCGCGCTTGATACCATTGAGCGCTGCTGCCATCACGCCACCTGTGACGCCGCCTGCGGCTTCCTGAAGGCCAAAGGCTCCTGCAACGATAGACCACAGCATTGCAGGCACCTGTGGCAGGTTCAGGACAACGACAACACAGGCCAGCAACAGGTAAAGCCCGGCCATGAGCGGCACGACGATTTCGGCAAATCGCGCAATGGTTCGGATGCCACCAAAGATGACCACAGCAGCGGCAGCCGCCAGCGCCAGACCAGCAATCAATTTGTTCAACCCGAACGCGCCTTCGAACGCCTCAGCGATTGAGTTGGATTGGACGGCGACAAAAACCAGGCCGAAACTGACGATCAGGCAGATCGAAAAGATCACGCCGGCCCAGCGCGCGTTCAGGGCATTGGCCATGTAAAAAGCAGGACCGCCACGGAACCGCCCGTTTGAAGACGTGACCTTGTAAAGTTGCGCAAGAGTGCTTTCGGAATAGGCCGTGGCCATCCCGACCAAGGCTACGATCCACATCCAGAAAATTGCGCCGGGGCCACCCAGGGTCAAAGCCACGGCGACACCGGCCAGGTTTCCGGTGCCAACGCGTGACGCCAGACTAACGGTCAGTGCCTGAAACGGTGTAATTCCGCGTTTGTCAGTGGATTTGGACGAGGTAAGGACGCGGATCATCTCGCCGAAATGTAGAAACTGCAGCGCACCCAGACGAATGGTGAAAAATATGCCGACGCCGAGCAATCCGTAGATCAGGACGTAGTTCCAAAGAATAGAGTTAATGCCGTTAACAATTGCTTCCATCGTCCGCCTCCTGAGAACTTAGACCGTTCGAAAAAGCAGCTAAAATACGATGCTTATTCGTCCATCATGCACGAAGGGAGGGTTGTCGAGTCAAGCTTCAAACCCGAAAATCGGCGAAACGTCCCGAGATATACAATTGATTTAACGATGAGAATTCATTCGGATGACGTCTTTTTGCGCGGCTTCAACTACAGACTGACCTGCGTGTTCCGAAGGTTGTAAGCGCGCTGCGAAAAGCGCATTCGGGGCGCAGGCCGTCCCGAATGCCATAGTCATAGAAGCGTCCAGATGAAGTGTGCTTTGCCTATTCAGCGGCCATCTGTGCCGAAGGTGTCGACATCGAAATCACGCGCTCGTCTTCGGTCATATCTTCTTCGATCCCGTCGAAAAGTGGTGTGGAGAGATAGCGCTCGCCCGTGTCTGGCAACATCACCAGAAAAACGGATCCCTGTGGCGCTTGCTCGGCCACTTTCATAGCAACAGCAAGCGTCGAGCCACCAGATATTCCCGTAAAAATCCCTTCTTCCGACGCCAGCCGTCTGGACCATTCAATCCCCTCGGCACCGGGGACAGGGATCAATTCATCATAGTAATCCTTGTCGATCGCCTCTTGCAGAACCCATGGGATAAAGTCTGGGGTCCAACCTTGGATCGGATGTGGCTCAAAATTCGGATGGCTTTCGGTGGGCTGGTGACCCTCGTTGCGGGTGTTTGTGTAACCCGATGACACAATCGCTGCGTTGGAGGGTTCTGTCAGGATGATTTTCGTGTCGGGGCGCTCTGCCCGAAGAACGCGTGCAACCCCGGAAACGGTCCCGCCGGTGCCATAGCCGGTGACCCAATAGTCCAGCCGCTCACCTTCGAAATCTGCCATGATTTCTCGAGCAGTGGTGTTCTCGTGAATGTCGGCATTCGCTGACGTCTCGAACTGGCTGGCCAGAAACCATCCATTCTGTTCGGCTAGTTCCTTGGCCTTGATATACATGCCAAAGCCCTTTTGGGCCCGCGGCGTCAGCACGACCTTTGCGCCGAGAAAGCGCATCAGCTTGCGACGCTCGACCGAAAAGCTGTCGGCCATGGTCAACACCAGGGGATACCCTTTGGCAGCACACACCATCGCAAGGCCGATCCCGGTGTTGCCGGATGTGGCCTCGACCACAGTCTGGCCGGGCTTCAGCCGCCCGTCACGTTCCGCCGCCTCGATAATGTTCAGCGCTAAACGATCCTTGACCGAAGCTGCAGGATTGAAAGCCTCGAATTTCACATAGACCGTCACATGCGACGGCGCGATCTTGTTGATCCGAATGCAGGGCGTGTCACCTACGGTATCGAGAACACTGTCATAAAGCCGTTTGCGTCCCTCAGTCTGCCGAATTCCCATGGCAATATCCCTCTCTTGGTTGGAAAAATTCGTGCTAGTTTATACCAATTTCGCTGCTTCAGCGCTTTAAACATTTGTCTTGGGAATGACCGATGGGGTCACACGCTGGACCGCCAGTTCCGGATGCCCATAAGCTTCGGGATACGCCATGGGAACAAACGGGCCTGCGGGAATAACACCATTCCAGCTTCGGCCGAAGTACCCTTGCCGACAGTGATCCAGTGAACTGCTTGTTGCCACCTCGGGCAGGTTATGGACGCGACAAAGCCAGCGCCAGAGGTGCGGGTAATCAAGGATCTTGGCGCCGTTCAGCTTCATGCGCAGGTAGTAAACCGGGTCGTGGCGGTAGAGCGTCGGGAAAAGGCGCAGATCGGCTTCTGTAAATCGGTCCCCGGTTAGAAAAGGTCTGCCATCGCTGGCCAAGCGATCTTCCAGTTGCGCCAATGCTTTGAAGTAAGTTCCGAAACTGGCGACATAGACGTTTTGATCAGACGAGAACCCGGCCTTGTATGCCCCGTTGTTGATGGCGACGTAGATTTGCACGTTCAGTTCGTCAATTTCAGCTCGGATCGCAGGATCATCCGGGTATAGGTTGGGCCGGTTGCCTTCATTAGAGGAGCTGCCCAGCAGCGCCGCATTGCCATTCAGCATTCGAATGATCTCGGCGCTTTCATTGTTGACGATACGGCCGGCCATTTTGTCATACAGGATCGGAACTGAACGTTCTTCTGAGCCTTCATCCCGGTAGATTTCGCGAACCAACCTGAAACCTTGTCCCGTTACGGTTTCCAAGGTGCATTCAGGCAACGTCGCCCCAGTTGCGGAAGCAACAAGCTCGGGGGCGAACTGCCAGTTGTTCGGCCCCTCTGGGTCGTCTTCTGTGGTGCGATTGGGAAAGGCCACATCCATCGAAATGCTACCCTGCAGTCCCAATATGTTGCGGGCAAGCGTCACCCGATGACACCATGGGCAATTCAGCGCAACAAACAGGTGATAGCGCCCCGGTTCAGCCGGGAACTCTGGATCGCCGATAGCATGTCGGAATCCACTGACGCCGCGCACGAACTCTCCTCGTGCGCGGCGTTCTGAGGCATGGGCCTGATCTTCCTGTTTGGAATGGTCGGTCATGCGTGGCCTTATCCTCTTAGGCGGTGGTGCAGGATGATTGGAACCGCAAGGTCTTCCTCATCGCTCAGGTGGCGTTTCAGAAAGGCCTCGATGGCCTCCGAGGTGTCGCGCAGAGATCCAACTTCGGATCGGGCCTGAGCCTCATCCAATTGAATGAGCTTGATCACACGATTGGCCGTCCGTGTGTATTGGTCAAGGGCCAGATCGAGATCGGCATGGTCCTTTTCCAAAACCTTTAGTCCGCAAGCAAGGTCACCGCCCACTCATTCACTGCTCCCAGTTCACAGGCCGAGATTGGCAGACGTTTTTGTGGCAACACAATCTGGAACCCAGAATGAGCTAACGCGCCAACCGTCACGACAACGCCGAACGCATGAGGGACCTGCCCTTGTGGTATTGGGAAAATGCCCAGCGGGATGATACCTCCGCCAGGATGTTGAGGACAGGCGAGAGGATCGCGGTTTATTCCTCGTTCAGGGTCAGGGTGACCCGATCTCCGGCAAATACGGTTCGCCCAAATTCAACCGGCAGACCATTGGGATCAGCGTTTATGCCGACGGAATACAGAACAGGCGCACCTTCTGTCAGTCGCAGGTGCAGGGCCTGTGTTGCCGTCGCCGCGCGCGCATTCAGGCGCGTTGAGATGCGGGTGTAATCCTTAACACCGCAGTGCTGCAAAGCCTTCGTTACCGATTCTGTCTCGGATAGCGCCTCAAGAATGCCGGGCAAGCGGTCCGCGGGAAAGACACTTTGGAACAGCCCGATTGGCTGCCCATCCGCCAGAGACAGTCCGTCATATACGTGTACCTGGTCGCCTGAAGCGATCTCCAGGGCCTCTGCTTCTGTTTCATCTGCGGCGCGCGTTGTGAGCGTAAGTATCTTTTTGCCAGGAATCTTACCGCTGGCCGAGATGCTCTTGTGGTATCGGACGCGCTTGCCGATGGCATAATCGGTCGGACGGGCCGCGACAAAGACACCGGCGCCGCGACGGGCATGCACCAGACCTTGGTCCGCCAGATCCGACAACGCGCGCCGTACCGTATGGCGGTTGACCCCGTGTTTTGCCGCCAGTTGTGCCTCGGTCGGCAGCCGGTCGCCGGTGTTGTACCGACCTTCCGCAATGTCGGATGTCAGGTTCAGGGCGATGCTTTTCCAGACAGGTGTTTTTCTCATGTCATCAAATCTTCACAAGGTTGCGGATTGCCAGCTACAGCAGCGGGATGTAGTATTTGTCTAGTTGTATAGATCACGTAGACAACCCGGCCAAGAGGCTTTGATGACAGATCAAACATATAATTCTAAGGCAACGCGACAGGACTGGATGGGCCTGTTGGCGCGTGCGCCCGAAAGCGCGCTGATGCCCCTTTGGGACAAGTACGAAGTACGCCCGAATTTTGAATGGCTGCGCAGCCCCGAAGTGGGCGGCGTCATGGTGCGCGGGCGCACTGGTGGCACTGGTTCTCGGTTCAACCTTGGGGAAATGACCGTCACGCGGTGTTCTCTGGTGCTCCAGGATGGAACGGTTGGGCATGGATACGTGCAGGGTCGGTCCAAGCCCAAGGCCCAGGCGGCCGCGTTGATTGATGCTTTGATGCAGACCTCGGCTGCGGGTGCAGTTCATGACCAAGTGATCGCGCCGCTCAAGGGTCAGATGCGGTCCGCCAGAACAGATCGCGCCTCCAAAGCCGCAGCGACGAAGGTTGAGTTTTTCACCATGGTAAGGGGAGAGGATACATGACGGCGCAGACCCAGTTTTCCGGGGGTTTTCAGAATGCACCGGTCCAGGCCGCGCATGCATTCCGCGCCGCCATGACCGTAATGGCCCAGCCCGGAGAAATCCGTGATCTGAAGGGTGCGCAACCGCCAAAGCCCCTGTCGATCGCAGCGGGAACCTTGCTGCTGACTTTGTGTGACCCCGAGACAAAGGTCCATCTGGCGGGCGCGTTCAACAACGATGGGGTGCGCGAGTGGCTGACCTTTCACACAGGTGCGCCCATTTCACAGGCTGCTGTAGCAGATTTCGCCGTAGGGAGTTGGGCCGAGCTCAGCCCACTGGGATCATTTCGTATCGGTACCGCAGAATACCCAGATCGCTCGGCCACCTTGATTGTTGAATGTGACGCGCTGCAACAAGCAGGTGCTATTCTAAGTGGTCCGGGGATCAAAGACACTGCGCGGCTATCCTTGCCGGATGCCCCGGCACTGCAGGCCAACGCGGCTTTGTACCCGCTTGGATGTGACTTCTTTTTTACCTGCGACGACCGGGTGGCGGCCCTGCCTCGCAGTACCCAAATCAGTGTGGAGGCCTAGGCAATGTATGTTGCAGTCAAGGGTGGCGAGACGGCCATCGAAAACGCACATGCCTGGTTGGCGGAAGAAAGACGCGGCGCAACCGACATTGACGAACTGAGCATCGCCCAAATCCGGGAACAGCTGGGTCTGGCGGTCAATCGGGTGATGGCCGAGGGGTCCTTGTACGACCCCGATTTGGCGGCCCTGGCCATCAAACAATCGCGCGGTGATTTGATCGAAGCGATCTTTCTGATCCGAGCCTACCGGACGACATTGCCGCGATTTGGCTATTCGAACCCGGTTAAGACTGATGAGATGGCGTGTGATCGCCGGATTTCGGCCACGTTCAAGGATGCGCCGGGCGGGCAGGTGCTGGGGCCAACCTTTGATTACACACACCGCTTGCTGGACTTCAAACTGGCCGCAGAAGGTGAGGTTCCGGCTGCGCCTACGGCGCAACCCCGCACCGAGGCGACGCCGCATATCACTAAGTTCCTGAAGGGCGAGGACATCATTCAGGATGAACCCGCCAGTGACACCACCCCGGGTGATCTGACCCGCGAACCGATGGAGTTTCCGTCGAACCGCCCCCTGCGTCTGCAATCCCTGACCCGCGGGGATGAGGGGTTTGTACTGGGCATGGCCTATTCAACGCAACGCGGTTACGCCCGTAACCACGCATTCGTCGGTGAGTTGCGGATCGGTAAGGTCGCAGTGGAAATGGACATCCCGGAACTGGGTTTCGCCATCGACATCGGCGAAATCGAATTGACCGAATGTGAGACGGTGAACCAGTTCAAAGGTTCCAAGACGGAACCCCCGCAATTCACCCGTGGCTATGGTTTGGTGTTTGGTCAGTCTGAACGGAAATCCATCGCGATGGCTTTGGTGGATCGCGCCCTGCGTTGGGAAGAGTTGGGCGAAGACAATCTGGGCGCACCCGCGCAAGACGAGGAATTCGTGCTCAGCCATGCGGACAACATTCAGGCGACGGGTTTCCTCGAGCATATCAAGCTGCCGCACTACGTGGATTTCCAGTCCGAGCTGGAACTGGTTCGCAAACTACGACGCGAAGCCGAAGAACGGATGCAGCCGAAAGAAGCTGCGGAATGAAGGTCGAGCCAAAGGAAAGGGGGCATCAATGAACTGGATAGCGCCCGCATATGCGCGGCGGCAAGCCAAGCTGGGGATTTTACCAACCTGCCTTATTGGCGTCGCAGGTTTCTACCGGGTGGCGAGTCCGTGCGCGCGCCAACCGAACTCCATTCGCCATTTGGATCCCGCTTTTGCGCACGACGTCGTCGCTTCGCATGACGAGAGTGAAAGAAAAGATACACCAATAGCGCCAATAACAGTGCGCCCAACAGAAATACGTCCACAAAAACACCAAAAACAAAGTGATACATCAAAATGAATGAGTATAACTTCGCATATTTGGACGAACAAACCAAGCGAATGATCCGGCGCGCCATTCTGAAAGGTCTGGCTGTGCCCGGTTATCAGGTGCCATTCGCCAGCCGTGAAATGCCTATGCCATATGGCTGGGGCACCGGTGGAGTGCAGGTTTCAGCCGCTACATTGACGCCCGAGGACACGTTTAAAGTGATCGATCAGGGTGCCGATGACACCACTAATGCTGTGTCGATCCGCAAGTTTTTTGAGAACACGGCAGGTGTGGAAACGACCGAGGAAACCGAAAAGGCCACAGTCATCCAGACCCGCCACCGCATCCCCGAGGCGAAGCTGCGCGAGGATCAGATCATCGTCTATCAGGTGCCGATCCCGGAGCCTCTGCGCTTTCTGGAACCGCGCGAGACAGAGACGCGCAAGATGCACAGCCTCGAAGAATACGGTTTGATGCATGTTAAGCTGTATGAGGACATCAGCCAGCACGGCGCGATCTCGACCGCTTATGCCTATCCGGTGAAAGTCTCGGATCACTATGTCATGGACCCGTCGCCGATCCCGAAATTCGACAACCCAAAGCTTGAGATGGACGCGATCCAGTTGTTTGGTGCCGGGCGGGAACAGCGAATTTACGCGGTTCCGCCGCATACCAAGGTCGTCAGTCTGGATTTCGAGGATTACCCGTTTGAGGCCACCAAAGCCGATCACCCATGCGATCTTTGTGGGGTAGAGGATAGCTATCTCGACGAAGTGATCATGGATGATGCAGGCAACCGGATGTTCGTCTGTTCCGACACCGATTATTGCCGGTCACGCCGCGAAGCGGGCCACAAGGGCCGATTGGCCGAGGAGAATGCGGCATGACCCCCTTATTGCAGGTCAAAGGCATTGAAAAGCGCTATGGCGCGCGGATCGGGTGCTCGGATGTGAGTTTTGATCTCTTCCCTGGAGAAGTAATGGGGATCGTGGGTGAAAGCGGATCGGGCAAGTCGACGCTGTTGAATTGCATGGCCGGTCATCTGGAACCCGATGCGGGGCAGGTGATTTTTGACACACACGCTGATGGTCCGGTGGATACAGTCACCATGTCCGAACCGGTACGTCGGATGCTAAGCCGTACGGACTGGGCCTTTGTGCATCAGCATGCGCGCGACGGCTTGCGGATGTCGGTCAGTGCTGGCGGCAATATTGGCGAGCGTCTGATGGCGGTGGGGGATCGTCACTATGGCGACATCCGGGACCGTGCGATCGACTGGCTGGGCCGGGTTGAGATTGAGGAATCTCGTGTGGATGACCGTCCGTCGGCCTTTTCTGGCGGGATGCAGCAGCGATTGCAGATTGCCCGCAATCTGGTCACGGGGCCGCGCCTCGTGTTCATGGATGAACCAACGGGCGGGCTGGATGTTTCCGTTCAGGCGCGTCTGCTGGATCTGCTGCGCGGGTTGGTGCGTGAGATGGGGTTGAGCGCGATCATCGTCACCCATGACCTCGCCGTCGTACGCCTGCTGGCGGATCGACTGATGGTGATGAAAAGCGGTCAAGTGGTTGAGGCCGGGTTGACCGATCAGGTTCTGGACGATCCACAACATGCCTACACGCAGTTGCTCGTGTCCAGCGTTCTGCGGGTTTGAGTATTTGGAAAAAGATGAAGTGCTATGATTGAGCTTATCAATGTCAGCAAGAGCTTTACCCTGCACAATCAGGGTAGTGCCGTAATTCCGGTGATGCAGGGTGCATCTCTGAATGTCGCCGCAGGTGAATGCGTCGCCCTGACCGGGGCTTCAGGCGCAGGGAAATCGACACTGATGCGGTTGGTCTATGGAAATTATCTGGCCGCATCAGGCCGGGTCCTTGTCGGTGGTCTGGACGTCGCCAAGGCCGAACCGCGCGAAATTCTGGCTTTGCGGCGCGAGACGCTCGGCTATGTCAGTCAGTTCTTACGTGTGGTCCCCAGAGTGCCGACGCTTGAGGTGGTGGCCGAGCCGCTGTTGGCCGTTGGCTGCGACAAGCAAGCGGCGCTGGACAAGGCGGCGGGTTTGTTGCGGCGGTTGAACATTCCCGAAAGACTATGGAGCCTGAGCCCGACCACTTTTTCGGGTGGTGAGCAGCAGCGGGTGAACATCGCACGTGGGTTTGCGCATGATTACCCTGCGATGCTGTTGGACGAACCGACTGCCTCACTGGATGCGCAAAATCGCGAAACGGTGCTGTCTTTGATCGAAGAGGCCAAAGAACGCGGCGCGGCGATTGTTGGCATCTTCCACGATGTCGAAGCGCGCAACCGGGTCTGTGATCGCGAGATCAACGTGTCTGAATTCACCCCGGGGATGGTCGCATGAGGCTTGCGCCTGTCATAGCCGTTGTCGGTCCGTCAGGTGTCGGCAAAGACAGCGTCATGGACGCGTTGGTCGCGGCGTCGCCAGGTATCCTGCGGGTTCGCCGGGTGATAACCCGCCCCGAAGGCGAAGAAGGCGAAGATTTTGATCGCGTGTCGATTGAAATCTTCGAGCAGATGGTGCTGGACGGAGCCTTTGCGTTGCACTGGAGCGCGCATGGGCTGCGCTACGGCATCCCGAATGAAATCGAAGACCAACGGCAAACGGCGAATGCGCTGTTGGTCAATCTGTCCCGTTCGGTTTTGTTGAACGCGCAGGTGGTTTTTGGCGACCTGATCGTGATTTCGCTGACAGCGGACCCTGAGGTGCTGGCGCAGCGCCTCTTTGTACGCGGGCGGGAAAGCACCTCTGATCAGGCGCGTCGTTTGGGACGGGCTGGTATGCCCTTGCCCGACGGGCTGAACCGCGTGATCGAAGTTGATAATTCCGGGCCGCTGGAAGTCACGATTGATGCGATCCTTGCCGGGCTTCAACCGGAAAGGGCGTAGCGATGGATCAGATGAAACCTCCCATCTTCGGCTTCGCCCATAAGCGCCATATCCTTAATCTGAAACGGCGCGGGCAGCAGGGGGACCAGATGGTCCTCCAAAGCGGCCAGCACGGTTTTCAGCGTGGGTTTGTCCAGCTTTGCGCTAAGGGTGATGTGAAAACGGTACGTGTCCATCACGTAAGGGTACCCCCAACGCAGCAGGTTGGCGTCCTGTTCCGGCGTCAGACCCGAGGCACGTCGGCGGTCCAGTTCCGCGGCGGGCGCGGGGGCGCGAAAGCTGTCAAGTTCGCGGACGCAAGCCGTTGCCAGCGCGTTCAGGGCGTCGGTATCGCCCAAGGGCCGCAGGGCCAGAAAACGACCCAGCCGGGCGATCTCGAACCCGTCCAGCGTGACGGGCGGTTGCGTTCCGGCCAACCGTTCACAGGCGTCTTGCAAGTCGATCAGAGATTGCCCCTTGTTCAGGCGAAACGGCGGCTTCAACGTCGCGTGAAGACCGTATTTGCGTGGAACATCGGTCGCGGCTGCGACGTCCACGCCGTCAATGACAGGATGCGCAACTTCAGTTCCGGCTTCCATGTCCCAGCCCAACCATTGGGTCGCAAAGATTGTCCATTCGGCCTGAGCCGGTGGCGCAAAATAGATCGCGTATCGCGTGAATGTCACATTGGCCTCCTATGCGTGGCCTTTCCAATAGCTCAAACCTTGTGAAGTTCAGATGACAGAAGAAATGATACTTGCCAATGCCACGCTTGTTCTTCCCGATGAGACGGTCGTGGGCAGCCTTCGGTTTGTGGGGGATACGATTGCCGAGTTCGCGACCGGCGCAACTGTTCCCGCTGGTGCAATTGACTGCGAAGGCGATTATGTCTGCCCCGGTCTGGTCGAACTGCACACCGATAATCTTGAGCGCCACATCCAGCCGCGGCCCAAGGTCGACTGGCCACATGCAGCCGCTATTCTGGCCCATGATGCCGAACTGGCCAGTACCGGGATCACGACCGTGTTCGATGCGATGCGGATAGGCTCGATCCCATCCGGGCAACGCTATGTCAAATACGCGCGCGGTCTGTCGCGTGAGCTGTGGCAGTTGCGGGAACAGGATACATTGAAGATCAGCCATTTTCTGCATTTGCGGGCCGAGGTCTGCTCGGAAACCCTGGCCGAAGAGTTAAACGAATTCGGGCCCGAAGACCGTGTAGGTCTGGTCTCACTCATGGACCACACGCCCGGACAACGGCAGTTCCGCGATTTGTCGAAACTGGAAGCGTATCTGAAAGGCAAACTGGGGCTTGAGGGAGATGGATTTCTGCAACACGTGGCCGACCTTAAGGCGATGCGCGACCGCTATGGTGATCTGCACGAGGTTGAGACGGTAAAAGCGGCCAAACGGTTTGGTGCGATGCTGGCCAGCCATGATGACACGACGGACGAACAGGTGCGCGTATCGGCCGGTCACGGGATCACCCTTGCCGAATTCCCGACCACGGTCGAGGCTGCGCAGTCCTGTCATGATCACGGTATCAAGGTGATGATGGGCGCACCCAATGTGATCCGGGGTGGGTCGCATTCCGGCAATGTCGCTGCGCATGAATTGGCGCAGCTGGGCCATCTCGACATACTGTCCTCGGACTACGTGCCATCCGCATTGTTGCTGTCTGCTGTGAAACTGGGCGAGATGTGGGGTGATTTTGCCCGCGGTCTGAAAACCGTGACAAAGACACCGGCAGAGGTCGTTGGGCTGGATGATCGTGGTGAGTTGCGGGCGGGCACCCGGGCGGACGTCATCCGGTTCCGGATGCGCGAAGGCACCCCTGCGTTGAATGGCGTTTGGTCACGCGGACGGCGCGTGGCCTGATCAGGCCCTGTAGAACAAGTAACGGTCCGGCGCGATGGTGTCCGGGCCGCTTATCTGTTCAAAGCCAACCAAAGGTTGGCCCGAGATTAGCAGACCACCGGGCAACATCACCTGCGCAATCAGTGGGCTGAGGCGCGCGGCTTCGGCAACGTCCTCTTCCTTGACACCTCGCCCGAAATCGTAGTGACCGAAAGCGATCCTGGGTCCACCTTCTGCCAGTTTGTGCAGCATCGGCTCGGCTTCACCCTGCAAAAAATCCTCTGCTGGCGGTGTGCTGGACGGATGGCACTGCAGCACGCGGTCCATGACCCAGATCCTTCGATCCGGCAGAATTTCCCGCAGGTGATCATAAGTGCGCCCGTTTCCAAGGCCCATATCCAGCACGTCGCCCGCAGTGTCTGAGATCTGATCGACAGCCCAATTCAAACCGTCACGTTGTGCGGCCAGTCGGCGCAGCATGGAATCCAGTCGGCTCATTCAGATCTCCGTTTTCAATCGGTTTGGGGGGCAGACCAGACAAAGCCCGGCCCGTTCAGCAGCCGGTGCAGCAGGTCGTGGGTAAAGGCCCAGATGTCCTCATCATGAACCAGATGGTGGGTCAAGATGCCAAAGGGCTCGGTGTTGTCCGCGCGACCCTCGCGGCGATCTTGCAGCAGTTGAGTGGTTTTGGCGATCAACATGTCGGGGTCGGCCAGTCCGCGTGATCCGCGCCAGTCGATTGGATCAAGATGCGTGTTGATCTGGGCCAATCCAGGTGCCGCCTGCGTGCTGGATCGTGGCGTGGCGGTCGATAGGATGCGATACCCTGCTGCGGGCAATTCCTGAACCACTTCTGGCGCTATGCGGTTCCATGGCGGCACGAACATCGGGCACAATCGATCTGCAAACATGGCGCGCAGCCGCGATATCCCCGAGCCGATATCCCCAGTGATATCGTCCATGGGCCGGTGCAGGCGGAATTCGGATTTCTTTTCATCCGGTGGTGCGTGGTTCTGATGGGCCCATCCGTGCACGACCGGGATCAGGTTTGGCCGGGCGGCAACATATTCGATCAGCATGTCTTGGGCATTACGGGGGATGATAGCCAAATGGACGGGTACCCCAAGGAGGTCTGACATCGTGGACAATCGGTCGAGTTGCGGCGTTGCGGACACCGCGTCATCGTCACGCCACCACAAAGGCAGCGCCAGTTCTTGTTGACGCCAGAGTTCCAGCTCATCCGTCAAACTGCGCCAGTCAACACTCATCTGCGGCGCTCCAAAAGTCCCTTGGCTATGCGTACGGATTGCGCTGCACCATCGAACCCCTGATCTGAGACCGGACGGGGTTCCGATGAAATCACATGGCCCACGGCCTCGGCCAACAGGTCTCCGTTCAAATCTTTGCTTGGGATGACATCTATGGCGGGCATTTCCGCAAGGGTGCGGGCGCGCAGGCTCTGCTCGACCTCATTGCCGTCATCAAATGGAATGAACACGGCAGGGGTTCCTGCTTGCAGAATATCCAATGCCGTATTGTAGCCGCACATGCTGACCGAAGCCGCCGCGTGGGGCAGCATCTGGCGAAAATCGGGTCGCACCGATTCCAGAGTGACAGGGGCATCCGCCACATGCTTCCGCAGTTCTGCAATGCGCGCCTTTGCATCCTGTCCGCCGACCAACAGGCGCCAGCGCCTGTTGGACATCTTTTGGGCGGCCTCGATGGCCGCGCGAAAGATCGGCTGCCCAACCGAACCGCCGCCTGCGCTGACAAGCACTTCGCCTTTGCCGGTTACATCCTTGTGCGGTGTTGGGGCCAGTGGAGCCACGAAACCCGTGTAAAACAGGTGACCCTCCAGCTGCTCAGACACAGGCCAACTGACGTTCAACGGCACAACGCTCTGGTCCGAATGGACAAGGATGCCGTCGTAATGCTCTGCAATAATCTGCTCCGCCCGCTCTGCCTTTAAGGGTTTTGACGGCGGTGCCAGAATGTCCCGGATCGATCCCAGAATTATCGGGCGCGGGCGTATGTCACGGGCGGCCTCCAGCGCGGCTGAAAATTCATCTGCCAGAGACCTGCGGCCAAACGGATAAAGCTCGGTGATCAGAACATCCGGTGCAAAGCTGCGAATTGCTTCAACCAGAGCAGTCTTGCGCGCCGCGAAATACCCCTCATCCGCCACCGTTCCGGCTTGTGTCAAAAGACGGGTGAAATCAGTGCCATCCGAGCGCAAAGGGGGCAGTCCCAACAACGTCATTCCGGACGTGTCCAATTGAGGAGCAGGCATCCCGCCAGAGACCACGAAGGTATCATGCCCATCCGCGACAAAGGCTCGGCCCAGCGTCAACGCGCGACTCAGGTGCCCGGTGCCCAACAGGTGGGTGACAACAATCATGACCTTCATAAGCGGGGGCCTTGTCGCAACAGGCGAACCGGTTCGGGTTGCGGCTGAAAATTATCCAGATCAATGACGTAAAGGCGGTTTCGCTTGATCTTGAATGGGGCGGTGCCGTCAAAGTCCCATCCCCAGGCCGAGGCCAGAATGACGCGCATGATCCCAATGTGACACACGGCGACGGTGTCGCCCTGCAATCCGTCCAGCCAGGGTTGCAATCGCGCCCGCACGTCCGCCGGGCTTTCGCCGTTTGGTGGGCAATAGTCCCAGCCCCAATCCTCGATATGGCGATATCCGCTGTCTGCTTCTGCAATCAGGTCAACGCCGCGCTTGCCTTCCCAATCGCCCCAGTTCATCTCGGTCAGGGCTTCGGACACCATAGGCTCTCGCCCCGCGACCAATGCGGCGGTTTCGCTGGCGCGCTGCAGGGGGCTGGACCAGAGCGCTGCCTTGTTCCACGACTCGGGCAATTCATATCCGGCCAGTTCGGTGCGCGCGTCATCGTCCAGCGGAATGTCACTGCGGCCCTGAATACGGCCTGCGCGATTCCAATGGGTGTGGCCGTGGCGCAAAAGAGCAAGTTGGCTCATGCGGTGCCTCCGATCAAAGGCCGTGCAGCCTGCCAGAACCGTTCGGTTGCTGCGGGCATCAGGTGGCGGTTGGACACGTATTCCCGGGCTGTCGTACCAAGCGAACGACGCAGGGCAGGGTCGCCAATCAGCGTCTGTAGCCTGGCGGCAAGCGCTTCGGATCCTGCTTCGACCTCGGGGTAGTTGGCCGGCGCCAGAACATCGCGGACACCGGGCCTGTTCTGCGCAACAACCGGAACTCCGCTGGCCTGCGCCTCAAGGTAAATCATGCCATAAGCCTCATTCACGCCGGGCCACACTAAGATGGACGCATTTGCGTATAAGTTTTGCAGGGCGTCACGATCCAGTTGCCCAAGAAACCGGACCTTCGAGCCAAACGGTGTCATAAGGTCTTCGATCTCAGCCCGCGCAGGTCCATCCCCTGCAATATCCAAAGCCCAATCCTCGTTCAAATGCGACAGGGCCTGCGCCAGCAGTTGGTACGACGCCAGTTTGTCGCCATGCCGCATCATTCCCACCGCCAGCATCGGCCCGTCACATGAGGAGGCGGGCGGCAGGCTCGAAATTGGCAAAAAGGGCGGTAATTCGACCAGACGCTGATCTTCGAATTTTTCACGCTCCAGCGTGATCAGATCGTTGGCCGTGTGGTAAAAAATGACGTCCGCTGTGTCGCAGGCTTCATGTGCGGCTTGCGCAAAGCCGGACCATGGGCCGCGTAACCTGCTGGTCGCACGGGTACTTTCCAATTGAACATAAGGGATGCCTCGAGCGGCGCACACTTTAGGGCCCAGCAGATCGGGGGCCTTATAGTAGTTGTGATAGGTCACCCATAAATCCGTGTCATGAGGCATGTCAGCAACCAGTCGCAGAACTTCGGCATCGGCGTCAGAGCGGAGACGCTGCTGAACCGCTGCATCCCCCGTTTTGTCATAGATGCGCAGGCCTGAGACAAGATTGACTTCATCACCCTGCGCCCCGATCGCCTTGATAAGATTGCGCGCCATTTCCCGATCACCCGACGGCACCGGGCTGTCCGGAGATTTCATCGGTGAGAAAAAGGCGACGCGGGCCATCAGTCTTTGCCCGCGCCCAATGCGCTGAGCCGTTTGGACAACAGGGCAATGCCGGGGTCCATGCGGAATTCTGCAATCAGGCGGGAATAGGCAGCGTTGGCCATAGATGCAGTACGCTCAGGAGCGGCGGCCAATTCGGTGATCGCGCTGGCAATTGCGGACGGGTTGTCGTCGGACAAAACGCCGTGTGTCCCGGTTTCTATGAATTCCGGAATGGCGGAAACCGGTGTCGACAGGATCGGCAACAGCTGCGACGCAGCCTCCATCAGAACATTTGGCAACCCGTCGCGATCTCCGTCAGCCGCGATCCGGCTGGGCAGCGCGAACAGATCAGATGTGCGCATCGCCTCGATCACTTCGGGCTGGTCGCAGGCCCCCTTCCAGGTGATCCGGTCTGCGATACCTTGGGCCTCAGCCCGTTCGCGCAACTCATCACCAAGCGCACCGCCGCCAATATGCGTCCAGTGCCAATCCAGCGAATTGGGTAGCATGGCGAACGCATCGATCAGGCGATCAAAGCCCTTCTTCTCGACCAGACGACCGACGGAGAGCATGTGAAACGGCCCATCCGGTGCCCGAGCTGCGCGGGTCGGCGGATCGGGAAAACGGCTCAGGTCCAAGCCATGATAGATCAAATCGACCCGAGCCGGATCATCGGCCAAACTGCGCAAGTGTTCGGCCCCGATTGCAGTACAGGTTGCGCCAAAAGCGGCCCCATACGTGCTGGCCTGCAGTTTTTCGGCTTTCTCCCAATCGGGTGACGTCCAGATATCCTTGGCGTGTGCCGAAAAGCTCCAGGGCAGGCCGCGCATGATGGCGGCGTAGCGTGCGACCGACGACGGCGTGTGCATGAAATGCGCATACATCACGTGCGTTTCCTCGGGCAACTCGGCGGCCAGAACACAGGCCTGCCCGAAACGCCGGATGCGGTTATGTGTCGGGTCGCGCCGCAGGTCAGAGCGCCAGACCTTATAAGCCTCGGTATAGCCGGGCAGGGTTTGCGCGATGTGGCGCGCGGCCCAGACGCGATCAGGTTCTTCGTACAGGTACTCGGGCAGGTAGTGGACCTGCCCCCTAAACCGCTCATGCAGCGAGTGGCGTTTGATGTCGGTCGGGTGGCGCAGGGACCAGATGTCAAATCTGTGGCCTGCGTCCTGCAAGGCGACCAGTTCCTGTGCGATAAACGTCTCTGAAAGGCGCGGCCATCCTTTGACCAGCACCGCGAGCTTGGGTTTTCCTGACGTCATCCGGTGGCTCGTTCCCGTTCCCCACCAAGCAGCGCGTCCACGCGGCTTGTGACATAGTCCAGACCATCCAGCAGGCCGTCGCGGATTGCCTGAGAAGGCAATGGCTGATCGGGCAGATTGCGAATAGCCTTAATCATCGTGTCCGCCGTCAACCCGTCACGGTTTTCGTCCAGCATTCTGACAAGTCCCAGGCCCTCGGCTCGTGAGGCGCGGATCCACTGTTCCAGCCGCGGTGTTGTGCGTGGAACGATGACGGCGCGTTTGTCGAACGAGAGCACTTCGCAGAACGTATTATAGCCGCCCATGCAGACCACACCTGCAGCGCCGGCAAACAGCGTTTCGATCTGCGATTCAAAACCAACAGCCGTGACCCGACCATTCAGCGCAGCAACGCGGGTTTCGAAATCGTCGCGCAGCTCGCCCGACAGGAAGGGGCCGTAGACAAGGACAGCGCGCGGTGACAGGTTGGGGTCTTTTTCATAGGCACACAAAACCTGATTCACCATGGCTTTGCCGTCACCGCCGCCGCCCGGCGTAATCAGGATGTAGGGTTGTTCCGGCGGATCGCCTATCGGTCCAAGATCACGGCGCAAATAACCAGTCCAATGGATGCGCGACTGCGCGGCAGGGCTGAGCGGCAGGCCCTCGGTCGGATCATAGATGGAGCGCAGCCCGTACACCCAGATTTCGTCGTAGAACCTTTCGGTTGCTGCAATGGCTTCTTTCCGCTCCCACTCTGCGGCCAACACTTCGGGTTCATCCAAAACGTCACGCAGGCCCAGAACCATTTTGGTGCGGCGGGACCGCAGCAATTTTTCCAGGGTGGGCAACAACTCGCTGCGGAAACCGGTTGGTTCCTTGTCGACGATAAGGACGTCAGGATCGAATTGCTGAACCGCCGTCTGGATAAGACCCGCCCGCAGCTCAGTAACTTCCTCGATGCCCATTCCAATTGTCTGGGATGCATAAGATCCATCGGCGCGTTTGGTCACACCTGGCAAACGCACGTGGTCGACGCGACGCGGAAAGGTGAACCGCCCGGCCACGGGTGACCCGGTCAGGATCAGCGCCGATGCCGATGGGTCAGCCTGCGTCATCGCACCAGCCAGTGCACGGGATCGGCGCAAGTGACCCAACCCGAACGTATCGTGGCTGTAGAACAAGATGCGCGGCGCACGGCCGGTTGTATCGTTTTGTCTTCCTAGGCTCATGCCTTTGCCCAATTCAGTGTTCCGGTGCAACTCCGCGCGCTTGCACCCGTATCGTATATATTTTTTTTAGCCGCGTGCAAAATCACTGATCCCACCAGTCGTTACCGGCTTGTTTCGATTTTAGCCGTGGGTTTCGCATCTGCGCCCTGTTCTATATCAAATTTCCTGCCCATCCGTCATGATGACAGCGTCAGGTTGGTCATATTCAGTTTTTTCCGGGTTGCAAACACTTCTGTTCGTAGCATGGTGCGGGGAACACGGCTTGATAAGATGTTGAGGCTGCGGGGGTTGAATATTTGAACCCGCCACCGGGCTTCGATAACCTGTGTTACGAATGGCGAACTGGAAAAATATCCGATGACACGAACATTGCTGGCTGGATTAACGTTTGTAATCTGGTCCCTCACTCTGGCGCTGGTCACCGGTGCAGTCGCGCAGACTTCTCTGATACCGGGGTATCCCTCAGCCGGGGGCAGCAGCTCGGACACAGCCAGCGACAGCGATCTGGCTACGGCGATCCGTTCCGCGACCGAAGCCGGGGCCAGTGTGATCGTCATCGACAGCGCCGGGCAAATCGTGTCTTCCGGCCAGCAAAACAGTGTCACCCCCGAGGCTGTACCCGGGGATCCGATGGGCGATGGTTCGCAGCTTATGAAAGCGCAGGAGCGGTTTTCGAAGTTTCGCGACTCGATGAATTCACGGCTTCAGGCGCTGCCTTATTCGATCTTCGAGGTGCAATACATCCTGCGTCAGACCAGCCCGGATGGCCGAATACAGACCTACGTCGAGGTCCTGTTCTGGAACGTTCTTTTCCTTTTGATCGGACGATGGTTGTCGATTGAAATCTACGGAAAGCGTATCGCAAAGCGAATCGTCGTCGCGCGATCCAAGGAAGATCCGCAAGGCTATCGCGAGAAGATGCCGTTTTTGGTGTTCCGGTTCCTGATGGGGATAGGCGCCACGATTTTTGCCATGGTGATGGCGCTTATCGTCGGTTTCGTGTTTTTCGGCGAGGCTGAGGACATCTCGATCCAGTTCACGGTCACAGCAATTTTTACCGCCTTCTTCCTGTCGCGTACGGTGTCTGATCTGTGGCGCATGGTTCTATCCCCGTATCTGAGCCAATATCGCTTGCCGCCTTTCTCGGATCGTGACGCAAAACGCCTGTATATCTGGGCTTCGGCGCTGGCGACCTACGACATTACCGTGGTGCTTTTTGCCACTTGGGTCGCTGATTTTGGGCTGAACTATAACGTCTACGCCTTGGTCTATGGCGGCCTGACCATGTTTGGTGCGATCGGCAATGTCCTGATGATCCTGTTCAACGCCCGCGCCATCTCGAACGCTATCCGCGGCGGGCGATCACCGGATCAGGTGTCGTGGATTCTGCGCCTAATCTCGTTCGCATGGGCGCCGGTGCTGATCCTTTACATGGTGTTCAGCTGGTTCAAACTGGCCGTCGACCTGGTGCTGGAAAATCAAAACTCGATCCCAATCGTAGCCAGCAGCTATGCTATCTTTATGTCGGTCGTGGTTGCCTATGGGGCCATGAACTATCTTCTGGAACGGTATTTCAATCGCAACAACCAGCTTGACGCAATGAATGCCGATGCTGATGAGGCGGATGCCGAGGTTGAAGTGATCGAAACGCCGCAGGCCGAGATGCGCAAGCACTCGATCCTGACCTACGAAGATCTGGCGCGGCGGGTTGCCGGTATTCTGGCTTTTGTTGTCGGTCTGTATGCGCTGGTGGTAATCTGGAATCCGGATGCCAGCTGGAGCGAGGACCTGCCGATCGAGCGGGCGCTGGATGTGATGGTGATCCTCTTCATGGGCTATATCCTGTTCCATTTTTTCCGCATCGGGATCGACTCGAAGATCGCGCAGGAGATTGACGACGGCGGTGGTGAGGCTGAGCTGGGCGATGAAGGCGGCGAAGGTGGGCAAAGCCGCCTGGCAACATTGTTGCCTTTGTTCCGTGGGGCCATTCTGGCCGTAGTTGTTGTGACCATAGCGCTGATTGCCCTGATGGAATTGGGTATCAATGTCAGCCCGCTATTCGCGGGTGCTGGTGTCGTGGGCCTGGCCGTGGGCTTTGGGTCGCAGACATTGGTTCGCGATATCTTTTCGGGGGCGTTCTTCCTGATGGATGACGCGTTCCGCAAGGGTGAGTACATCGACATCGGCGACGTGAAGGGAACGGTCGAAAAGATCTCGGTTCGGTCGTTCCAGCTGCGTCACCATCTGGGTGCGCTGAACACCATCCCCTTTGGTGAGATCAAGGTTCTGACCAACTATTCACGCGACTGGGTGATCATGAAACTGCCGTTACGGGTGACGTATGACACCGATGTCGAGAAGGTGCGCAAGCTGATCAAGAAGTTGGGTCAAGAGTTGTTGAGCGACCCGGTGATCGGCGACAACTTTATCCAACCGCTGAAGTCGCAGGGCGTGATCGAAATGCAGGACTCTGCGATGATCATTCGGGTCAAGTTCATGACCAAGCCGGGCGATCAATGGCTGGTGCGCAAGAAAGTCTATCAGGACATCCGGGAATTGTTCGCCCGCGAAGGCATCAAGTTCGCACACCGTGAGGTCACTGTGCGCCTGGCCGAGGGCAAGGACCCCGAGGATTTGACGCCCAAACAGCGCGAAGCTGTGACGGGTGCGGTGCAGGCGGCGATTGACGAGGATTATCTGGACGATATCGGTCCGGGTGGGGACGATCGCTGAGGGGGTCTCCCGCCCCTTTGGGTGACGCCTCTGGCAAGACGAGACCCAAAGCGTTGGGCCGGGCCGCGCGTACCGCGTGGCGATTGGCTCAGGTGATGGCCGTGGCCCAGACCGGAGCCGACGTGCCTAGTTTAGGTGCAGGCTTGTCCCAGAACATCTTGGCGTCGCCAACAGTCAGAGCAGGTTTCAGGCGGTGACCGGAGCCCCAGCCTGATTCTTCTAGAGCTTGGCTGTAGTCTGACGGACTGGCGCCGGTGATAACCTCTTTCGTGTCGGACTTGCCGAGAATGGCCAACAACTCGGCCGTGCGTGCGAGAGAGAGCTGACCCAGCATGATAGCGTTCCCTGAGGCAGCGTCAGCCAAGGCGGATAGCACAGCGGCGGCCATCAGATAGCCGGTTGCATGATCCAGCGCCTGAACCGGCAATGGTGTCGGTTTATCCGCATTTGCCCAGTCACGGCCTGCATCCGCCATACCCGCGCTCATCTGAACAAGGCTGTCGAACCCGCGCCGCGCGGCCCATGGGCCTTGCCAGCCATAAGCGTCTAATGTGACTTCGACCCGGTTTGGGGCCAATTCATCGCGCTTGGCCCTGGTCAGGCCGAGCGCATCCAAAGCACCGGGGCGATATCCGTGGACGAACACATCGGCCTGAGACAATAACTCTTGCAGCTTTTCCAAACCAGACGGCGATTTCAGATCGAGGTAAGTGCAGGATTTACCCAATGAGATGTCGGGTATGACACCGGGCTCGTCCCAACCGGGCGGGTCGACACGCAGAATGTCAGCACCAAAACCGGCGAGGGTTCGCGTTGAGACCGGCCCAGCCAGCACGCGCGTCAGGTCGAGGACGCGCAGCCCTGCCAAAGGGCGCTCAGCCGTGGCCTCGGATCGATCTCGTAGTTTGATCTGTCGCGGGCTGTGCCAACCGATCAGTGGATCGCGGGACACGGCCCGACCTTGCGGATGCTCTAACCACACTGCCCGGCTGCGCATGGCTGCGGAAACGCCACCCTGGGCCACGATTGCCGATTCCAGCTCGCTGGCGGACCATCGCCGCACCGCCTGAGAGACCGCGTCCCGATCTGCTTTGGCTTCAAGAACTTTTAGTGCCGCCGCCCGGTGGCGAGGCAGGTTGGTGTGCAGCCTGATCCAACCATCTGCAGTCTGGTAATCCCCCGCGACCGCATCCCAGAGACTAGGCATCTCCCAACCATTGGGCTTGAAGGAATATTGATACCAAAGCGAGGCCAGCCGGTGATCCACAGACACATCCGGCGCACTGGGCGACAGGTTCAGCGCCGTCATCAGACGAGCCAGTTCCTGACCCACCGCGCCAAAGGTTGCCGTTGCCAGTTCAGATACCGCGTAGACGCTGGACCAAGCCCCGGTGCCCGTTTTGCGGTATCCGTCGGTTGCAGGAAGGGCTGAAATCAAGCTCATTGCTGGTATGGATCCAGACTGTCACGCAGCCCGTCACCCAGGAAATTGAATGCCAGCACGATAACAATGATCGGCAGCATCGGGATTGCCGTCCAGGGGTAGATCTCGATCGAGGCCAGGTTCTGCGCGTCGTTCAGCATTACACCCCAACTGACGGCCGGGGCCCGCAGACCAAGACCCAGGAAGCTGAGCGCGGTTTCCCCAAGGATCATGGCCGGTATCGACAACGTGGCCGAGGCGATCAGGTGAGACATGAAGTTCGGCAGCAGGTGCTTGCGGATCACACGGCCAGAGCTTGCGCCCATCATCTCGGCGGCGCGGACGTATTCTTCTTCCCTGAGGGACAAGAATTTCGCGCGTACCGAACGGGCGAGGCCGGGCCAATCGAGAATCCCGAGGATGATCGAGATGATGAAGAAAACAGCAACCGGGCTCCAATTTGAGGGCACCGCCGCCGATAGGGCAAGCCAGAGCGGCAGTTCAGGTAGCGAGCGCAAGACCTCGATCACGCGGTTTATGACCCAATCGATCTTGCCGCCAAAATACCCGGCGATTGATCCAAAAAAGATGCCAAGGGTGAACGATACCGAAATGCCGATCAGGCCGACAGTCAGCGACAGCTGCGCGCCATATAGAATGCGGCTGAACACATCGCGGCCCAGACGATCGGATCCCCAAAGGAACAGCGTCCCGCCCTCTGGCGCGCAGAACAGGTGGGTGTCTGATTTCACAAGACCTGCAAGCCTGTACTCGGTCCCCTCGCAGAAAAAGCGGATCGGGCGAGGGTCTTCCGTGTCGGGCACAAATTTCCACTGAAAGGTCTCAAGATCAGCTTCGGCCACGATCGGATAGACATACGGGCCAATGAAGGAGCCATCGTGGAACCAATTGATGCTTTGTGGTGGGGCGTAAAGATGTTCGCCGTTCCGCTCGTTCGGACCATAAGGCGCAATGAACCCTGCGAAGGGCAGCATCAAGTAACAGAACAGCAGGAAGATGCCAGAAATCAGGCCCAGCTTGTGAGTCCTGAACTTGCGCCAGACCAGAACCCAGTTCGGCGCGTCCAGATCGGCGCGCTCCAACTGTTGCAGGGAGGCTTCCGGGTCGAAAGGTGCGTCGTCGACAAAGCGACCGTCGGTGTGTTTGGTCACGCTTCACGCCCCTCGTACCGAATGCGCGGGTCCAACATGACCAGCAAGATGTCAGAGATCATGGTGCCAATCAGGGTCAGCAAAGCCACGAACATTAGAATAAAGGCAGACAGGAACTGGTCCTGAGTTTTCAGCGCTGTCAGCAGTGTTGGGCCGATGGTCTGCAAACCAAGCACGACCGATACCAGAACTGAGCCGGATACCATCGATGGCAGCAGGTTTCCGATATCAGCGACAAAGGGGTTGAAGGCCACGCGCAGCGGGTATTTTGTCAGCATCCGTGACGGGGCCATGCCTTTGGCGATGGCCGTCTCAACATATGGCTTGCCGAGCTCATCCAGCATGTTCGCGCGCAGGCGCTGCATCATGGCAGACGCGCCAGATGTGCCAATGACGAAAGTCGGTACGATTAGGTGGACAAGAATGGACTTCAGCTTTTCCCAGCTCATCGGCTGACCTTCGAAGGACGGGTCCATCAGGCCGCCAATGGGCAGGTTGAAGTAGCGGTGTCCGTAATAGAACAGGATCAACGCCAGCAGGAAGTTGGGCGTCGCCAGACCAAGATAGCCAACAAAGGCCGAGGTATAGTCGATCCAGGTTCGCGATTTTGCTGCGGCGAGGACGCCCAGCGGCAGGGCAACGGCATAAACGAACAAGATAGCGGCCAAGTTGACCACAACGGTTAGCCATAGGGTGTCGCCAACGATCTCGGCCACAGGACGGTCGAATTCAAAAGACCAGCCGTAATTGCCCTGAAGAAGACCCTCAAACCCGTGCGGTCCGGGCCAGAAGCCCATCCAGACCAGGTACTGTTCCCATATGGGGCGATCCAGGGCGTATTCCGCGCGGAGGAATTCAGCCTTGGCAACACCCGCGGATTGGCCCGAGGCCTGCAATTCCGCGATCTGATTGCTCAGATAATCGCCGGGTGGCAGGTTGATGATCACGAAGATCAGAACCGACACCACCAGCAAAGTCAGCAGCATCGTGAAAAAGCGATACACCGCATAGCGCAGCATTACCATTTAGCTGCTCCTGATTAGTCGGCGAAAAAGAATTCGTCGGGGCGGTGAATGCCAAAATGTGCGCCGGGCTCCCATGCCCACATGCCTTGCTCGGGCACGTTGCGCAGACGGTTGGACACTACGATAGGCTGCGGTGCGCCGTTCAGAATTCCGATGGCGAAAAGCTGGTCAGCGTGGATTTTCAACATCTCGGTCCAGACTGCCTTGCGCTCTTCGTCGGTGGTGGCAACCTCCCAATCATGTGCCAGTTGCATCAAACGCTCGGCCTCGGGCATGTCAGGCGCTTCACCAACGTCGCCGCCGGTCTGGTAAAATTGTCCCCATTTGGGCCAGGCCAGAAACACCTGATCCGTGGGGGCCAAATAAGCAGGGGATGTGTGCGCCTGCGGTATACCGTCATCCCAGCCGAACCAAACTGAGGCCATGGTGTTGCCTGAAAATACGCGGTTGCGCAGAATGTCCCGGTCCAGTGGGCGCATGATCAGGTCCACACCGATTTCACGCCATGTATCGGTGACGATCTGAAGCGCGTTCTCAACTTCTTGCCTTTCACCGGCGGTTTCGATGATCAGTTCCATCGGGCGGCCATCCGGCAGCAGGCGAATGCCGTTTTTATTGCGCTCGGCCAAGCCAGCCTCGTCCAGAAGGGCATTGGCCATCTCAACGTCGTACTGCGCCCAGGCTTTTGCGTTTTCCTCGTCATAGAACGGAGATGCGGGCAAAACGGACATCGCACCGGGATGGGCCAGCTTGAAATAGAGCGCTTGATTGATGGTTTTGCGGTCGATGGCCAGGGACAGCGCCCGCCGAACACGAACATCGCGCAGAACGTCGCGCCAGATCTCATCCGAGTAATTCAGGTTCGGATAGATCGCGATTTGCGATGCGACACCGGTTTTCCACAACAAGGTTTTGTAGTCTCCGCCGGCTTCGCCCTTTTTCAGGATTGATGCATCGCGAAAGGCCAGACCGCGCCCCTGCAGATCAGTCTCGCCAGCGTTGGTCTTGGCCGCGACCAAGCCAGCCGCGACGATTTCCATTTCGACGACGTCGATATAGGGCAACTGAACGCCGTTGGAATCGATGCGGTGATAATATGGGTTGCGAACGAAATTGTGGCGGATCTTCTTGCCCGAACTTGCATTCAGCCAAGGCTGCAGCGTCGGGAGTTCGTGGTTGTCGAACTTGTAGAGGTTGTCCAGCTTGTTGTGCAGCGCCGCCCAGCTTTTGACCCGTGCGTCTTCGACCTGAAAGGCGAGGTCTTCAGCATCTGCGAACTTCTCGTGATACTGTTTGAGGAATTCAGACGGTCGGTAAATGAATGGCGGGCGCGCTTGGGCCAGCGATTGCAGGAAATCAGGATTTGGGTCTTCCCACTCAAAGACAATAGTCGTCTCGTCCGGGAAGGTCACGGTTGGCGTTTTGCCTTCAACAATCAGGAAATCCGGTGGGCCAGACGGGCTGAGCATTTCATTGTTGGCAACGTCTTCCCACCAATACCGGAAGTCTTCGGATGTGAACGGCGATCCATCGGACCACTTGTGCCCGTCACGCAGATGCAGTGTGAACTTTCGATTACCTTCGTTTTCATAGGACTCCAGCAGATCAGGGACGATTTCGTAGTTTTCGTCAAACCCAACCAGTCGCGCATACCCGTAGACGACCATCTGGCGGATGTCTTTTGAGCGGGTCACCATGGTGCGCAGGGTACCACCTGGGGCACCAAACTCGCGACCTTTCGCGGCCAGATCCACGATCAGAGGTTCGGTTGGCAGGCGCTCTGCGACCGGCGGCAAGTTCCCGGCGCTGACCTCGGCTTTCCAGAATTCGCTTTCCTGAAGGGTCGGTGTTCCTGCCGTGGCGGGCAGGACCAAAGTGGCGGCCAACGTGGCAGCCAGAATAAGCGGGCGAGTGGTTTTAAACATGGCATCGTACCTTATGGCCGGGCTCCATCTCTACCAGTGAGGGTATCACGGAGTCCGTAAATCGGAAGGTGTCATCCCAACTGTCTGGTGAACCTGCGCCCAACGCAACCAGTTTCAGGTCGATGGGCCGGTTGATGTCGGGTTCTGGTTGGGCGGCAATCAGCGCCTTGGTGTAAGGGTGTCGGGGGTTATAAAACAGCGTCTCGGGCGGGGCCTGTTCGACGACAAGACCCCGGCGCATCACGGCAACTTCGTCGGCAATGCGCGCGACAACCGCAAGGTCGTGAGAGATGAACAGGTAGGACAGGTTCAACCGGTCCTGCAGGTTTTCCAGCAAGGTCAGGATCTGTTCCTGAACAGATACATCCAGTGCCGAAGTGGGCTCGTCACAGACAATCAGCTGCGGGTCCAGCATCATCGCCCGCGCAATTGACAGGCGTTGCCGCTGTCCGCCGGAAAAGGCATGGGGATAGCGTTTGAGCATATCACCATTCAGTCCGACGCGCTGCAGCATCTCGACCGCTTTGTCCCGCTGTTCGGCGGTCGAACCAATGGAGTGGATTTCCAATGGTTCGGTCAGAGCGTCCTGAATGCGCATCCGTGGGCTGAGAGAGCTGTACGGATCCTGAAACACCATCTGCGCCTTGCGTTGAAAGGCCGTGCGCTGAGAGCGGGTCATGTGGTGTACAGTGATCGGGTCTTCGCCTGGCGCGGTGCGAAACAGAACTTCACCACCCGGGTCGGGCAGTTCCGCGCCAAGGGCGATCCGCGCTGCCGTTGTTTTGCCCGAGCCACTTTCGCCGACGATTGCCAGGGTTTTGCCGCGGGCCAGATTCAGGTCCACACCTCGGCAGGCATGGATCAGCTTGTCCCCCTGCCAGCCCCTGCTGGACCGCATAGTGTAGGTCTTGGACACCCCCTTCATCTGTAGAATGAGGTCCTCATCCGGCATAGGCAGCCCGACCGAGTCTTCGTCGGGAATCGCAGGGGCCGCGTTGAACAATTGTTGTGTGTAGGGGTGCGCCGGGGCGCTTAGGATCGGGGCGGCTGCCCCTGCCTCCATCACGCGACCCTTGTGCATGACAACAACCTGTTCTGCCATATTGGCAACCACACCAAGGTCGTGTGTCACAAGGATCAGGGCCATGCCCGTTTCGCGCTGCAACTCCTTAATCAGCCCCAGGACCTGCGCTTGTGTCGTTACGTCCAGCGCGGTCGTCGGCTCATCCGCGATCAGCAGTTCCGGCTTGGAAACCATGGCCATCGCAATCATGGCGCGCTGGCGCATGCCGCCCGACAACTCGAACGGGTAAGAATCATAGGCGCGCTGCGGATCAGGAAAGCCCACGCGTTCGAATTGGGTCAGGACCTCTTTGCGGGCTTGCGCCTCGGACGCGCTCCGATGCAGCCACAAGACCTCGCTGACCTGATTGCCGATTTTGTGCAACGGGGATAGCGATCGCATCGGTTCCTGAAAAATCATCGAAACCCGATTGCCGCGAATTTCACGCATCTGTCGCTCGCTGATCTTGGTCAGATCCTCGAAGCCTTTCGAATCGTTCAGGGTTATCGTGCCACTGCGGATTTGCGCGGCACGTGGTAAAATACGCAAGGCCGCCCGGCACGAGATGGTTTTTCCCGATCCGGATTCACCGACCAGAGCCAATGTCTGCCCAGCCTCGACATCAAAGTTGACACCTTTGACAACTGAGTCGCCCGCACCAAAACCGATGCTGAGGTCTCTGACGGACAACAACGCAGTCATGCGGGTTTTCCACCCGTTCGTCCGTGGTTCGACATCGGCGTATTCAACTCCCTGTGTTTTTTGACTTAGTCTCGCGCGGTTGTGCCTGTGTAGTCAAACCCGTTCTTGGGCCGAATTGTCGCGAAAATGTGAAACTTAGGCCAATTTACCTACACAAATCCTTGAGGATTTGTCATCACATGCGGTGTCGGCCCCAAATCATGAGCTGACTGATATCAAGGAGAGATTTCCCCGTGCCCGACAACCAAAGCCGCCTGGATCTGTTCATCGACCGTATGGTGTCCCAACGGGCCTGTCTGGATTTCGCCATCTCTGAAACCAAAGGAATGCCTGGGCCAGTGTTCGAACTGGGGTTGGGCAATGGGCGCACCTATCATCACATGGTGCAGTATATTTCAGGTCGACCTGTTTATGTGTTCGAGCGCGCCGTGGCGTCGCATCCGGATTCCACGCCGCCCGCAGATCGGGTGATTTTGGGGGATGTGCGAGAAACACTACCGGCCTCGGTGGATCGGTTCGGAGCCACGGCCAGTCTGATCCACGCGGACTTGGGCGGCCACAACCGCAAAAAGAACGACGACTTCGCCAGATTTGTCTCACCATTGATCGAGCCGCTATTAGCCGAGGGTGGTTTGATGGTGTCCAGCGACCGGATGTATTTCGATACCTTGACCGAAGTGTCCCTTCCTGAAGGGGCCGTCGAAGGGCGCTGTTTCATTTATCGCCGCTGACAGGGTGGGAGAACCTGATGCTTTTTTATGATTGTTCCACGGCCCCCAACCCGCGGCGCGCGCGCATGTTCATTGCCGAAAAGGGTTTGGATATCGAAACCCGAGAAATCTCGATCGGCAAAGGTGAGCAACTCAGCGACGAATTTCGCGCGGTGAACCCGAATGCAACTGTCCCCGTGTTGGTGACGGATGAGGGCAGCACGCTAACCGAGAATCTTGGGATCGCCGCTTACCTTGAGGCGCGGTTTCCCGAGCCATCGCTATTGGGGCGCACACCCGATGAAAAGGGACAGGTTCTGATGTGGAACAGCATTGTCGAACAACAGGGCGGCATGCCTGTTGCCGAGGCCTTGCGCAACACGCATCCGGCCTTTGCGGACAGGGCGATTCCGGGTCCGGTGAATCACCGGCAAATTCCGGAATTGGCTCAGCGAGGGTCCGCGCGGGTTGATCATTTCTTTTCGCTGCTCGAACAGCGGCTGGGCGAAAGTGCGTTTATCGCAGGTGCCGACTTCACCATCGCGGACATTTCCACCTTTGTCTTTGTGGACTTTGCCCGCGTGATCAAGAAACGGATTCCACAAGAAAATACAGCCACTTTGGCATGGTTCGACAAGGTCGCATCCCGTCCCAGCGCTCAGCTCTAGAAACTGCTGGCCCGAGGCCGTTTCTTCGCTTGCGCGGAACTGTACAGAAATGTCTAGACAGAAGTGAACAGTGTCACTAGCGTCCTTCCTTAGTCATACAGGGGAGCGCAGGATGAAATCTCAGTATCGCGTTGTGGTCATCGGGGGCGGCGTCGTGGGCGCCTCGGTTCTGTATCATCTGGCCAAGTTTGGCTGGACGGATGTGGTTATGCTGGAACGGCGGCGGCTGGCGTCCGGCTCGTCCTGGCATGCGGCTGGCGGCATTCACGCTCTGAATGCGGACCCAAACATGGCATCCTTGCAGGCGTATACTATCGACCTGCTCAGCGAGATCGAAAAGGAATCCGGCCAGAATATCGGGTTGCACATGACTGGTGGCCTGACATTGGCCGGTACGCCGGAACGGTGGGAGTGGTTGCAAGCCAACTATCGCATATTTCAGTCCATTGGCATCGATGACTGCGAATTGCTTTCTCCGGAAGAAGCGCAAAGGCGCTGCCCGATCATGTCGACCGACGGCGTATTGGGCGCGATGTGGGCTGACCGCGAGGGCTATATCGACACAACCGGCACGGTGCAGGCTTATGCGACGGCTGCCAAAAAACGCGGTGCTGAGTATTATGAGGAAACCAAGGTCGAGGAGCTGATCCAGACCGATAATGGCTGGCAGGTCATCACGGACAAGGGCACGATCACTTGTGAACACGTGGTTAACGCCGCTGGCCTGTGGGCCAAGCAGGTCGGGCGTATGGCGGGGGTAGAGTTGCCGGTGTCTCCTCTGAAACACCACTACTTGATCACCGACACAGTCCCCGAGGTCGCTGAAGCCGCATTCGAAATGCCGATGACGGTGGACCTCGAGGGGTTCACCTATATGCGGCAAGATCAGAAAGGCGTTCTGGTCGGAATTTATGAGGTCGATCACGAACACTGGGCCATGGACGGTGCGCCATGGAATTATGGTGAGGAGCTGTTTCAGGAACAGCTCGACCGGATCGAGAATGAGCTGACGCTTGGCTTTGAACGCTATCCGTCGATCCAGAACGTAGGCATCAAGACATGGGTAAACGGTGCTTTCACCTTTGCGCCCGACGGAAACCCGTTGGTCGGCCCGGTTCCCGGCAAGCGTGGCTATTGGTCGGCCTGCGCGGTTATGGCAGGTTTCCTGCAGGGCGGCGGTGTTGGCAAGACGCTGGCTGAATGGATGATCCATGGCGAGCCCGAGGCGGATGCCTGGCCGATGGACGTGGCGCGCTTTGGCGATTTTGCGCAGAATAAGCGGTATATCCGTGAAACCACGGGCCAGTTTTATTCCCGCCGCTTTGTAATGACCTACCCGAACGAGGAACTGCCCGCGGGGCGGCCGCTAAAAATGGCCCCAGCGCATGACGCGATGACGGATGCGGGTTGCAAATGGGGCGTCAGCTGGGATCTTGAAGTGCCGCTGTATTTTGCTCCGAAAGGGTTCGAGGAAACACCGACGCTCAAGCGGTCGAATGCGCACGACATCGTAGCAGACGAATGCAAGGTGATCCGCGAAGGCGTCGGCTTGATGGACATCTCGGGATTCTCCCGGTTTGAGGTCAGTGGCCCGAATGCTGAGGTTTGGCTGGACAAAGTCATGGCCTCAAAACTGCCCGCACCAGGTCGGGCGAAGCTGGCGCCGATGCTGGGTGAGAACGGGCGGCTCAAAGGGGACCTCACGGTGCTCAACTGGGGCGACGGAACCTGGTGGATCATGGGCAGCTACTACTTGCGGGCGTGGCACATGCGCTGGTTTGACGATCACATGATCGACGGCGTTAATGTCCAGGATCTGGGCGAGGAATATTGCGGGTTCGCGGTGGTTGGTCCCAAGTCGCAAGCCGTGGTCGAAAAGTTGGCTGAACAGGACATCTCGGGTCTGAAATTCATGGGCTGTGGAGATTTTGACATCGGGTTGGTCCGCGCGCGCGTCGCCCGTATGTCGGTGACCGGCGAGAAAGGGTATGAGATCAACTGCCGCTACGGTGACCACATCAAGCTGCGCCGCATGTTGATGGAGGCCGGTGCCGAAGAGGGCATTCGCGAGTGCGGTTTCAACGCGATGCTGTCAACGCGGCTTGAAAAAAGCTTTGGCATCTGGTCGGCAGAGTTCACGCAGCTTTACACCCCGGGAATGACCGGCATGGATCGCTGGATCGATTGGGACAAGAACTTTGTCGGCAAAGAGGCCGCTGTGGCTGAGCGTGATGGAAATGGTCCGGCGCAGATACAGGTGACACTGGAAGTGGACGCCGATGATGCGGATGCAAGTGGCTATGAACCCGTTTGGGCGGGCGGTGAGCGTGTCGGCTTTGTGACATCCGGCGGATACGGTCACTACACCGGCAAGTCTTTGGCAATGGCCTTGGTCAATCGCGACAAGGCCGCGCCCGGAACAGAGCTTTCGGTCCATGTGGTTGGTGTCGAGAGGCCCGCGAGGGTTGTCGCGCCGTCACCTTATGACCCGCAGGGCAAAGCGATGAGGGGCTAAGCATGATCGGACAAACATCCGAACGTGGGCGACGACGGCGCGGGCGAAGCGCCGAGGCCGCCTCTGCGCCCAGTCGGGACGTGAATTATCGCCAGTTGAAGAATCCCTTCCCATTGATGGAGGTGTTTCCGGCTGACCAGATTGCGGATATGCACGAAACGGCCTTGCGAACACTTCAGGAGTTGGGCGTCAAATGCCTGCTTCCGGAAGCCCGGCGTCTCTTTGCGAAAGCGGGTGCGCGGGTGGATGAAGATACCGAGATGGTCTTCATCGGCCGCGACATTGTTGAAGCCGCCGTCGCATCAGCACCAAAGTCGATAGCGTGCCATGCAGGCGCGCGACACAGAGACTTCACCCTTGAGCTAGGTAGTCTGGTGTTTCAACCGGGGGCAGGGGCACCGAACGCGACAGATCTTGAACGCGGCCGCCGCCCGGCCTCGGGGCAGGACTATCTGGAGTTCCTCAAGCTTACGCATCATTTTGATGTATTCCAGATGATCTCGCCTCAGGTCGAGCCTCAGGACGTGCCGACCCATCTGCGCCACTATTTCACGACGAAGGCGCAGATGGAACTTACGGACAAGTTCCCGTTTTTCTTCTCTCGCGGAACGCCGCAGGTGATGGATTGCTTTGAAATGCTGTCCATCGCGCGGGGTCTGTCAGATGATGCATTTCAGGCGGGCGCACATTGCTACACGATCATCAATACGAACAGCCCGCGCACGCTGGACATACCGATGGCGCAAGGGCTGATAGATTTCGCCCGCAATGGACAGATGTCGATCATCACGCCATTTACTTTGATGGGCGCGATGGCCCCGATCACCGTGGCCGGCGCGATCACACTTTCACATGCCGAGGCGTTGGCGGCGTTGACACTGACCCAGCTGACCAAGCCGGGTGCGCCGGTGTGTTATGGCACGTTCACCAGCAACGTGGATATGAAATCGGGTGCGCCCGCATTTGGAACACCCTCACATTTCCAGGCTTCGCTTGCCGCAGGCCAGTTGGCCCGGCATCTGGGCCTACCTTGGCGGTCGGCTGCCGGATCAGCGTCGAACATCAACGATGTTCAAGCAGCGAATGAAAACCAGTTTGGTTTTTGGGGCTGTCTGATGGCAGGGGCGACGGTAATCATTCACTCGGCCGGTTGGCTGGAGGGTGGCTTGACCGTTTCTTTTGAGAAAATGATCTGTGACGCCGAGGTCCTGAACATGGTCGCCGAGCTTTGTGCAGGGGCGCAGGCAGGTACGGCCGAGATCGGTTTCGACACCGCCCTAAGTGAAGTCGAACCCAGCGGGCACTTCTTTGCCTCAAGCCAGACGATGGAGCGGTACAACACCGAATTCTACGAACCGCATTTGCACGATTATGCAAATTTCGGAACCTGGACAGAGCGCGGATCGATGGATGCCAATCATCGCGCGACCGCGGTTTGGAAGAGTATTCTGTCTGACTTCAAAGCGCCTTCATGTGACAGCGACCGCATGGGTGCCTTGCACGAGTTCGTTGCGCGCCGCACCGCTGCGGGCGGCGCCCCGCCGGAGAGTTGAATGAGTACCAAGCCCATCCTGCACAGGGACGACCCCGAAGCCGAGCCTTTGGTCGGCAATATCAAGGTCACGCGTGACGACTGGCTGAACGTGGCTATGGATGTCCTGATCTCGGACGGTGTGGACCAAATCAAGGTCCTGAACCTGGCTGAACGAATGGCCGTGTCGCGGTCGTCCTTCTATTGGTATTTCAAATCCCGGCAAGAGCTTTTGGACGCCCTGCTGGCGCGCTGGCATGCGACGAATACAGCGGCTTTGGTCGCGCAGGCCAAGGCCCCGGCGGATACGATAACCGCAGCCGTTTGCAACGTGCATCGTTGCGTGGTGAATACTGAACTGTTCGATACCGCGTTGGATTTTGCCGTCCGGGATTGGGCGCGCAAATCAGGCAAAGTGCGCCGGGCGCTTGATCAATCGGATGCGCGCAGGCTCGAAGCGCTTCACGCCATGTTCGCGCGCTATGGCTATTCCGAAGTCGAGGCCGAAACGCGTGCCCGCGTGCTGTATTATATGCAAATCGGTTATGATCTGGCGCAGCTGAACGAGCCAATGTCCACGCGGATCGCAATGGTTCCGCATTACCTTTATGTCTTCACCGGGGTTGAGCCCAAGCCCGAAGAAGTCGAAGAATTCAGCGCCTATTCAATGCGCTATTGGAAGGGAGAAGCCTCATGAGTCAACCTGACGCAATCATCATCGGAACCGGTGTGATCGGCGCGGCCATCGCCTTTGAAATGGCGAAAGCGGGCTGGAAAACCCTGTCGCTGGACCGAAACAGTCAGGTTGGCCACGGTTCGACTGCCGGATCCTGCGCCATTATCCGGATGCATTATTCGACCTTCGACGGAACGGCGTTTGCGTGGGAAGGTTACCACTACTGGCGCGATTGGGCGGACTACCTCGGCCTGCCCGAGGATGCTAATCTGGCGCAATTTCGCGAGACCGGCTGTCTGGTGATGAAGACCGATGCCAATGGCTTGCTTGAAAAGCACATGAAGAACAGCGCCGATCTGGATTGCCCGTTCGAAGAATGGTCATCAGATAAAGTCAGTGAGCGCCTACCGATCTACTCGCAGAACAGTTTCGCGCCGGCGCGCCGTATGGATGATCCGGAATTCGGGCACCCGAACGGGCGCAAGATGCTGGGCGGTGTGTTCTGGCCACAGGCGGGATATGTCACGGACCCGGCTTTGTCCGCGCAGAACTTGATGGACGCTGCCATGCTGCATGGCGCAGAAGTGCGCACTGGTGCCGAAGTGGTTGAGATATTGTCCAGCGACGGTCGGGTTTCGGGTGTCAAACTTGCCTCGGGCGAAGAAATCTACGCAAAAGTCGTCGTGAACGTCGCGGGCCCCGGCTCGGCGATCATCAACAAGATGGCGGGTGTTCTGGATGACATGACGATCGAAACCCGGCCCTTGCGGCAAGAGGTTGTGCACGTCCCCGCACCCGAGGGATTTGATTTTGAAAACGACGGAACGATTGTCTCGGACAGCGATATTGCCTGCTACTGTCGACCCGAGCACGGCAACCACATTCTGGTTGGCTCGGAAGACCCCGAATGCGATCCGCATCAATGGTGCGAGGACGACGTTCACTATAACCACGACTTCACCGATCAGTGGACAACGCAAGCCATGCGTTACGCACAGCGCGTCCCAAGTCTTGGCATCCCGTCCAAAACACGTGGAGTTGTGGACCTGTATGACGCATCCACAGACTGGATTCCGATCTATGACAAATCCAGCCTGCCGGGGTTCTACATGGCCTGCGGGACCAGCGGGAACCAGTACAAGAATGCTCCGATTGCGGGCAAGATGATGACCGCCCTGATCGCGTATTGTGAAGGGGGCGCGGATCACGACGCGCAGCCGTTGCAATACGAACTTCCTTATATCGGGCGGAGCATTGATGTCGGGTTCTATTCACGCAAGCGACCCATCAACGAAGAAAGCAGTTTTTCTGTACTGGGGTAGTTAAGGAAAAAAATCGCCCTATCCTTCCGGGGAACTGAAAAAGGGCAGGACCCAGGATGGCCGAACCGACGCATCGCGTTTTGATACTTGGAAGTGCACCGGCCGCCGCTGCAGCTCGGGAGTGGTCGCGAGATCCGTTTACCCACATCGTTGCAATCAACAACGCCTGGCGTATCCGCGACGATTGGGATTTCCTCATCCATCCTGAGGACTTCCCTATCTGCAATCGCCCGGACGAACTGGTTCGTAGCCAAAGCATCGTCGAGGCGGATGAATACGTTCCGCATCAAAACAAGTTTGGTGGCTTTGTTTACGCCGGCGGCACGATGGCGTTTACGGCGGGCTACTGGGCCTTGGCCGCGCTTAAGCCAGCCGTCTTGGCCTTTTTTGGCTGTGACATGATTTACCCGAATACAGGCAAGACCCATTTTTACGGCAACGGAGCAGCCGACCCTTTGCGCGCTGATGTGACGCTGCGATCGCTCGAGGCAAAATCCGCCCGATTGGCTTTGTTCGGTGCCGCGCAGAATTGCCGCGTGGTTCGACTGTCGCAGGGTGAAAGCCGGCTGGTCTTTCCTTCGGTGACGACTGACAACTTAATGTCTGGCAGGCTGCTTTCGACAAAGGGTATGCAAGCGGCATTGCAGGCGGAGGCACAGTTGAATTACTTCGTTTCGTCTGGTCGCTATTGGGAGGAAGAAGAACGTTTCGACGCCGCTAGAATTGACCGTTTGGATCGAATGTGGCTGGACGCGTATTGTCCGCAATCCCTGGAAAACGTCGCCTGAAGCAATCGCTGATCAGGTAGCGAATTCAGCCCAAGCCCAGACCATGGCGATGTAAGTCAGGTTGTGCAGGCACTGGTCCAGACCCGCAGCCCGCCAAAACGCGGCTTGCGTCGGCATCAGTTGTTTTTTGTCCGAATAGCTGGCTTTGGCGAAATCAATATTGAAGTGAACAATCCATTCCAGTGCAGCAATGATCAAAATAAACGACCACGGCGCGCCAAAAATTAAAAAGACAATCACTGACCCGATGACATGCACGCCCGCATGCTGCGCACGGCCCACGTGAAAATACTCACCGCGCCCTGCCAACATTTTCGGAGTCTGGAGAAAAAAATCCGCAAACATATGTTTGATCTGCAATAAGCAGAGCATCAATAGCACTGCGCCTATACTGGCAGTCAAATGAGTCCTCCCGATATCGTCCCAGACAGAGTCTAGGCACTAATCTGTGGTTGCGCAAATGAACTTGTTCACACTCGGCAATTAACTGATCAAATTGGAAACTATTTGCCTCTTTTGGCTGGAATAAGGTAAATTCAGAGTGTTGGGTTTACGACACTTTCGTCAAGATCGTTTCGGTGATCCTTAGTAGGGGCAGGTTCCATAGAACGTTCAATTTTCCAGTTTATTTGGAAATACTCGAAACGCGACCAGTTGATTCTGCTGGCCGTGACCTCGACGTTGTTTCCACTACTTTATCTGACGCTCGAATTGCCCAAACGCATCATCAACGATGCGATTGGCGCGGCCAGCCCGGTTGTAGATGTCTGGGGTTATAACCTGCCTCAGACAACATTCCTCATCATTCTGTGTATCGGGTTTCTGATCGCGGTGCTGGCGCATGGCTTGATGAAAATGCGCATCAACACAATGAAAGGCGTGCTGAGCGAGCGTATGTTGCGCCGGTTCCGGTACGTGCTGATCAGCCGCGCGTTGCGTTTCCCTCAACCCTATTTTGAACGCGTCAGCCAAGGTGAGCTGGTGTCGATGGTCACCGCCGAAAGCGAGCCCATGGGCGGGCTCATGGGGGACGCGATCAGCCAACCGGTTTTGCAGGCGGGTCAGATGATCACCATCCTGTCCTTCCTGTTTCTGCAAAGCTTCTGGTTTGGGCTGGCGGCAGTTGCGCTGATCCCGCTGCAGGCCTGGTTGATTCCGAAACTGCAGCGTCAGATCAACCTTCTGAACAAAAAACGCATTCAAGAGGTTCGGTTGCTGGCCGCCCAGATTGGCGAGAACGCGGCGGGTGCGTCCACGTTGCGTGCCAATGGCGGCTGGCGGTACCGCCGGGCGATGGTGTCCGATCAATTGGGCCGCCTGTTTGGTATCCGGTTCGAGATCTACCAGAAAAAGTTCTTTATGAAGTTCCTCAACAACTTCATCTCGCAGTTGACACCGTTCCTGTTCTATCTGGTTGGGGGTCTTCTGGTCCTGCAGGGTTCGGTTTCGCTGGGTGCGCTGGTTGCAGCTCTGGCTGCATATAAGGACCTCAGTTCGCCGTGGAAGGAACTGCTGACCTATTATAACCAGACACAGGATATGTCGCTGCGCTGGGACGTGGTGACGGAACGGTTTGCACCTGCCGGAATGCATGACGAAAAACTGTTCGATGGCGAACCCGAGACCACGCCAAGGCTGAACGGTGACATAGTGCTCGACCATGTCTCGGTTCGCGATATGGACGGTAACCAGGTTCTGGATGATTTGGATCTGTCCTTTCCCAGCGGGAAAATCATCGGGATCGCGGCCCCCAGCGAAGAAGATCGCCGCGCGATGGCCGAGTTGCTGACGCGGGAAATTCTGCCCAGCTCGGGCCGGGTTCGGATCGGTGAAATCCGTTTGTCAGAGCTGCATCAAAGCGTTGTGGCCGCCCGTATTGGGTATGCTTCGTCACGACCCGTAATGTTCCAGGGTACGCTGGGCGACAACGTCATGATGCCGATGCGGTTCAAGCCACAGACATCCGAAACAAACGACCCCGGATATGATGAGACGTTGCGGGCCGGCAATAGCCCGGACCCCTTCAAGGCAAACTGGCTGGACCCGACGACTGCGGGATTAGACAGCGCTGAAGAGGTGCGCGACTGGTGGTTGAAACTGATTGACGGGATGGGTTCCGGCGCGGCGCTGTTTTTGCGCGGGGCCGAACAGGTCTTCGATGCCGCCGAGCATCCCGAGCTGGCCGACAAACTGGTCGAACTGCGACCTTTGGTTCAGGATGCGGTGAAAGCAACAGGGCTAGAGCAACAGGCCCTGATCTTTGACCGCAATCGCTATAACCCTGCCTTGCCGGTTGCGGAGAACTTGTTGTTTGCCACCCCCAAAGTCCCCGTCACACAAGAGCTTTTGGCGCAGCAGACCGTGTTCCTTGAGCAGTTGCGCGAATTTGGTTTGGACGAGACACTGGTGAGCCTGACACGCGATGTGATTGAGATGCTGCGCCAGATTTTCGGCCTGGACGGCACCGATCACCCGCTGTTTCGCAAACTGGGACTAGAGGCGCAAACGTACGAGGCTGCGGTCGAGCTTGTCGAAAAGACCCGGAACGAGGGCGTATCGGGGCTGAATGATGAACAGTTGGCAAACCTGCTGGCCGTTCCGTTTGTGATTTCGGCGGAACAGATCGGACCAGCCTTCACCGACGACCTCAAGGACCGCATCCTTGAGCTGCGACATAGCCATTCCGAAAAGCTGCTGGAGCGGTTGCTGGATGTATTTGTGCCCTTGGACAAATCAAAATTCGCGCCCGGATTGACAGTTCTTGAGAACGCCCTGTTTGGAAAGGTCAGTCAGATCGGCGGCGCCCGTTCGGACGAGGCGCGCAAACTGATCGTGGATGTATTGAGCGAAAACGGTGCGCGCCCGTTGGTGGTTGAGCTGATCTATGACGTGCCGGTGGCGCTGGGTGGTCAAAACCTGCCAGCGGTCTTTGCTGAACCTCTGTCTTTTACGCGCGCGACGATCAAGAAACCGGATATTCTGATTCTTGAGGACGCGTTGGCCAGTTATGACATGGCCTCGAAAGTGGCCGTGTACAAAAATCTACGCGCTCTGCTGCCGGATACCACGGTGATCTACCTGAACGACCAGTTCGAAAACCCGAGCGTGTTCGACATGTATGTGGAAATCAGGCAAGGTCGGGTCGTCTCGGATGAAGGACCTTCGGACGTGGAAGAAGACAGTGCCGCCTCGGCTGACCTCTCGCGCAAGCTGCGCGCGCTGGAACAGACACCGCTGTTTTCCGGGCTGGACCGCCGACAGCTGCGCCTGCTGGCCTTTGGCGCGCGCTGGTTCGATGCCAAAGCAGGAGAGGTTGTTTTCCTTAAAGACGATCAGCCAACGGACGGTGCCTATGTGGTGCTGGACGGGGAGGCCGGGTTGTACCTTCCGCAAACTGACGGAGTGGATCAGTTGATTGCCACGGTCGGCCCCGGTGCCCTGGTCGGAGAGTTGGGCCTGATCCGCAAGGAACCTCGAGCGCTGAGCATGATCGCCGAGACGGAACTGTCGTGCCTGCGTATTGGTGAAGAGGAATTCCTGGCCGTGGTCGAAAACGACGCCGCAACCGCGTTCAAACTGTTGCAGGTGATCGCGGGCTATGTATCGAACTAAGGGTTATTCGCTTTCGGGGCTGCAGAACATGTCGTAAAGTACAGCGATCACCTGCGCCGCGCCGTCGTTGTTCAGCGAGTAATAGATGGATTTTCCGTCCCTGCGCGTTGCAACAATGTTTTCAGCGCGCAGGCGCGCCAGCATCTGACTGACCGCAGCCTGACGGATACGCAACAAGGCCTCCAATTCACCCACGGATTTTTCGCCGTCGGCCAGATGGCACAAAATCATCAACCGACCCTCATGCGCGAGCGTTTTCAGAAACGCAGAGGCTCGAGCCGCGCTTTCTTTCATTTCAGATAGCGCAGCTTCGGTTTGTTCGGTTTGGTCGTCTTCAAGTGTCACGCGTTGCCTGTTTAACACCTATGGGTTGGGTCAATGTGCCCCAAGACCTATTGAGTTGTCACCCCTCGGTTGCAGGGGCACCACCTTGAAAGGCGTTTCCGTTCACGTAATCACAGGGCTCTTCCTGCATCTGCAGATGCAGGCCATCACCGTTAAAAGGGTGCGCCCGTGCAAGGTCTTCGTTCACCTCAATCCCCAGGCCCGGTGCGGTCGGCGCGGGGACAAATCCGGCCTCAACCTGCAATGAGCCGTTGATGAGTTGATCGTGAAACGGCGTGTCTATGGTCTCAAGCAGCAGCAGATTGGGGATGGACGCGGCCAGATGGATATTCGCGGCCCATTCAACCGGACCCGCGTACAAATGTGGGGCCATCTGGGCGTTGAAGACTTCAGCGATGGCCGCGACTTTCTTCATTTCCCAAATTCCGCCGGCACGACCCAGCGCCGGTTGGAGGATTTCCGCCGCCCCAGCCCGCAAAACGGCCGCGAATTCGGCTTTGGTGGTCATGCGTTCACCGGTCGCGACCGGGATCCGAACGTTCCGCGCGACACGAGCCATATCTTCAATCATGTCCGGTGGTGTCGGTTCTTCGAACCAAAGCGGTGAATAGGGTTCAAGCGCCTGACCCAATCGGATTGCGCCCGCGGTGTTGAACTGGCCGTGGGTGCCGAACAGCAGATCGGCTTTATCGCCCACGGCCTCTCGGATCGCTTTGCAGAACGCAACAGACATCGAGATATCGGACATCGCAGGCATGTGCCCGCCCCGAACAGTGTAAGGCCCAGCGGGGTCAAACTTGACGGCTGTGAACCCGCGCCGGACCATTTCGGCGGCACATTCGCCAGCTTGTTCAGGCGACGTCCAGAAATCGTTCAGGTTATGTTGGGGCAGGGGGTACAGATAGGTGTAGGCCCTTATGCGTTCGTTCACCAATCCCCCTAGCAAGGCATAGACCGGGCGATCGCGATCCTTGCCCAGAATATCCCAACACGCGATTTCCAGTCCGGAAAAGGCGCCCATGACCGTCAGATCAGGACGCTGTGTAAATCCGCTGGAGTATGTTCGGCGGAACATCAGTTCGATGTTTTCGGGGTTCTCGCCCTGCATGTGCCGTTCGAACACGTCTTGAATGACATGGCGCATTGCCTCGGGACCAACTGAGGATGCATAGCATTCGCCCCAGCCGGTGATCCCGGTATCGGTCGTGACTTTGACCAGTATCCAATACCGCCCGCCCCAACCAGGCGCAGGAGGGGCTGTGACGATGATGTCGAGGTCTTGCAGCTTCATCAGGTGTTCTCCTGCCCTGCTGGGTTAAGCCCTGTCGAAAAGGATCACGTTTCGCTTGGCAGATCCAGTTTTGGTGTCCTCGATCGCTTCGTTGATCTGCGATAGCGACCACCGGCCCGAAATCAGCTCATCCAGTTTCAGGCGCCCTTGATCGTAAAGGTCGATCATCCATGGAATATCGCGTTGAATGACAACATCGCCCATTTTCGACCCGATCAAACCCTGACCCAGTGCAGCCAGAACAACCGGTTCGTAACTTGCCATATCTCCGGAATGCGGCATCCCGATCATAATCGCCTTGCCACCGGGGCCCAAGTAACGAGGGGCCTGATCATAGGCAGGGATTGCGCCGACAGTAATCAAGACAGCGTCTGCGCCGCGACCACCAAGCGCTTTGTAAGCGGCCTTCCAGGGGGCTTTCTGATCGGCCAATACGCCATGGGTTGCACCAAATTCCTTGGCGATAGCCAACTTCTCTTCGGTCATGTCCACGGCCACGATGCGGCGCGCCCCTGCGATCCGCGCACCCTGGATCGCATTCAGCCCAACGCCACCCGCGCCGATTACGACCACGTCCTGTCCGGGACGCAGCCCGGCGGCATTGACGGCGGCACCGACGCCCGTGATCACTCCGCAGGACAGCAGGCTGGCGACGTCTTTGGGCATAGAGTGCGGAATTTTGACGATCTGTCGGTGGCTGACCACAACCTTTTCGGAAAATGCACCACAGGCCATTGCCTGTTCCAGCGGTCCGCCGTCTGCCGTGCTCAAAGGTCCTTTGACCGTGTCATAAGGCGTTTCGCAGACAGTTGGCTTTCCCCCCGCGCAAGACGGGCACGAGCCGCATGCCCGGATCAGGGTGACGACAACCGGGTCCCCAACCTCAAATCCACCAGTCGAGTCGCCAACAGCAGTAATGATTCCCGCAGCCTCGTGCCCATAGACAGCAGGCAGGTGCCCACCCCATGCGCCGCTGGCATATGATATGTCCGAATGGCAAATTGCCACTGCATCCAAGGTCACCTCGACCTCATCTGACTTTGGTGGTGCGATTTGAATGTCTTCGATGACCAGAGGTTCGCCGAACGCCCGGCAAACGGCGGCTTTGATGGTTTGCATGCTGTCCCTCTCTCGCTTTGCGCTACGGTGGCGCGCTTATGGGGACGCTGCAAGGCGGAATCCGTCAAAGGGATGTCGTAGTTATGCCATGACCCCACGTGAACGGGAAAACACAAGAAGACAGATCACCATCATGACGAATGCCAAGAGGAATGGTGCGCCCGGCAAGTAGATCGCCGCGTCGGGCTTGATGAACTGAGCGAACACGCTGGTCATGAGCAACGGTGCGATGACCATCGACAAAGCGTGCAAGGATGTCAGTACACCCTGCAGTTCACCCTGTTGCGAGTCGGGCGTCTTGCGCGACATCAGGGCCTGCAGGGCAGGGGTCACAACCGCTCCGATGGCGGTGATCGGGATCAGCATCAAGGCAATGATCCCATTGGTCAGGAAGGCCAGAAGAAAAAAGCTAAACAGCTCGAACCCCATGCCGTAGATGATTGTAACGCGTTCCCCCAAATACTTGGTTGCGGGACGGATCAGGCCGCCCTGAACAGCCGCCATGCCGATCCCGTAGACGCCCAGTGACAGGCCGATCATTTGTGGTGACCAGCCGAACCGTTCGGTTGTGAAATATGCCCAAATTGCCGGGTAGACATATATCGAGATGGAGTACAGGAGATAGACCCACAGCATCGGCCGGATACCGGGCAACGACGCAATCGCGCGCAGCGAGTTCACTGGGTTTGCGCGCCGCAGGCTGAAGGCCCGGCGCGTCTTGTCGGTGACCGTCTCGGGCATGACACATACACCGATGACGAAGGCCAGGGCAGACAAACCCGCCGCAGCCCAAAATGGTGCACGTGTGCCATATTCGCTCAGCAGCCCACCAAGTACTGGGCCAAAGACAAACCCGACGCCAAATGCTGCGCCCAATAGACCAAAGTTTGCAGCCTTTTGGTGGGGTTTCGACACATCCGCCATGAAGGCCGCCGCCGTTGCATGCGTGGCAGCCGTAATGCCTCCGACGATGCGTCCGGCCAACAGCAACCAGATGTTGCCCGCAAGCGCCATGACAACATAGTCCAGTGACATGACGAACAGCGAGACCAGCAATACCACCCGTCGCCCGTAAGCATCCGAAAGGTTACCCAGAACCGGTCCGAACACAAATTGCATGGCGGCAAACGCGGTGCTGAGGATGCCACCCCAGATCGCAGCTGTCGCCAATGTGCCACCCTGAACTTCGACGATCAGTTCCGGCATGATAGGCAGGACAAGGCCGATGCCCATGGCGTCGATCATGACCGTGAGAAGGACGAAGAAAAAGGGAAGACGCATTTGAACCGCAAGGATGAGAATTTGGGCGGACCTTATCCGCAGAAAATGCAGGTTGAAAGGGACACGCTCAGACTTGTGACCCTGGCAGGTCTTTTGCGATTTTGTCCAACAATTCAGCCAGTTTTTGCGGTTGTGCAAAGAATGGGGAATGCGACGTGTCAATCGTATGACGCATCGCCTCGGGGGCGCTGTGGCTCATCTGTTCCTGGTATTCGGTCGGGATCGTCCGGTCATCGGTCGCCCGGATATATGCCTTGAGAACCCGGTCGAAGTTGCCGGTTAGGTGCAGGGGGGTGTCCTGTGGCGCGATGGCTTGCGGGCACAAGCGTGCAAACGCGAATGGCACGGTTTCGGGCGGGCAATCGTGGTAGAACAGGTCATGCACCTTGCTTGGTACAACCGTATACGAGAGGCCGTCGGTTGATTTTTCGACCGCATCATGGATTGTTTGCCGGGGTGCTCGTCTGCGCATTTCTACCATCGACAGGCCATCCTGCGGGACGTAGGCGGCAAGGTAGACAAGGGCGCGCATGGCCTCCGGCGTGGCTTCAGCCGCGGCACTGATCGGGTAGCCACCCCAGGAATGACCGACAATGATTGTATTACGCGAGGTCGCATCCAAAATCGTGTCGCGACAGCTATCCAGCGTCACATCGGCAACGGGCGTCGGATCCGATCCGTGGCTGGGCAGGTCAATGGCGCGTACCTCATGCCCCAGCGCTTCTAACGCCGGGATAAGGTCGCGCCAACACCAGGCACCGTGGCAGGACCCATGGACTAACAGAAGATCGGCCAAACCAAGGCTCCTTCAAACATGTCCGATTTCGGTCAGAAAGCTGTGCAGCAATGCCGCGTATTCTGCCGGCTGTTCCACACAAGGCAAGTGCCCAGCGCGTCGCATCAGCTCGAACCGAGAGCCGGGGATCAGGTTAACGGTTTCCCGCACAAGATCCGGTGGGGTCGATCCGTCCTCGCTGCCGGCAATGCCAAGGGTCGGCAGGCGCAGGCCGCTGGTGGGGGTGTAGAAGTCTGTGCCAGAGATTGCCGCGCAGCAGCCCAGATAGCCATCCACTGGCTGGCGCACCATCATGTTGCGCCAAAGCAGATGTTCGGGCGATGCGCGGAATGCCTTGGAAAACCAGCGCTCCATGGTTGCATCAGCCAGGGCCTCGATCCCGCCCTTTTGAACCGCGTCCATGCGGTCCTGCCAGATCGAAGGGATGCCGATTTTGGCCGCTGTATTGGACAGCACCAGCGCACGAACCTGATCCAGCCGTTTGACGGCCAGCCCTTGTCCGATCAGCCCGCCGATCGAAAGGCCGACAAACACGCAATCGCGCACTTCAAGAAAATCAAGCAATCCTTCCACGTCCCGCACAAGCGCACCCATCGAATAGGGGGCCGGGGGTTGCGACGAAAGACCGTGTCCGCGCTTGTCAAAGCGGATCACACGCAGCCCTGCAGGCAGGTGCAGCAATACATCGTCCCAAAGTCGCAGGTCGGTTCCCAATGAATTGGCAAACACAATTGGCGCGCCGCCTGGATCACCATCAACCCGATAGTGGATTTGAACGTTTCCAATGTCTGCGATCTGCACGACTCAATCCCCTGGCGTCATACGCCCAATAGTAAGGTTGCCTCAGCCCAAACGGCTTGTCAGGTCAGGTATTCCAGCGCTTTTCCAAAGACTTCGGGGTCGGCGTTGCCGCCCGATGCCACAACGATCACTGCATCGCTTTCGACTTCGTCCGCGCGATACAGGGCCGAGGCCAGCGACACCGCTCCGCCTGGTTCCAGCACGATCTTGAGGCGCAAAAACGCCTGCGCCATGGCGCGAAGCGCGTCTTCCTCGGACACCGACAAGCCCGGACCGCACAGCCTATTCAGGATCGGAAAGGTGATCCGGCCCGGTTGCGGGGTCAGGATCGCATCGCAAATGTTGCCCGATGCAGCGTTGTTGCTTTGAGTATGCCCTGTTGCCAAAGACCGTTTGACGTCGTCGAACCCCTGGGGCTCGCACGGGCGGGCTCGCAGCCCCGGCGCGTGGCCTTCCAGCGCCAGCGCAATACCTGAGGTCAACCCGCCGCCGCCGCAGCACACCAGAACATCTGCCTTTTCGAAACCCAAATCGGCCGTCTGCCGCGCCAGCTCCAACCCGACTGTGCCTTGTCCTGCGATGACCTGAGGTTCGTCGTAAGGCCGGATCAGGGTCAGACTGCGTTGGGACGCCAGCGCCTCGCCAATTTCTTCGCGGCTTTCGTTCGCGCGGTCATACAGAACGACTTCGCCCCCCAGCGCGCGGGTGTTGTTGATCTTTAGCTGCGGTGCGTCAGAGGGCATGACGATGACCGATGAAATCCCATGCTGTGTGGCCGCATAGGCCACGCCCTGCGCGTGATTGCCCGAAGAATAGGCGATGACTCCGCGTTGTCGTTGCGCGTCGCTGAGCGCCGAAATGGCCGACCAAGCGCCGCGAAACTTGAAGCTGCCGGTGTGTTGCAGGCACTCGGGTTTCACCAGCACGCGGCGGCCCGCGATTTCGTCCAGAAACGGCGAGGTTAGAATCGGTGTCTCGCGAACATGCCCTCTGAGGCGCTCGGCGGCGGCCTCGATCATTTCAAGTGTGCTCATGCGGTGACCAGTACCTTGCGAATGAGTTCTACCGACTGTGGTTCATCCAGAAACGGGGGATGACCACGGTCGGGTATTTCTGTCGATATAAGATCAGGGTGGCGGTTGTGCATTTCAGTCAGCGTGTCTTTGCCCAAAATATCCGAATTTGTGCCGCGAATGACGCCGGTTGGAATGCTCTGCAGTGCTTCAAACAGGGGCCACAGATCAGGGGCGGGCCCTGCAGCGGCCTGTTCCAGAAGCGCTGTACGCAGCGCAGGATCATAGCTGAGGGTCAGACCATCAGGCGTTTCGTCGAATTGGACTTCCGCCTGCTGCCGCCAACGCGCTAGTGACACGCCGGGAAATTGGGGCCCCAAGACGTGCTGCAACGCCCGGGCCGCCAAATCATATGTTTTGGAAACGGGCTGCTTGCCGACAAATTCCATGATCTTGGCGATACCCGATGGTTCCAGCACCGGACCGACGTCGTTCAAAACAACGCTCAACAACCGTTCGGGATGGCTGGCGGCTAGCGCCATGGCAATCAGCCCCCCACGCGAGGTGCCGATGACATTCACACGGTCCAGACCAAGATGGTCCAGCAGCTCGATCGCGTCTTGAGATTCGCGAAGGACGTTGTAGTTCATAAAGTCCGGGTCATGGTTCGAGCGACCGCGCCCGCGGTAATCCATCGCAATTACCCGCATGTCACCCAGATGCGGCGCGAGGAACGAAAAATCCTTGCTGTTGCGGGTCAACCCGGCAAGGCAAAGCACAGGCGCACCAGAGCCGGTGTCCTCGAAAAAAAGACGCCTGTCATCAGACGAAGTGAAAAATGCCATTAAAGTCCAGCCAGTTGCGGAATCGTCGTTAGGTCGGACAGTACATGCGCAGGCTTCCATGGCAAGCGGTCCATCGGTTCCCCGGCGCGATTGACCCAGGCGGTGACAAAGCCGTACCCGCTGGCCCCAGCCGCATCCCAGCCATTCGAGCTGACGAACAGAACCTCGTTTCGGGCACAGCAGAACCGTTCCTGCACAAGGTCATAGACCCGCGAATCCGGCTTGAAGACTCCGACGCTTTCCACGGACAACACGTCGTCCAAAACGTCCCCGATACCCGCTGACTGAACCGCGCCATCAAGCATCGGTGGCGAGCCATTTGACAAGATCGCTGTTTGCAACTCACCCGCTTTTAGTGCGCGCAGCATTTCTGGAACTTCGGAATAGGCCTGCAATTCCCAGTACAGATCCAGAAGCCGTTGCCGCAGTGTTGCGTCGCCGTCCAGGCCGGTCGCCTCAAGCGCCCAGTCGAGGCCATCCTGTGTAACATCCCAGAAATCCGCATGAGCATCCGTGACCGCGCGCAGCCAGGTGTATTGCAGCTGTTTCAGGCGCCAATGATTGGCGAGTTCGGGCCACTTATGTTGCAGTTTCTCAAAGCCCGGTTCCCCGGCTGCTTGTCGTGCGGCGGCGGCCACGTCGAACAGCGTTCCATACGCATCGAAAATGCAGGTTGTGATTGGCATCCGGTCCCCTCCTGATCGTCCGGCGCAGGTTTGCACAACAATAACGGGCATGAAAGAGGGTGGGGTTTACAATGTCGTGTTACCTCCTAGGCTTGGCCGCTAAACCCCAAAAGAGGCCGGAGACCAATATGACGGAAATCAAACAAGGCGACACGGTTCGCATCCATTACACAGGAACGCTGTTGGACGGAAACGTCTTTGACAGTTCCGAAGGACGTGACCCGCTGGAATTCGTCGTTGGCACGGGCCAGATTATCCCGGGTTTGGATTCGGCGATGCCGGGTTTGAACATTGGGGACAAAAAGCTGGTCGAGATCGCCTGCGTGGACGCCTATGGCCCGATCAACCCCGCAGCGCGCCAGCAGATCCCGCGTGAAGGCATTCCGGACGATATTCCGCTGGATCCCGGCACCCAATTGCAGATGCAAACACCGGACGGACAGGCCGTTCCGGTAACGGTAGTGGAGGTTGATGAAGCAACCGTCACGCTGGATGCCAACCACCCTTTGGCCGGTCAGGATTTGATTTTTGATATCGAGGTTGTTTCGATCAACTGACTCAGGAATTGAATCGGATCAGCCTGAATCGAGGCTGATCCAGGCATCAACGGTTTCCCGCATCTGCGGTTGTGTGAAGAACACAAACAACAATAGGATGACTAGGGCCAACAGTGCGACGAGTCCCCGCGTGCCCAAGAACCCGGACCTGCGGCGTGACCGGATGCTGCGAGTGTTGCTGGTAAGGATATGTTCGGCTTTGCTCATGCCGATATTCCTGCCCGCGAAAGATGGTCAAATCTTGACACCGGCAGGGAAAGATCAGGTCACATGTGATCAGGTTGCGGCATGCCCAGAACGTGGAAGCCGCCATCGACGCGAATGATCTCACCCGACGTGCATGCTCCCGCATCTGAAGTGAGGTAAACGGCCGTGCCGCCAACAGCCTCGAGTGTTGCGTTCGAGCGCATGGGCGCGTTCTGATCGCAGAATTTGTAAGTCTTGCGGGCACCGCCGATTGCAGCACCTGCCAGCGTCTTCATCGGGCCGGGCGAGATCGCATTGACTCGAATGCCTTCTGGACCCAGATCGTTGGCCAGATAGCGGGTCGCCGATTCCAGTGCGGCTTTGGCCACACCCATGACGTTATAGTTCGGAACAACCTTGTTCGATCCCTGATACGTCAGGGTCAGCAGCGTGCCGCCATTCTCTTGCATCAGCGGATAAGCGCGGCGCGCGACCTCGATGAAGGAATACGCCGACACGTCCAGCGAGTGCTTGAAGTTGGCACGCGTGGTGTTCAGAAAACGTCCCGTCAGTTCGGATTTATCCGAAAAGGCAATCGCATGAACCACGAAGTCGATGGTGGGCCAGCGCGCGCCAAGCTCTTCGAATGCGCGATCCAGCGAGGTGTCATCCGTGACGTCCGCGTCCACCATGAAATCACTGCCCAGGCTTTGGGCCAATGGCTCAAGACGTTTACCGAACGCCTCGCCCTGATATGTGAATGCCAGTTCGGCACCGGCCTCATGCATGGCCTTGGCAATGCCCCACGCAATCGAGCGGTCATTGGCCACGCCCATGATCAGGCCGCGTTTACCTTTTAGAAGATCCGACATTACATTCACCCGTTATACTTCGACAGGATCATGGACCCGTTGGTGCCGCCAAAGCCGAAGCTGTTGGTCATCACACTGTCCAATCCTGCGTTTTCAACTACTTGAGTTGCAATTTCACCGGGCAAGATGCCTTCGGCAAGCGTGTCGACATTGATCGACGGCGTAATAAAATCATTGTCCAGCATCAACAGGCAGAAGATCGTCTCAAGCGCGCCTGCCGCACCCTGTGCGTGTCCGGTCATCGACTTGGTCGATGAGATCGGGGGCACATTGCCTTCACCAAAGATTCGGCGCACGGCTTCAACTTCGCCAACGTCTCCGACCGGGGTCGAGGTGCCATGGGCGTTGATATAGCCGACTTTGCGCCCTTCGGGCATGGTCGACAGAGCCAGACGCATCGCCCGCTCACCACCCTCACCGGACGGGGCCACCATGTCGTGGCCATCCGATGTGGCCGCATATCCGGTCACTTCGGCATAAATCTTTGCGCCGCGGGCCAACGCGTGTTCCAGATCCTCTAGAACGACGATCCCGCCACCGCCCGAGATGACGAATCCATCACGGTCCTGGTCAAACGCACGCGAGGCTTTGTCCGGCGTGTCATTGTATTTCGACGACATCGCACCCATTGCGTCGAACAGGCAGGACAGTGTCCAGTCCAGCTCTTCTCCGCCGCCAGCGAACATGACGTCCTGCTTGCCCAGCATGATCTGTTCGGCCGCGTTACCAATGCAATGCAGCGAGGTCGAGCAGGCCGAGGTGATCGAGTAGTTGATGCCCTTGATCTTGAATGCGGTCGCAAGGTTGGCCGAGATCGTCGAACACATGCATTTTGGCACGGCGAAGGGGCCGATACGCTTGGTCGCGCCAGTTTTCAGAACAGTCTGATGCGCCGTCAGCATTGCGCTGGTCGACGGACCGCCGGAACCGGCGACCAAACCGGTACGCGGGTTCACGACCTGGTCTTCTGTCAGGCCAGCATCGGCGATTGCCTGATTCATGGCGATATGCGCGTATGCTGCACCGGGACCCATGAAGCGGAGGGTACGCTTGTCTACATGCTCAGCCGGATCGATCTTGAGCGTTCCGGCGATCTGACTGCGAAAGCCGTGTTCGACCATCTGCTCGTTGGCCTCGATGCCGGACTTTCCGGCCTTGAGAGAGGCCAATACTTCCTGGGCATTGTTCCCGATGGAGGACACGACCCCCAAACCGGTGACAACTACTCGACGCATGTGCGTGCTCCTTATTTCGGGCCGGTCAGGCTCAGGCTTCGGACAGAACGACTTTCATGTCTTTGACATCGTAAATCATTTCACCATCCGCTTCGACGATACCATCCGCCACACCCATGGTCAGGCGGCGGGTCTGGATCGCTTTTTTGAAGTCGATCTTGTAGGTCAGCATCTTGCGGTCCGGGCGGACCATGCCGGTCAGCTTGACCTCGCCGACGCCTACGGCCATGCCGCGTCCCTGCCAGCCACGCCAGCCCAGGTTGAACCCGGTCAGCTGCCATAGGCCGTCCAGTCCCAGACAGCCGGGCATGATGGGGTTGCCGGGGAAGTGGCAATCAAAGAACCACAGGTCAGGGGTGATGTCGAATTCGGCCAGTATGTGGCCTTTGCCATGCGCGCCACCATCGGCCGAGACGTCGGTGATCCGATCCATCATCAGCATCGGAGGTGCAGGCAATTGCGCATTACCGGGGCCGAATAATTCGCCACGGGCGCATTTCAGCAGATCGTCCTTGTCAAAGCTGCTCGGGAATTGGGCCATTCTGCCGCCTCTCCTGCCAGGGGTCCGTTCGTTATATCTGGCCTCGTCTAGCACCCGTATGCAAGGTCCTGCAAGAGCAGCACGTCACATCCTGTTGTGCAGACGGCATTCTTTGCGAATGAATTTCATTTGAAATTACCCGAACACAGCACCTATATATGGTTCAGCAACAATTGGGTTTCGGATTGATGACACCTCAGAGCCAGAACAGAGCCACAGATTGGTTGGTTGACGCGGGGCTGCGCCCAACGCGCCAGCGTGTCGCTTTGGCCGAGCTTTTAGTCGGCGATGGACGCCATCGGCACGTCACTGCCGAAAGCCTGTTTGAGGCGGCCAAAAAGAATGGGGACGCGGTATCTCTGGCAACGGTCTACAACACGCTGCGCGCGTTTTGTGAGGCCGGAGTTCTGCAGGAGATCACGGTTGATGGTTCGAAAAGCTATTTCGATACCAATACCCACGATCATCCGCACTTTTTCTGGGAAGACGAAAGCCGCCTGAGTGATGCGCCGTCGGACCAGTTGGTGATTCAACGCCTGCCCGAAGCGCCCGAGGGCGTTGAGATCGCGTCGGTCGATGTGGTAATCCGTCTGCGGAAAAAATAACTCAGGCCAAAAACTCCATCAGAATCTGTTCCGCCTGCGCGATGTGTGGCTCTGTAGGGCCGGTGCCATGACGGGCCAGAACCACAGGTTCCGCAGCGATGTCATCCAGGATTCGATGGCTGACCAGGGGCATTCCGTCATAGCTGACGTCCGAGGGCGGGGTGGCATAGCTGATCGCAACCCCCTCGTGATGAGCGGCAAGACTGCGCTGGATTTCCAGTGTTGCCGCCCGGTGTGCCACTGAAGGTCGCAATCCGATCTGCCGAAACAGCCCAAGCACGTGCTGTGATGAGAGGCCTTCGTTTGACAGGATCAGCGGATAGGCGGCCAGCTCGCTCAGCGAAACAGACGGCGCGCGCACCAATGGGTGATCCGGGGCCATGATGGCGTTTGGTCTGCTTGGGAAAAGGGTCTGCTGTTGAAATCCGGCATCCATGCTCAGGCCGTAAGTCAGCGCCAAATCTATGCGCCCGTCGCTCAGGTCGGTTATCAGCTCTTCGAACCCGTCCACCTTGTACGAGACGGTCAAATCCGGCAGCGCCACGCGCAGCGGGCGCAGCGCCTTGGCCAGCAAAAAAGGGGCCAAATCCACGAAACACCCCAATCGCAACTGTGCCCTGGTTGCACTGACTTGATCCGCTTTCTCAAGCCGGGCCGCATTGGTCAGCAAGTTTTCCGCGTCTTCGATAAATCCGCGTCCTTGCGGGGTCAGCGCCAGCGCGGCCCCGCGTTTTCGCGAAAATAACGGATGGCCAAGATGCGATTCGACGCGCGTCAGAGCGGTGGACAGCGCCGGTTGTGAGACATTCAGCTGTTGCGCCGCGGCAGACAAGCTGCCGAAGCGGCCGATAGCACAGACATATTCGTACTGGCGAAGTGAAATATATAACATGAAATTAAATCTACCTTAGAAAGATATTATTTGAACAGAGGGGTCATTCATGTGCAGATCGTCGTACCACCGGCACGGAGACAGACATGACGCATCCCATGGTTACTCACGAAATGATCGACACCTATCAACGGGACGGCGTAGTCCTGATCAAAGGGCTATTTGCCGATCACGTTGAGGCCCTGCGCGAAGGGGTGGCAGCGAATATGGCGGATCCCGGACCTTATGCATCCGAGAACAAGAAAAAAGGCCAGACGGGTCGGTTTTTCGACGATTATTGCAATTGGTCGCGCATTGAACAATTTCAGACGGTCATTCATGAATCCCCGGCGGCAGAAGTCGCGGCAGATTTGATGCAGTCGGATACAGTGCAGATGTTCCACGACCACGTTTTGGTCAAAGAGCCCGGAACGTCGATGGCGACGCCGTGGCATCAGGATGGGCCCTACTACTTTGTTGAAGGGCAGCAAACGATCAGCTTTTGGTCACCGCTTGATCCGGTCACGCAAGCCACACTGCGGTGTGTGGCAGGCTCGCATCGTTGGGAAAAAGAGGTCCTGCCGACCCGCTGGGTTTCGGAAGAAGGGTTCTTTCCCGACGAAGGCCAGTACATCCCGGCCCCGGACCCGGATGCCGAAGGGATGCGGGTTGTCGAGTTCGAGATGGAACCGGGCGATGCGGTTGCTTTCAACTATCGCACGCTTCACGGTGCGCGAGGAAATCAATCCGACAGCCGCCGCCGCGCATTTTCACTGCGTTTGGTTGGTGACGATGCGCGATATGTCGAGCGGCCAGGCCGGACATCGCCGCCGTTTCCGGGGCATGACATGATTCCAGGCCAGCGCTTGCGCGAGGATTGGTTTCCGATGTTGCTGCGGCGGTGATCAGACGCCGGATAGGTCATTGAGGCGGGTCAGAACCACTGGCCCGTTTCGATCAACCCCATCTCAAGCAACTGATTTGACGACCATTCGAACGGGATCGAATTGCGCCAGCGGAATGTTGGAATGTCGAAGGTAGATCCTGCGTTGGTTTTCAGGGCTTTGGCCGCCCGGAACGAGCAAACCGCAGCCGTTAGGTTGTGGTGCCACGGGCAGGAATACGTGTTGTATTCTTCGTCGTTGAACGTGTGATCCGGTCGCAATGACAATCCTTGTTTGGATTTGAATAGGGCGATCCGATCAATTCGGCGGCTTTGAGCGGGAACGTGTTCTTCGAACCGCCATCGCAAGCCACCAGACATATCCAGCTGGCGCTCCTTCGGGTGCTTTATTGAATCCAGCCGCGCCTGGGCAAAATACCCGGTGCGATCCATCATTGCGTGTTCAGGTGCCACGCCGTTCGGGAATTCGTTCAGATCCTCGGCATAAAGATCGACAACATGGCTCAGCATCGAGTCGCGGCGTTCTTCGGTGTGAAACGCCAGCATTTCACCGATTGTACGCGTCTCGCAAAAGGGAAAAAAGAGGTACTCGGCGTTGAAGCAGTAATACATCCACAAACTTGGCGCCGCCTGAATGATCCTGTTGATCGTCTCAAACACGACGGTGCGGGGGACGCAGCTGAGAGAGACGCGGTGAACTTGATCCTCAAGTTTGGGGTCCAGCGCAAACTCCTGCGGCATGAAAACGATCAGGGACTTGAAGCCCAGATTCAGATGGTGACGGATAGTGCTATCAGTCTCGACGTCATCTTCAACAAAAACCAACGCGAGGGGTCCCTTTGCCAAAGCGGCCTTGCCTGTTTGCAGGAAAGAGTCGAGAGATTCGTATTGCATTGCCTGTCCGCTGCCGCCTTGCTGGAGTTTCGGGTCAAAATCGGGTAATCGCGTCGCCATTGCAAGCGGCGTTCGTTGGGTATAGACGACGCCGATCCCGCGAATGCAAAGGCCGTTTTCATGTCAGAACCCAAAAAGCTGTACATCAAGACCTATGGTTGCCAGATGAACGTATACGACAGCGAGCGTATGGCGGAAACGCTGGGCGGTCAGGGTTACGTGGAAACCAAGAGCCCCGATGATGCGGATATGATCCTGCTGAACACCTGCCATATTCGGGAAAAAGCTGCGGAAAAAATCTATTCCGAGCTTGGCCGGTTCAAAGGTTTGAAGACCGAAAAGCCCGACCTCAAGATCGGTGTTGCTGGATGTGTTGCACAGGCAGAAGGCGAAGAGATTATGCGCCGCCAGCCGATTGTTGACCTTGTTGTCGGTCCGCAAAGCTATCACCGCCTGCCCGAGATGGAGGCGAAGACGCGCACCGGTGCCAAGGCGCTGGACACTGATTTCCCCGAAGAAGACAAATTCGAAAAACTTAAAAACCGTCCCAAGGCAAAACGCGGACCGACCGCATTTCTGACGGTGCAGGAAGGCTGCGACAAGTTCTGTGCCTTCTGCGTGGTGCCTTATACGCGCGGTGCCGAAGTCAGCCGTCCCGCCGATCGAATCCTGCGCGAGGCGAACGATCTGGTCGAACGCGGGGTGCGCGAAATCACTCTGCTGGGGCAGAACGTCAACGCCTATCACGGCGCTGGTCCGAATGGTGACATGACGCTGGCCGGTCTGATCTGGGAGCTGAACAAGGTCGACGGGCTGGAGCGGATCCGGTTCACCACCTCACACCCCAACGATATGGCCGACGACCTGATCGAGGCGCACGGGACGTGCGACAAGCTGATGCCTTATCTGCATCTGCCGGTTCAGTCGGGTTCGGATCGCATCCTCAAGCGAATGAACCGCAGCCACACCGCCGAGAGTTATCTGCGCCTGATCGAGCGTATTCGCGCCGCGCGCCCGGATATCGTGATGTCCGGCGACTTCATCGTCGGCTTCCCTGAAGAGACCGAAGAGGATTTTCAGGCCACCATGGATTTGGTGGAAGAGGTCAAATACGGATATGCGTATTCGTTCAAATACTCGACCCGCCCCGGAACACCGGCGGCTGAGCGGTCTCAGGTTGATCCCGAGGCTGCAGATGACCGTCTGCAGCGGCTTCAGGGGTTGATTACCCGTCACCAGCGCGAGATTCAGGACGCGATGGTTGGTCGGGACGTGAAAGTTCTGTTTGAAAAACCGGGTCGCCTGCCAGGTCAGATGGTCGGAAAATCCGAGTATCTTCATTCGGTTCACGTGTCTGACGCTGATGTTGCGGTGGGCGAATTGCGCGATGTCCGGATTATGTCCTCGGGCGCAAATTCATTGGCGGGCGGGTTGCGGTAACGTGTCCGTTACTTGGATTTTGAAAACCATACGGTTTTGTTAATTCCAAATTTACCCTTGATTTATTACTCGGAATTATGTTCCGAGAAAAATCAGGTTGCTTAAGGGTCGAGTGTTTTGTGCCTTTGGGAAACCTCATCTCTTGCCGATGGGATGGGCAGGTCGGTGAATGGAAAGGGTACGAGTGAAGACTTTGAAACGTTTTTCTGGGCGGCTGTTGAAATCCGCCCTTACCACCGCGACCGCTGTTTCGGTGCTTCCTGGTGTGACCGCTGCAGGCAATCTGGATCAAGGTCTCTCTGACCCGCCTGTTGTCAACCCAAAACGGTTCGGCAGTGACGTCAGCGCCTTTTATCTGGGTGCTACGGGTGCGTACGCTTTCGGGGGCGACGATCGATTTGGACTGACTGGACCCGGCGCAACCTCGGAAGTAGGCGACCTGGACCTGAGCGGTTCGTTGGGTGGCGTGCGTGCCGGGTGGCGCGGCGTTTTGCCTGCGCGCGCCGGGCGCGACTATGTTTACGGGTTTGAGCTTGGGTATGAGTTTGGCTCGCTAAGCGATGACGCCTCCAACCAGATCAACGGCCAGACGGTCACGGGCGGGTCCGAAATATCGGACGTGTTCTCGATTCGGCTGCGCAATGGCCTGACCAATAAAAGCGGTACAGTGTTGTATTTTGTGTCGGCTGGATATGTGAATGGCGACATCAACACAACAAGCAGACAGGCCGTCCAAGGGGGCTCTCAATTCTTCGAAAGTGGCGGCCGACGCAGCGGCTTTACCGCCAGCATCGGGGCCGAACATAACCTGACCGAACACTGGTCGATCACGGGTGAGTTCGAATACGTTCAGTTCAGCGCTGAAAACGTGGATTTCGGCAATGGAACCTCAACCAGATCGACACCAAAATATCGCGGTCTGAAGCTGGGTTTGAACTATCGGTTCTGACACGCCGACTAAAACAGCGGGCCAACAGGTGCAGCGCACGGGCCGGGCGCATTGGCGGTTTTGCCATTTGGGCGGAAAAAATGAAACTGTGGCTTGCGCCCACCAAGACTTCCTGTCTACGCTCAAGGTGAAACGCCAAGACAGGAGAGCGGATTGGCCATCGGTGCCCTAAACCCACCGCAAGATGAAATGCCTCAGCGCGAAGCGTTTGTTGAGTTTCCAGACAACCGATTGTTAATAGACCTGTGCGGGGAATATGACCGCAATCTGACAGATATTGAGCAAAAGCTATCTGTTCAAATTGTGCGCCGCGGGAATCAGCTGGCCGTTATGGGTGACGAAGACGCCCAGAAGCAAGCCATCGAGGTTTTGCAGGCGCTGTACACACGCCTGGAAGGCGGACGTGACGTCGAAGCGGCCGATGTGGACCGCGAGTTGCGGATGGGTGGCTCGGAGACGGGAACCGGCAGCCGCGACGGTGATCAGCTTGAGATGTTCAGAGGCGGCACGGTCGAAATCAAGACGCGCAAGAAACTGGTCGAGCCGCGCACGGATGCGCAAAAGGCATACGTCCAATCCTTGTTTCAGAACGAACTGGCCTTTGGAATTGGCCCTGCCGGTACAGGTAAGACCTATCTTGCCGTGGCCGCTGGCGTGTCGATGTTTATCGGAGGCCATGTAGATCGGATCATTCTCAGCCGCCCTGCAGTCGAAGCTGGCGAAAAGCTGGGCTATCTGCCCGGCGACATGAAGGACAAGGTCGATCCTTACATGCAGCCGCTGTATGACGCTTTGAATGACTTTCTTCCCGGAAAGCAGTTGGCCAAACTGATTGAAGAAAAGCGAATCGAAATTGCGCCGCTGGCCTTCATGCGGGGACGTACGCTGGCGAATGCGTTTGTTGTGCTGGATGAAGCTCAGAATGCCACGACCATGCAGATGAAAATGTTCCTGACGCGTTTGGGTGAAGGAAGCCGGATGGTGATCACCGGTGACCGCTCGCAGGTTGACCTGCCGCGCGGTGTTCAGTCAGGGCTGGCCGATGCCGAGCGTTTGTTGAATACGATACCAAACATCAGCTTCAACTACTTCACATCCAAGGATGTTGTGCGCCACCCGCTTGTGGCCGCCATTATCGAAGCGTATGAGGCCGACTCGGGCCGCGAGAAAGCATAGTCGTCCCGGTTGCGGCCACAGGGCTTTGGACACGGTGAGATGAACCTGGAAGTGACGATCGAAGATGCGCGCTGGCAACAGCTTGAGCCATTGGCTGCGCGCGCGATAAAGGCTGTTTTGGACTTTTGCGATCTGGACGCTGAGCTGTGCGAAGTCAGCCTACTGGCCTGCGATGATGCGCGAATTGCCGATCTGAACGCGGAATTTAGGGAAAAGCCCACTCCGACCAATGTGCTGAGTTGGCCAGCCGAAGATCTGACCGCTGACGAAGCGGGGCAGAGACCTGCCCGACCCACGCCAGACTTTACGGGCGAAATCGCGCTGGGCGACATTGCGATTTCCTTTGATACTTGCGCACGCGAAGCGGCCGACGCCAACACAACTATGGACGATCACGTCACGCATCTGATCATTCACGGAGTGTTACACTTGCTGGGCTATGACCACATCCGTGACCCCGACGCCACTTTGATGGAAGAGGTCGAAGTCGAGATACTTGGCAAAATGGGTATAGATGACCCATATAGTATGTAATAGTGGCCGCATTGGCCGCATTGGCCGCATTGGCCGATCATTTGGAACAGGATTATGGGCGATACAGACGGCAGTTCTATGGCGGCGCAGAGCGCGCAACCGAAGGACAGCGGTGAAAATGCCAGCAAAAATGCTGGCTTCTTTTCTCGAATAGTGGACGCGTTCTCGCCGCAGAGCGACGAAGAGGTCAGCGCGACCAATGGACATGAGGTCGACATGGTTCAGCCTCGCGGCATGATCAATCTGCGGCGAATGCGGGTCGAAGATGTGGCTATTCCGACGGCGGAAATCGTGTCTGTGCCCTCGACAATCAGCAAGGATGAGCTGGCCCAGGTTTTCCGCGACAGCGGCCTGTCCCGGATCCCCGTCTACGAGGGAACGCTTGATACGCCTTTGGGGTTTGTGCACCTCAAGGATTTTGCGCTTACGCACGGATTTAATGGCACGGGTTCAGAGTTTGATCTGGTCTCGATGCTGCGCACTTTGCTGTTTGTGCCGCCGTCGATGCCTATTGGCGTGTTGTTGACGAAGATGCAGACCGAACGCCGCCATATGGCGCTGGTGATTGACGAATACGGCGGTGTTGATGGTCTGGTGTCGATCGAGGATCTGATCGAACAGGTGGTCGGTGAGATTGCGGATGAGCACGATGCCGACGAAGGCCAGCTTTGGATACAGGAAAAGCCCGGCTACTATGTCGTGCAAGCCCGCGTCCCCTTGGAGGAATTTGAGGCCGAGATAGGGCGTTCTCTGACAAGTCACGAGGACGTGGACGAGGAAGAAATCGACACCTTGGGCGGATTGGTCTTCATGCTGTCTGGTCGCGTCCCAGCACGGGGCGAGGTCGTGTTGCATCCCGAAGGTCCCGAGTTCGAGGTGATTGACGCCGACCCGCGCCGGATCAAACGTCTGCGTGTCATGTTGCCGGATCGCGTTGAATGAACCCTGCACAGGGCTGGCCGTTTTGGTTGCGGTTAATATCCGTAGCTCTGCTGGGCGCGATCGCGGCGTTTGGGCTTGCTCCGTTCGGCATTTGGCCGGCAACAGTGATCGCACTGATCCTGCTGTCGCCTCTGTTTCTTACGACTGAGACGCGGGCGAGGGCGGCGTGGTTGGGCTGGGCCTTCGCGACCGGGTATTTCGCACATGCGCTCAGTTGGATTGTCGAACCGTTCCTCGTTGATGTCCAGCGTCACGGATGGATGGCGCCTTTTGCCCTGACATTCATGGCAGGCGGCCTCGCTCTGTTTTGGGCGCTTGCCTTTTGGCTGGTGCGGCGTCCCGACAGCGATGGCGTATCACAGGCCGTGTTTCTGGCGATTTCAATCTCACTGCTGGAATTTGCCCGAGGGTATGTCCTGACGGGGTTTCCCTGGGCGGGGCTGGCGCAGGTCTGGGTGAATACACAGGTCGCGCAGCTATTGTCTCTGTTCGGGCCATATGGGCTGGGCGCGGTGACTTTGCTGGCGACTTTGCCGCTCGGGGCCGCGCTGTCGCGGCGCGATGGCTATGTGGTTCCGTCAGTCCTGACCGTTGGAACCGCGTGTTTCGCATTGATTTATGCCATGTCGCGCCCGGTTGTTACGGACACTGACAATGTTGTTCGCCTCATTCAACCAAATGCACCCCAGCATCAGAAATGGGATCCGGATTACGCCCCGCTGTTTTTTGCCCGACAACTAGAGTTTTCGGCGGCGGCCCCACGACCGGATTTGATTGTCTGGCCGGAAACCTCGGTTCCTGCATGGCTGGGCAGTGCGCAGCCTTATCTGACCGCAATCGCCGATGCCGCGCAGGGGACGCCCGTATTTCTGGGTATTCAGAGAGGGGATGGCCCGCGCATTTACAATTCGATGATCTATCTGGATGAAGATGGCCGGCAGCAGGGGCTTTATGACAAGCATCATCTGGCGCCCTTTGGCGAATATGTTCCATTTGGTGGCATCTTGGCTCAGTTCGGAATTTACGGAATGGCTGCTACCACCGGCAATGGCTTTAGCTCCGGACCGGGTGCGGCACTGATGGACGCTGGCAAGCTGGGGAAGGCGTTACCCCTTATCTGCTATGAGGCGGTCTTTACGCAGGATGTCTTGTCTGCACCAGGTCGTGCCGATTTTCTGCTGCAGATCACCAATGACGCTTGGTTCGGAACGCGATCGGGGCCGTATCAGCATCTGGCTCAGGCGCAAATGCGCGCCATCGAGCAAGGGTTGCCAATGATGCGGTCGGCAAATACCGGAGTGTCGGCGATGATTGACCCGCTGGGTCGGGTTACAGAAGCATTGCCGTTGGGGCAGGCCGGTTTTGTCGATGCGACATTGCCCAAGGCGCTGGATCCGACTGTGTACGCCCGGCTGGGTGATGCACCGGTCTTTGTCGCGCTGTTGGCGCTCTATGCGCTGCTTTGGCGCAACGCCAGAGAACAGCAATAGAATTTTCGGATTGACGCTGTGTTTCATCGTGCGTATCCGGTTGCATGCTCATCACAACGGCTTCCTGGCGTGATGGAAAATCTCAATGGAGCACTTTCATGTCCCGACAGAACTACACATTTACTTCGGAATCCGTTTCCGAAGGGCACCCGGATAAGGTTTGTGACCGGATTTCCGATGCCGTGCTTGACGCATTTCTGAATGAAGAACCCGAAGCGCGCGTGGCGTGTGAAACCTTTGCTACGACCGACCGGGTCGTCATCGGTGGCGAAGTAGGTCTGTCTGATCAGGAAAAGCTGCACGATTACATGGGTCGCATCGACGAGATTGCGCGCGCCTGTATCAAGGACATCGGATACGAGCAGGACAAGTTCCACCACGAAACCGTCGAGGTAACGAACCTGCTGCACGAACAGTCCGCACATATCGCCCAAGGTGTGGATGCCGCCGCAGACAAGGACGAAGGTGCCGGTGACCAGGGCATCATGTTCGGTTATGCGACCATGGAAACGCCTGCGCTGATGCCGGCACCGATCCAGTATTCGCACGCGATCCTGCGCCGTCTTGCCGAAGTGCGCAAGAATGGCAGCGAGCCCGCGCTGGGTCCTGACGCAAAATCGCAGTTGTCGGTCGTCTACCGTGACGGAAAGCCAGTCGGTGTCAGTTCGATCGTGTTGTCGACTCAACACTTGGACGAAGCGCTGAGCTCGGCCGACATCCGCGCGATTGTCGAACCGTACATCCGTGAATCACTGCCCGAGGGATGGTTGAGCAACGAAACCGAGTGGCACGTGAACCCCACGGGCAAATTCGTGATCGGCGGCCCGGATGGTGACGCAGGTCTGACCGGGCGCAAGATCATCGTAGACACCTATGGCGGCGCTGCACCTCACGGCGGTGGCGCGTTCTCGGGTAAGGATCCGACTAAGGTGGACCGCTCGGCCGCGTATGCCGCGCGCTATCTGGCCAAGAACGTAGTTGCCGCTGGCATGGCAGAACGCTGCACGATCCAGCTAAGCTATGCGATTGGTGTATCCAAGCCATTGTCGATCTATGCAGACGCGCACGGCACCGGTGAAATTTCGAACGCCGAGATCGAAAAGGCCGTCGGCCAGGTCATGGATCTGACACCGCGCGGCATCCGCCAGCACCTACAGATGAACAAGCCTATCTACCAGCGTACCGCAGCCTATGGCCACTTCGGCCGTGAGCCCGATTCTGATGGCGGCTTTAGCTGGGAACGGACTGATCTGGCGGATGCCCTGAAAGCAGCCGTCTGATCCGAATTACCAAAGCGCGCCGACATCGGCGCGCTTTTTTGTTGAGCGGTGATTACTACAGCCCTCTTGAACCAACCTCGGCGTCGCAGTATGGCCACCGCCATGAGCACCCAGACCCCACAACGCCCGCGCAGAAACTTCTATGGCCGCTTCAAAGGGAAAACCCTGAAGCCCAGCCAAAAGACCTATCTGAACGAAGACCTTGATGCATTGTCACCGGGTGCGGTGGATTGGGAAACCAATCCCGAACGCCATCCGCTGGATCTGAACGCTCTGTTCGATGGCAGGGATGTCTGGCTTGAGGTCGGCTTTGGTGGGGGTGAGCATCTTGTGCACCAGGCTGCCAGCAACCCCGATATCGGCATTATTGGGGCCGAACCGTATATCAACGGCGTCGCTATGCTGTTGGGTAAGATTCGTCAGGCAGGGGTCGAAAATCTGGCGGTGCATCCGGGCGATGTGCGCGATCTGTTCGATGTTCTGCCCGAGGCCAGCATCTCACGCGCTTTTCTACTTTATCCTGATCCCTGGCCAAAAACACGGCACCACCGTCGCCGTTTCGTGACGCAGGAACATCTGGAGCCTTTGGCCCGTGCCCTGAAGCCAGGGTCTATTTTTCGTGTTGCTACGGACATTCCCGACTATGTGCGCCAGACATTGGAAGAGGTGCCGCGCGCCGGGTTCGAATGGCTGGCCGAGCGTCCTGCTGACTGGCGCGAGCCGTGGGATGACTGGATTTCCACCCGCTATGAACAGAAGGCCCTGCGTGAAGGCCGTACGCCACACTACCTGACCTTCCGCCGCAAAGACTGATTGCGGCTGGACCAACCGGCCCCAATTCGCTAATCCGCCTTGAACTGATAGCGAAAACAGGAGCCCCCATGTCCGGACACGGCACGCCCATCCCGATGACCTCGCATCCCTGCGGCCCGCTGACCGGAACGGCAGAGGTGCCCGGTGACAAGTCAATCTCGCACCGGTCGCTGATCCTGGGCGCGATGGCCGTGGGCGAGACCCGGATCTCGGGCCTGTTGGAAGGCGAAGATGTTCTGGACACCGCAAAGGCCATGCGCGCCTTCGGGGCCGAGGTCACCGACCATGGCGGCGGCGAATGGACTGTGCATGGTGTGGGTGTCGGTGGCTTTGCTGAACCCGATCAGGTGATTGATTGCGGCAACTCGGGCACCGGTGTTCGCTTGATTATGGGCGCGATGGCGACCTGTCCGATTTCGGCGACTTTTACGGGCGACGCGAGCCTGAATAAACGCCCTATGGCGCGGGTCACAGATCCACTGGCGCTGTTTGGAACGCAAGCGGTGGGCCGATCAGGGGGGCGCTTGCCGATGACCATCGTTGGCGCCGCTGACTCCACGCCGGTGCGCTACGAGGTACCCGTGCCTTCCGCCCAGGTAAAATCTGCGGTGCTGCTGGCTGGCCTCAATGCCCCCGGCAAAACTGTGGTGATCGAGAAAGAGGCCACACGCGACCATTCCGAGCGGATGCTGGCGGGCTTTGGTGCGGAAATCATCGTTGAGGACACTGATGAAGGCCGGGTTATCACTCTGACCGGTCGCCCCGAGTTGAAACCGCAGGTTATTGCCGTTCCGCGCGATCCATCCAGCGCGGCCTTTCCGGTCTGCGCGGCGCTGCTCACGCCGGGGTCGGACGTTTTGGTGCCGGGCATCGGCCTGAACCCCACCCGTGCGGGGTTGTTCACTACGCTGCGCGAGATGGGTGCAGACCTGACCTATGAGAATGAGCGCGAAGAAGGCGGCGAACCTGTCGCCGATCTGCGCGCAAAGTACTCGCCGAATATGAAGGGGATCGATGTTCCACCCGAACGCGCGGCCTCGATGATTGATGAATACCCAGTTTTGTCCGTGATTGCGGCAAATGCCACCGGCGTCACGATGATGGGCGGCGTAAAAGAACTGCGAGTAAAGGAAAGCGACCGGATCGACGCAATGGCTCGGGGCCTGCGCGCCAATGGTGTAACTGTCGAAGAAGGTGATGAATGGTGGTCGGTTGAAGGGCTGGGCATCGGCAACGTCCCCGGTGGCGGCACCTGCGAAAGCTTTCTGGACCACCGGATCGCCATGTCGTTCATGATTTTGGGGATGGGGGCCAAAAAGGGTGTAACCGTCGACGATGCGGGCCCGATTGCCACCTCGTTCCCGATTTTTGAACCTTTGATGGCCACGTTGGGTGCGAAGTTGCAGCGTAATAATCGGTAGGTTTGATGTCAGATTCGCAGTTCACAATCGCCATTGACGGGCCTGCGGCGGCGGGCAAGGGCACGATCTCAAAAGCGGTCGCGGCCCGGTTTGGCTTCGCGCATCTGGACACCGGGCTTTTGTACCGCGCGGTCGGCAGGCGGACTTTGCAGGGACTAGAGCCGATTGCGGCAGCGCACGCCCTGACCGCCGACGAGTTGGAGCGGGGCGATTTGCGTACGGCCGAGATTGCGCAAGCAGCCTCAAAAGTAGCCGTGATCCCCGAGGTTCGGGCCGCGTTGGTTGACTTTCAGCGGGCGTTTGCGCGCCGCAGCGGGGGCGCGGTGCTGGATGGTCGCGACATCGGTACTGTGATTTGTCCCGAGGCCGAGGTGAAACTGTTCGTCACCGCCAGCCCCGAAGTTCGGGCCGAGCGTCGGTTTCTTGAGCTCATCGCGAAGGGCAATGATATCTCGCGTGAACAGGTGCTGTCGGACGTAAAAGAGCGCGACGCGCGGGATACGGAACGCAGCACTGCGCCGATGAAGCCAGCAAAGGATGCAGTCCTGCTGGACACGTCAGATTTGAGCGTCGAAGCCGCGTTGGAAAAAGCTATCAAGGTCATTGAAGCAAAAAAGCCCGCACGGTCGTAACCGTGCAGGCCTTGGTCTTTTGTGGCCAGATTACAGTTCTCCGACCGCGATGCTTTTGATCTTGGACCACTGATTGTCAGCGGTTTCGGATGTGGCAGAGACATCTTCAAGGAACGCCGCGCGAGTATCTGCGTTCAGGAACAGATACAGCTTTCCGTCAGCCACAAGGTATTGATCAGGATCGCCGTCGAATTTTTTGCCGACAGAAACGCCGAACGAACAGAACCCGCCATGTTGTGGCAGGTAGGCCGCCGGGTTGGCCTCGAACGCTTCGCGGTTGGCGGCGCTGGTGAAGTAATAAGATGCGCCGTCATAAGTGGCCGAGTGGGTGGCAAAGCCATCGACCGGGTTGCCGTCGTTAACGAGAGTCACCAGATCGACCCCATGCGCGGCAAGCGGCGCACCGGCGGCAGAAATACCGTTTGATACGTTGATTTCATCCGCAGCAAAGGCCGGGGCTGCGATCAGGGGTAAAGTGGCGATCAGGGTGGTAAGAACGAGAGACTTCATTTGTATTTCCTTTCCGGTTCAGAGTCCGGCCAGCAGGTCTGCCAGCCGCTGAACCAAAGCTAGGAACTAGGTTCTGAACGAGCTATCGCAGAAAGCCCCGAGTTTCTTGCAGATCGTTCAAAGCTGTCGGTGCCTTCGAAATACTGTTCACCAAGCTTTGTTTGGTCAGGTCTGCGCCCCGACCCTATTGTCGATCCATAGCCTGCAGGAGCGATGCCATGATCCGACTAGCCCTATTGATGATTTTCCTTGCCGGAGGTGCACTGGCTCAAGAGGCGGCTGAGCCGGAACCCCCGATGGCGTATGAGCGGTTGGGAAAGATCATCTTTGCGCTCGATCCTGACGCGAAACCGTTTGGACCGGGGTTTGAGCTGAAGGTTGGGGACGTAACGGTGCTGGTCGTTACGGATATCAATGCGGACCGGATGAGGGCCATGGTCGCGATTGGCAGCGCCGAAGATTTGTCGCCCGCTGACCTTGAACGCGTGATGCAGGCGAATTTTGACAGCACGCTGGACGCGCGTTACGCGCTCGCGAATGGTATCTTGTGGGCTGCGTACATCCATCCGCTATCCCGGCTGGACAAGAACCAACTGATCTCGGGGCTGGCCCAGACAGTGAATATCGCCAAGACTTATGGCACCTTGTACACCGGTGGCGCGGCGGAATTCGGAGGGGGCGACAGCCAGGATTTGCAGCGCGATCTGATCGAAGAGCTTCTGAAAAAAGGTGAGGAAATCTGACACGCGCCCGGGAATTGCGTTTGCTCTGATTTCAAGTTGCCGCGCAGAAGCTGCGGTCCATCGGCGGCCCGGTTTGCCTTTAACGAACCGCGGTTATTTGTACTGCCCGGGGCAGGGTGCCGTGACCGAGCGTCGCTTTGCCGAAAGAAGGAAAGTACATTCAGGTCAGGGTGCGCTAGACCCTAGCTGGACGCAGGAAACCTGCTATGCTTCGCCCATGCCAGAAGGGAAGGCTGCCATACAATCCTCAAAAACAAAAAGGGGAAGCAGCCAAAAAAACCCTCAAGCCAACAGGGACAGAACAATATGAATAATCGTTTGCGTAAGATCACTATCGTGGGTGGTGGCACGGCGGGTTGGATGACCGCGCTGATACTGGACATGGTGTTTTCACGCACCTCGGCCCCCAAGGATCGCCCGCGCATCTGCCTGATCGAAAGCCCCAATATCGCCACCGTTGGCGTCGGTGAGGCCACGGTGCCGCGCATGCCGGTCACACTGCGTCAGGCGGGCATTTCCGAGCGGGATTTTTTTCGCGAGACCAATGCGTCGTTCAAGCTGGGCGTGAAGTTCTGCAATTGGAACAAGGACGCAAAGGGCAATCGCATCGACTACGTGAACCCTTTTGCCCACGGTCAGTTGTTGGAAGGACTGGAAGCCGCCGAATACTTCTTGCGCTTTGGCAATGGCGATCGGGACTTTACGCAATCCATCTCGCCGCATGACGATCTGGCCCGCCTGTGCAAGGGCGGGCGACCGCTGGGTCAGCCCGAGTTCGAGCAACGGTTTGGCTACGCATATCATCTGGACGCCGTGAAATTTGCGGGCATGCTGACCAAGGTCTGCACCAAGCGCGGGGTTGAGCACATTCAGGATGAGGTGCAGGCGGTTGAACTGGATGAACAGGGCAATGTCAGCCATCTGATGTTAGAGCGTAAGGGCCGCCACGACATCGAGATGGTCATAGATTGCACCGGGTTCCGCGGTTTGATCATCAACAAAGCACTGGGTGAGCCGTTTATGGATTACTCGGATTACCTGCCCAACGACCGCGCCATGGCGTTGCAGATCGAACATCCCGACCCAGAGAAAATCGAAAGCGTCACACGCTCTACCGCACTGGGTGCGGGGTGGACGTGGCGGGTTCCGCTCTACAACCGTGTGGGCACAGGCTATGTGTATTCATCGGCGCATCGCACGGATGATCAGGCGGCCGATGAATATCTTGAATGGCTAGGCGACAGCGGCAAAGGTTTGACGCCGCGTGTGATCCCGATGCGCATCGGGCGCGTGCGCAATGCCTGGGTCAAGAATTGTCTGGCTATCGGTTTGTCCGGCGGGTTCATTGAACCGTTGGAAAGTACCGCGATCCATATGGTTGATCATGCGGTGCGCTGGTTCGCAGAACACCTGCCTACACGCGATATCGAACCATCGCTGCGGGCCAGATATAACCGGCAAATGAACAAGATGTATGACGAGGTCCTGGATTTCATCTGTCTGCACTATCGCCTGGGCAACCGCACAGATGATCAATATTGGATCGATGCGCGCACAGAGATGAAGATACCGGATCGTTTGGCCGAAAACCTGGAATTGTGGCAGCACCGCCTGCCCATGGAACACGATATCGAATTTGCCACACTGTTTAATTTCCGCGTTTATCAGACGGTTCTTTTGGGCAAGCAGGTCTATGACACCGGCTATGGGACTGGCATCCGTGATCGTCTGCGGCCGTTGAAGAAACCGATTTGGTTCCAGTGGTGGAAGGGCGCGAAGGTGGATCTTGCGCAGATCCTCAAGGCGATGCCGGATCACAAAACACTGCTGCGCGATATCCGAGGAGAGCTGGAGCAACCCCCAGCCTTTGGTATGGCGGCTGCGATGCAACCGACCGTCGCGATGCCGGGCGAACAACTTGCACCCGTGGCAATCCAGAACATGCCGAACCTTGCCGAAATCCAAAGCGGCAAGAAGGACCTGCAACTGTTCTAGACGTACTGAACGCTCCGCGCAGCTTTGCGGTGGTGGCAGCATTGAACTGCGCTGCGCGGACCAAGGAACCACTGGAGAAATGCAAAATACCTGCGTTAAAGCGCGAGTCCTTCACGCAGCTTTTCCTGCTCGGACGGGGTGGGCGTGTGATTGAAGACAAAGGCCGTGCGGCAGGCTTCTTCTCCGCCCAGGTCTTCGATTTTCTTGCGCTGGTCGGCAAAGGCGCGGACGTTGACCTCTTCGGGGTCGCAGATTTCGCGCAGGCGGCGTTCCCCTTCGACCAGTGCAGCCTGAACCTGCGGGTAATTTACCCGATCCAGCGCGCGGTTGGTCTGTTCTTGAGGATCGATTGACAGGTCGAACAATTGCGGGGGCTGGCCGACATAGTAAACATACTTCCACTTGCCCCATCGCACCATGAAACTGCCGGTTTTTGACCCACCATCGTGGTATTCGCTGAAACCGGTCCGGTCGGGGTCGTCCGGTGCTTTGGCCAACCCGATCAGAGACAAGCCGGGTTGACCTGCGTTGCCGTCGTCGTCTTCGACGCCGCAGACGTCCCGGGCGGTTGCAGCGATATCGGTCAGGTTGGTACATGTGGTAACACGTCGCCCCGACGGGATACCCGGGCCGGCCGCGATCATCGGAATTCCTGCACTGGCCTCATACATCACCTGTTTGGTCCAAAACCCCTGATCCCCCATCATGTCACCGTGGTCGGATACATAGATCACCACCGTATTTTCGGCCTGATCACTGTCGGACAGGGCTTTCAGGACGCGCCCCACGCAATCATCCATCAATGAGGTCAGGCCATAATAAGCCGCCTTGGCTTCGCGCATTTTCTGTTCGTCGAAATAATCTTCGTAGTTGAAGAACGCGGCGATGTTGCGCAGCTCTTCATGATCGGGCAGCCCTTTGCCATACTCGATGGGCAGATCCATCTGGGCTGGATCGTAAAGATCGTACCATTCCTTGGGACAGGTCAGGGGATAGTGTGGGCTGACCAGCGACACAAATGCAGCCCAGGGTTTGGCTTGGCGCGCGGGATCGGCCAGCCAGGCCTCGGCTGCTGCGGTAATGTCCAGATCATAATCGGTATAGGTGCTGGACCCGACGCCCACATCGCCCGCCAGCTCGGAGGCTGAATCATAGTCTGGTGGGTTTTCGCGCAAAAGCCCAACGGCCCAGCCGACACCTCCAACCACGTGCATCGGCAGGATTTCCTCCGAGAAGCCATTGTCGTCTTCGTTGGACCTGAAATGCAGTTTTCCAATAGAGACGACCTCGCGCCCGGCGTCGCGCACCTGCCTCATCCAGCTGCGCGGGTGCCCGTCATAGGGGGTTGCGCTGTCCCAGTTTCCTGTCGTGTGAACCCAGTCTCCGGTCGCAAGCGCCGCCCGTGTGGGTACGCACATGGGTGAGGGTGTGTAGGTGGACTGAAACATCGTACCGCGCGTGGCCAGCGCATCCAGATTGGGCGTTTTGACAATCGGATGGCCCGCGCATCCCATCGCGTCTTTGCGGTGTTCGTCTGAAATGATGACGAGAAAGTTCAGGTCTTGACGCATGAGATCCTCCGACTTTTTCAAAGCTTCGCAATTGGCGCAGACTTTGCTGTTCGAAACACGACATTCTTCGCAGGAATCGGGCAATGCGCCTAACGAGAGCGGTTGCACAAGGTTTATGTTAATGTAATAACATAGCAAAACTATCGAGCGAGCGTGACGATATCCGCTGACGTCTGACAGTCTGCGTTCGTGCGCGCCGATGAATGGAGCGCACAATGACTGACCGCAGAAAGAACCCAAACCTGCGCAGCCGGATCAAACGCCGCCGGCGGACGGGATCGCCAATGCAGGCCTATGACGCGTTGCCTGCCGAATTGCGATGGTGGCTTGCCTCGGCTTGTTTGCCGTGGAGCCCGGCCTCGGCGCTGCGCATTTGGGATAAGGTAGGCGGAGCGAATGATCCCGATGATGCCTATTTGCGTTTGAATGCGATTGAGCAATCCATGTTGCAACGGGACCGGCGCGTTTGGGACATAGCGCGCCGAGTGTGACGGCGGCCGATGCCCTGTATATCAAGGCTTTCCTCTTGCACATGTCGAGAATTCCGCATATACGCGCGCTGTCAACACAAGGGCGGTCAACGTCCGGATGACGTTACTGAGCAGGGCCGGGTCACCTCGGCCCTTTGTGTTTGTTTGCTCAGGGGCGCACCGGATCACGTCCGATGACACCATGAAACAAGACCGGCGGAGACAACCGCTCGGCCAGTAAAAACGTATGTAAAGGAAAACACTGCCAGATGGCTGATACAACCATGGAGGAATTCGAAGCCCTCCTGAACGAAAGCTTCGAAATGGACACGCCCGAAGAGGGTTCTGTTGTCAAAGGCAAGGTACTGGCGATCGAAGCCGGCCAAGCCATCATCGACGTTGGCTACAAAATGGAAGGCCGCGTTGATCTGAAAGAATTCGCAAATCCCGGCGAAGCCCCTGAAATCGCTGTTGGTGACGAGGTCGAAGTCTACCTGCGTGCCGCAGAGAACGCCCGTGGCGAAGCTGTCATCTCGCGCGAGATGGCCCGCCGTGAAGAGGCATGGGACCGTCTGGAAAAAGCATATGCCGACGACCAGCGCGTCGAAGGTGCAATCTTTGGCCGCGTCAAAGGTGGCTTCACCGTCGATCTGGGTGGCGCAGTTGCGTTCCTGCCCGGCTCGCAGGTTGACGTTCGCCCCGTGCGCGACGCTGGCCCGCTGATGGGCCTGAAGCAGCCGTTCCAGATTCTGAAAATGGACCGCCGCCGTGGCAACATCGTTGTTTCGCGCCGCGCTATCCTGGAAGAATCACGCGCCGAACAGCGTGCCGAAGTCATTGGCAACCTGACCGAAGGTCAGACCGTCGAAGGCGTGGTCAAGAACATCACCGAATACGGTGCGTTTGTTGACCTGGGCGGTGTTGATGGCCTGCTGCACGTCACCGACATGGCATGGCGTCGTGTGAATCACCCGTCCGAGATCCTGACGATCGGCGAAACCATCAAGGTTCAGGTCATCAAGATCAACAAAGAGACCCACCGCATCAGCCTGGGCATGAAGCAGCTGCAGGAAGATCCGTGGGATCTGGTTGCTGCCAAGTATCCGCTGAGCTCGGTCCATCAGGGTCGCGTCACCAACATCACCGACTACGGCGCGTTCGTCGAGCTGGAAGCCGGTGTCGAAGGTCTGGTGCACGTTTCCGAGATGTCCTGGACCAAGAAAAACGTCCACCCCGGCAAGATCGTTTCGACCAGCCAGGAAGTCGACGTTATGGTTCTGGAAATCGACGGTGCCAAGCGTCGCGTGTCTCTGGGCCTGAAGCAGACCATGCGCAACCCGTGGGAAGTGTTTGCAGAAACACACCCAGAGGGCACCGAAGTCGAAGGCGAAGTCAAGAACATCACCGAATTTGGTCTGTTCATTGGCCTCGATGGCGACATCGACGGCATGGTTCACCTGTCCGACCTGTCGTGGGACGAACGTGGCGAAGATGCGATCCAGAACTACCGCAAAGGCGACATGGTTTCGGCCGTTGTCTCGGAAGTTGACGTGGAAAAAGAGCGTATCTCGCTGTCGATCAAAGCCCTGGGTGGTGACAAGTTCGCAGAAGCCGTTGGCGGCGTGAAGCGCGGTTCGATCATCACTGTAGAAGTCACTGCGATCGAAGATGGCGGCATCGAGGTGGAATACGAAGGCATGAAGTCCTTCATCCGTCGTTCCGACCTGTCGCGTGACCGTGCAGAGCAGCGCCCCGAGCGTTTCTCGGTTAACGACAAGATCGACGTCCGCGTCACCAATGTCGACAGCAAGACTCGCCGTCTGGGTCTGTCGATCAAGGCACGTGAGATCGCCGAAGAGAAAGAGGCCGTGGAACAGTACGGTTCTTCCGACTCGGGCGCATCGCTGGGCGATATCTTGGGTGCAGCGCTGAAATCCGGCGACTAAGCTCAGGCTGGATTTTCAGCCGAATTTACGGCCCCGTGCAGACGCGCGGGGCCGTTTTTGTTGCGAATCAATATGTTCCAAAATTTGGGCTTATTGCGACCGTCGTTCACGCTTTAAGAGCGGATTTTGACTGAACAAGCAAAAAATCGCGCGACTTTGCTGTAAAATGAATGCTTTGCACACAGAGTTTACGTTCCCCCGATCACGGTTTTTTCCTATACTGTCCAGAAGTATAGACATGGTTAACCGGTCGCCTGGGAGGGTAACACTCATGATCCGTTCAGAACTGATTCAGAAAATCGCCGACGAAAACCCGCATCTCTATCAGCGTGATGTCGAGCGGATTGTGAATACCGTGTTCGAAGAAGTGACAGATGCCATGGCGCGTGGCGACCGTGTCGAACTGCGCGGCTTCGGCGCGTTCTCGGTCAAACAACGTGACGCGCGTGTTGGCCGCAATCCTCGTACGGGTGAGACCGTGCAGGTCGAAGAAAAATGTGTTCCATTCTTCAAAACTGGCAAGTTGCTAAGGGACCGATTGAACGGTAAAGCCTGACACCATGATGCGTTACCTTCGATATGCTTTCCTGGCGATCCTCGGGATCGTTCTTGTGTCAATCTCGCTGGCCAATCGTCAGATCGTCGAGTTGAAACTGATGCCGGACGCCCTGGCGGAGTTGCTGGGGCTCAATTTCTCAACGTCTTTGCCATTGTTCATCGTGGTGCTGGGCGGCGTCGTGGCCGGTCTGATCATCGGCTTCCTGTGGGAATGGCTGCGCGAGCATAAACACCGCCGCGATGTCTCGACCAAGACCGGAGAAGTGCGCAAGCTTGAGCGTGAGGTCAAGAAGCTCAAGAAAAAGCAGAACGAGGGCAAGGACGACGTTCTGGCTCTGCTGGACGAAGCCAGCTAAGGCACCTTTATGACGAACGTAGCTGTAAAAATCTGCGGGCTGACCGCACCTGATCACGTGCGCGCTGCGGCTGACGCTGGCGCGCGATATGTCGGGTTTGTCTTCTTCCAAAAATCGCCACGGCATCTGGGCATTGATGAAGCCTCGTCACTGGCACAGCTGGTGCCGGCAGGCGTGGCAAAGGTTGCCCTAACCGTGAATGCGACGGACGCTGAACTGGACCGCGTCGTCGCAAGCGTGCCCTTGGACATGTTGCAACTGCACGGCAAAGAAACACCGCAGCGTGTTTCAGAGGTTCGCGACAGGTTTGGCTTGCCGGTGATGAAAGCAATCGGCATCGCCGAGGCCGAGGATCTGAGCGCAATTGACCTGTATTCCGAGGTTGCAGATCAGTTGCTGATCGACGCGAAACCTCCGCGTACATCCGAACTGCCGGGCGGGAATGGGTTGGCCTTTGATTGGCGGTTGCTGGCCGGCCGGAAATACTGGCAAAAGCCATGGATGCTGGCCGGGGGACTGACGCCAGACAACGTTGCCGAGGCGATCCGGATGACCGGTGCAAAACAAGTCGATGTGTCTTCGGGTGTCGAAAGCGCGCCGGGAGTTAAAGATACCATTAAGATTTCCGAATTCGTATCCGCCACTCATTGATCTGCATGCTGACCTCCCCCGTATATAACGCTGGGGAGGAACAAAGATGATTGCAGCGATTGGTGGGGTTTCCCTGCAACATTGGTACAACGCGCCAGAGTTCTTTTGGCGGGCCGGGAAAGCGTTGAAGCAGGCGCGAGGGGATCCATTATGCGAGCATGCGCAGATGTTCCCTCACGGTGGGCTCTACTTTTCACTCAGTGTTTGGCAAGACGCCGAGGCCATGCTGACATTTGCCCATTCGGGACCACACAGGCGTGTTCTTGAGGCATCGGACCGGTTGTCCATCACGCATGAGTTCCATCGTTTCTCATGCATCGCGGTGCCGACCGAAGAACAGGCCCTGCGGATCTGGAAGCATCGATACAGGCCCGCGAAATGATACGTTTTGCCATGGCAAAACCTGGCAGCACCTCCTATGAACAACGGGTACGACGAGGGAGACACCCATGGCCAACGATCTATTCAATTCCTTCATGTCCGGTCCCGACGAACAGGGCCGGTTTGGCATCTTCGGCGGACGGTTTGTCAGCGAAACGCTGATGCCGCTGATCCTGTCGCTTGAAGAGGAATATGAGAAGGCCAAGGATGATCCGACCTTTTGGGCCGAGATGGACGATCTGTGGGCGAACTATGTGGGTCGCCCCTCGCCGCTGTATTACGCGGAACGCCTGACCGAGCATCTGGGTAGCGCGAAAATCTATCTGAAACGCGACGAATTGAACCACACCGGCGCGCACAAGATTAACAATGTTCTGGGCCAGATCATTCTGGCGCGGCGCATGGGCAAAACCCGGATCATCGCGGAAACCGGGGCAGGGCAGCACGGTGTGGCAACAGCTACTGTCTGCGCCAAGTTTGGCCTTAAGTGCGTGGTCTACATGGGCGCGCATGACGTGCAGCGTCAGGCACCAAACGTCTTCCGTATGCGCCTGTTGGGTGCCGAAGTTATTCCGGTCACCTCAGGTCGTGGAACTCTTAAAGACGCGATGAACGACGCGCTGCGGGACTGGGTGACCAATGTACGTGATACGTTCTATTGCATCGGTACCGTGGCGGGCCCGCACCCGTATCCGGCGATGGTGCGTGATTTCCAGTCGATCATCGGCAAGGAAGCCAAGGAACAGATGAAAAAGGCCGAAGGCCGTTTGCCCGACACGCTTATCGCCGCCATCGGCGGTGGATCGAACGCAATGGGGCTGTTTTATCCGTTCCTCGATGACAAGAGCGTCAACATCATTGGCGTCGAGGCTGGCGGCAAGGGCGTGAACGAAAAGATGGAACATTGTGCCTCGCTGACCGGCGGTCGTCCGGGTGTGCTGCACGGAAACCGTACCTACCTGCTGCAGGATGATGACGGCCAGATCCTCGAAGGCTATTCGATCTCGGCCGGTCTGGATTACCCTGGTATTGGCCCCGAGCATTCTTGGCTGAATGATATCGGTCGCGCGAACTATGTCTCGATCACCGATAAAGAGGCGCTGGAAGCGTTCCAGCTGTGCTGTGCAACCGAAGGTATCATCCCCGCGTTGGAGCCCAGCCACGCATTGGCGCATGTCATGAAGATCGCGCCGGAATTGCCCAAGGATCACCTGATCTGCATGAACATGTGCGGTCGCGGCGACAAGGACGTTCAGACGGTCGCCAAATACCTGAACTTTGATATGTCCGACACCGAAGGCCGTTCGGCCGGATAACGCGCGCCCGGGGCTTTGCGCCCCGGGTGTTTCATGTCACGCTGCATGGCATGCAGAACGCGTCCAGTTCCGAAAGACTCGATCAAAAGTACGATGCCGCAGCCCCCGGCTGGGCGGATAAGATGCGTCTGCTGGGCTATTTTGATGCCTATCTGGGGTTTCTGTCGATCGGTTCAGCGGATGATCTAGGCCGGAACGGGCTGGATGTGGGGTGCGGGACAGGTGCTTTTGCCGAGGCACGGGCGGTCATTCAGCCCGAAGGTAAGGTCACACTGCTCGAGCCGTCCAGGAAAATGCTGAAACAGGCCGAGGGTGCGCTGGCCCTAAGGGGCGTTACAACCCATACCGCGCGATCCCGGTTGGAGGATTTTCCGCCAGCCCAGCCTTTTGACTGCGTTCTGGCAGCCCATGTCCTTGAACATTGCGATAACCCTACCGATGCCCTGCGCCACATGCGCAGGCAGGCCGCGCCAGCGGCAAAGCTGTGGCTGGTCGTCAGCAAACCACACTGGTGCAACGCGATTATCTGGTTTCAATGGCGTCACCGTTCGTACAGACCGCAACAGGTGGCCAAGATGCTTAAGGACGCGGGGTGGGTGTTGGAGGCGGAGCACAGTTTTCCAACTGGCCCGCCCTCGCGCACATCGCGCGGCTATCTGGCGCGCGCCGTGTAAACATCAATCCGGTGTTGGCGACATGGATTGATCAGTTCTGATGCAAAACCGTTTCGAATCCCTCGAACTGAGGTGGTCCGATCAGAGCCGACTGCGTCTTGCCGTTGCCAGCGTTTTTGTGCGCGTCCCGGAATTGTTCGGACTTAGTCCAGGCCTCGAAATCGCTGCGATTGTCCCAAATCACGTGGCTGGAATACAGCCGATACCCGTCGCCTTCGGGGCCTTTCAGAAGGCGGAACTCTTGAAATCCTTGCAGTTCTTTCAACCGGCTTTCGCGGTCTTTCCAAACGGATTCGAAATCGGCTTCGCTGCCCAAACGGACTTTGAAGCGGTTCATGGCGATAAAGCTCATAGCCTACCTCGTTTTATGACGGTTTCGCGCTTGCTAAACAAAGTGTCGGCTGGCGGGTTTCTTTGATGTCTTTTTACCCCTGAGGTCAATCAGGTTCGACGGCATTTTCGCGTAAGATTCCAATAGGGACGATGTCCAGCGCCTGCTGATGCGTGGCCTCCAGATCAACCTTGGGCGCGCAGCCCTCGTCATGGGCCTGCAGGAAGCGCCCGGCACACAGGCACCAGTTGTCACCGGGCTTGAGACCGGGAAAGTCGAATTCAGGGCGCGGTGTGCTCAGGTCATTGCCAACATACTTGGAATAGGCCAGAAACTCGGCCGTCATGACCGCGCAGACCGTGTGACTGCCCTGATCTTCGGCGCATGTGTTACAGGCCCCGTCCCGAAAAAACCCGGTCTGTGGATCGCGGGAGCAGGGGGCAAGGACGCCCCCCAGAACGTTTATGCTGTCCAGTTTATGCATGGGCACACCTTACAGGCTTTGGGCGATTGTGCGGAACATTTCTATGTTTGTTTCGTTGACGCCATCGTCACGGAAACTGCGATCAGCCCCGGTTGAAACGATAACAACACCGCGCGGTTGGTCGAAATAGATGTACTGACCATAAACGCCACGGGCCAGAAACTCGCCTTCATGCGCGCCGACGGGGATCCACCACTGGTAGCCATACCCGATCTCTCCGGCTTCGGTCGGGGCGCTCGGAAAAACGGATTCCGCAATCCATTCGGCGGGCACTATCTGCTGGCCATTATGCTCGCCGTTTTGCAGGATCATCTGTCCAAACCGGGCAAAGTCGCGAGTGGTGAAGTTCAACCCGCCCAAGACGAAAGCCACGCCAGCGCCGTCGGTGACATAGTAGCCGTCGCGTTCAAGGCCCAGAGGTTCAATGATCTTTTCGGTCAACAAGTCAGCCACAGACCGGTCCGTCGCACCGCGAACAATCATGCCGATAACGTGGGTGTCGATCGAGACATATTGCCATGCCTCGCCGGGCTCGACGAACGTTTCGTTCAGCGAGGCGGCAAAGTCATCCAGCTCTCCACCCAGGGCGACGACGCGGCCCATTCGGTTTATGTCGGAATTGTAATCCAGATAGTCCTCGTCGAAGGTCACACCGCTGGCCATGTTCAGAACATTGCGGATCGTTGCGCCGTCATAGGCGGTGCCCTTCAGTTTTGGGGCATACTTGACGACCGGGTCATCCAGCGAGCTGATGGCGCCTTCGGCCATCAGGATGCCGAACAGGGCCGATAGGTAGCTTTTGGCGATAGACCAAGAGATCCGGCGATCCTCGGGGGCGGTCCCCAAATAATATTCTTCGAACCTGATCTGCCCGTCCTGCATCACCAGTAAAGAGGTTACAGCGCGATCTTCGATCCACGTGTCCGTGCCCTCGGGCAGGTCAAAACCGGGGCCGTAAGGCAACTCGAATGTCGCGCCTTCCCCCCTTGGCAGGTCGACGGTCAGAAAAGCGTCATTCATATGAGAGAAGTTGTGAACGATCTTTTCTTCGGAAAACAAAGAGTTCACAGCCATCAGGCGCTGAATCTCTTCGCGCTTCCAAACGCCAACGACCACCGCTGCCAGCACCAACATCAAAACGATGCGCAGCACCCATTTCATCAGGATTCGCATATGTTACCTCCCGCTTTTGGTGTGCATTGGAGCGCGGACTGGCGCAGTTCGCAATTGAGACGTAGCGGCAACATCGTTGGCCTTACTTGAACTTGTCCATCAGTTTTTGCATGGCGGACCTGGTGTCCGCCTCGGGTTCAGGGGTAGCTGCAGCGACCGATTTCGAGGAGGCCGCAGCGGTTTTTGATGACCGTGGCGGTGCGGTGCGCAATGCGACCGCGTTCATGAATTTGCCGCCATCGCCATCTGCCAAATAACCAGCACCGTCGGAAACCCCCCGCAAGACGTCTTCCAGCCAATCCGAATCTGCCTTGGCAAAGTCACTCAGGACATAAGGCGAGACCAGTTCTTTGCGGCCCGGATGCCCAATGCCCAGACGAACTCGATCATAGGCCGGGCTGATATGGTCATGGATCGACCGCAGACCGTTATGCCCGGCGTGACCACCACCTGCTTTCGCACGCACCTTACCGGGCGCAAGATCCAGCTCGTCGTGAAAAACAGTCACATCGGTTGAGTCCAGCTTGTAAAAGCGCATAGCCTCACCCACGGATTGACCCGAGCGGTTCATGAAGGTTTGTGGCTTGATCAGCAGCACCTTTTCCGAACCTAGTCGCCCTTCGGCGATTTCTGCCTGGAACTTTGATTTCCACGGGCGGAAACCGTGATCGTCGGCAATCCTGTCCAGTGCCATAAAGCCGATATTGTGCCGGTTCCGGGCATATTTCTGCCCTGGATTGCCCAGTCCGACAAAAAGTTTCATGGTTCTGCTCCGCGCGTCATTGTACGACTTGCTTCCTCATGCCTCGAATTGGATCGGAATTCCAGTGAGACTTCGTCTGCCATTGCCTGTCGCTAACAGCAGCAAGTGAGGCGCGCCTGGCCAGTAGGGGCCGTGATTTCAACTTGCCTGAGCGAATGACGGAGCCGGCGGCAAGCTAGCGCGAAGATCCGCATTCGACAAAAAAAACGGGGCTCCAAAGGAACCCCGTTTCAAATTCAAGGTACTGAAACCTGAACTTATTCTTCGGCTTCCTGACCGACGACTTCAACTTCGTCTACGGCCACTTCGCCCTCTTCACCCTCTTCGTCATCATCCGTTACCAGACCGGTCGGTGCCGAGATGTTCGCGATTACGAAGTCACGATCGATGGTCGGCTTGGTGCCTTCGGGCAGGTCGACCGATGAAATGGTGGCAACGTCGTTGATGTTCATGCCGGTCACGTCAACAGTGATCTTCTCAGGAATATCACCTGCGGTGCACAGCAGTTCGACTTCCGGACGGACAACGGTCAGAACGCCGCCCTTCTTGATGCCGGGTGCTTCTTCCTCGTTGATGAATTCAACCGGGATGAACAGCGCGATCTTGGTGGTGCGACGCAGGCGCATCAGATCCAGGTGGGTCGGCAGGTCTTTGACGACGTCACGCTGAACGTCGCGGCAGATGACGCGAACGTCTTCCTGGCCTTCAACTTTCAGGTTCCACAGGGTCGACTTAAACCGGCCAGCTTTCAGGCGCTTGAACAGTTCGTTGAACGGGATCTGAATCGGCAGCGGTTCTTTGTCGCCACCAAATACAATGCCCGGAACCATGCCGTCGCGGCGTGCCTGACGAGCGGCGCCCTTGCCTGTCCCCGTCCGTTCCAGAGCTACGAGATCAGGAATCTCTCCAGCCATGATAATTCTCCAATGTTAGGGCGGGCATCCTCCAAGGCTGTATGCCCGCGTGAAGCCGCGTCCTTAGCTTGAATTGTCAGGTTTGAAAAGGGGTTTTTAGCGGTCTTCATACTTTGCGAGGCTCTGCCTCGTGCTCCGGGATATTTGGGGCCAGATGAAGAGCGGATCCCCTGCTTCATCTGGCAAAAAATATCCTGGGGGATTCGCAGTTTGCTGCGGTGGGCGTAGTGCCCCCTTTAACATGGCTTGCTGAATGGTTTTGCGAGATCAGGCTTGCCAACGACCGCCGAAATCCTCGGGGATCAGCAGGTTGTGACGACCCAGACTGCTCACATCCCGCTCGCCGCACAGGGCCATCGTGGTATCCAGCTCTTTGTGGATGATATCCAGCGCGGTGGTGACACCTTGTTGGCCCATCGCACCCAGCCCATAGACAAAAGCGCGACCGATGTAAGTGCCTTTGGCCCCAAGTGCCAGCGCTTTGAGAACGTCCTGCCCGGACCGGATGCCGCTGTCCAGATGGACTTCGACGTCGTCACCAACTGCGTCCATGATTTCAGGCAAAACGCGGATCGAACTGAGCGCCCCGTCCAACTGTCGCCCGCCGTGGTTTGAAACAACGATGGCATCTGCGCCCAGCTTAGCCGCCATCTTCGCGTCTTCGGCATCCAGAATGCCTTTCAGGATCACCTTGCCGCCCCATTGTTCCATCAGCTTTTCGACCTTTTTCCAATCGAGGCTGGGGTCGAATTGCTCGGCCGTCCACGCGCCCAGCGACGAGGCGTCAGAAACGCCTTCGGCATGACCAACGATATTGCCAAATTCGCGCCGATGTGCGCCCAGCATTTCTATCCCCCAAGCCCATTTGGTCATGAGGTTTGCGATTGTCTTGGCGGTCAGTTTCGGCGGCGCGGACAAGCCATTTTTCAAATCTTTGTGGCGCTGCCCCAGAATTTGCAGGTCCAGGGTGATCACCAATGCCGAACATTTGGCATCCTTGGCGCGCTGGATCAGGCGACCGACGTAATCCTGATCCTTCATTGCATAAAGCTGAAACCAAAAAGGTTTGCTTGTATGCCCTGCGACATCCTCGATCGAATTGATCGACATGGTCGATAGGGTGAAGGGCACGCCGAATTCCTCGGCAGCCTTTGCGGCCTTCATCTCACCGTCCGCGTGCTGCATGCCTGTCAGGCCCACTGGGGCCAGCGCCACCGGCATCGCAACATCCTGCCCGATCATCTGCGATGCAGTCGAGCGCCCGTCCATGTCCACGGCGACCCGCTGGCGCAGCCTGATATCTTCGAAATCCGAGCTGTTGTCGCGGAAGGTCTGTTCGGTCCAGCTGCCGCTTTCGGCATAGTCGAAAAACATGCGCGGCACGCGGCGTTCGTAGATACGTTTCAGGTCGTCTATGTTGGTGATAACGGGCATGAGGTTCGGCCTTCGCAGTATTGGTGATGTTTGTTACCAACCATTTGAGGCCCTCGCAACGCTGGGACGTTGCGAGGCAACGCCACGTATCTCCGGGCAACAAAAAACGCGGTCGGACAGGGCCGACCGCGTTGAAAATAGATCAGGTCTCGATCAGGCCAAGTGGGCGCCGTCAGCCAGAGATTTCACGAAATCCAAAACTTCGCCGGTGGGCTTGCCCGCAGCGATCTGGCTGACGATAGCAGAGCCAACCACAGCACCATCAGCAACAGTTGCGATTGCCCGTGATTTTTCAGGTGTATTGATCCCGAATCCGACGATCACTGGTAAATCGGTTGCGGATTTGATGCGAGCGACTTCGGGGCCTACATTTGTGGCTTGGGCTTCGGCCGCACCCGTAATGCCGGTGATCGACACATAATACACAAAGCCCGATGTGTTCTGCAGAACGCGGGGCAAGCGCTTGTCATCGGTGGTTGGCGTTGCCAGGCGAATAAAGTTGAGACCTGCGGCTTGTGCGGGCAGGCATAGCTCTTCATCTTCTTCTGGTGGCAGGTCGACGACGATCAGCCCATCAATTCCGACCTCTTTGGCATCGGCCAGAAATTTGTCGACACCGCGGCTGTAGATCGGATTGTAGTAGCCCATCAGCACAATCGGAGTGGTGTCGTCGGTCTCGCGGAAAGCTCGGGCCAGATCCAAAGTCCGCTGCAAAGTCATGCCGCTGTCCAGTGCGCGTTGACCGGCGGCTTGGATCGTCGGGCCGTCTGCCATCGGATCGGTAAAGGGCAGACCCAGCTCGATGACATCGACACCTGCGCCAGGCAGGCCCTTTACGATTTCAAGCGAAGTCTCAAAATCCGGGTCACCGGCCATGATATAGGCGACGAACGCCTTCTTTCCCTGTTCTTTCAGAGCGGCGAACTTGGCGTCGATACGTGTCATAAGCTGTCCTTGCAATCAGGTTCAGACCTGATGTGCAGAAACTTTGAGGGGAAATCAATCCCGGTTCGCAGCGCAGCCCCTAGAACGCAAGGTGGTATCGCAGCAGCACAGAATTGACGCCCGGGTTTTCCTGCTGCGTGCTTGCATTGGATTTATGCGTAATCGCCACCGAGACTTTGTTGCCGCTGTTCAGCGTATAACCGACGCCCAACAGGCTGCGGATTTGGAAACTGCCGCCCAAGTCGTTCAGTTCCTCTGATTCAGAGAAATAGCCGGGCATGACGCTGCCCTCTACGAACCAGCGTTCAGCGAAGGTATATGTACCGATCAAGCCAGCACCCACATGGACGTCACCGGCTTCGTCCACGGTCAGCGCACCGCCCCATGTCGCGGACAGGCGTGTCGCCTCGTAGAAAGGGCGGTGATGGTATTCGACCGAAAAGGCGGCCTGGTCTTTTGCGTCACTTTCGGAAAAATCTGCATATCCGGCACCGAAGACAACTGATTGCGCGTGTGCGGAGGTCGCGGCGAAAAGAACCCCAAGGGCAAGAACGAAAGATCTCATGTCAGCATTCACTATTCAATTTTTCTAAATTGCTAATTGGTGATTCTAGTGCTCTCATTTCAATGTGAGCAAGCGCACAAAGCCGTGACAATCAATTGTGTTGTCAAAACGCCCTTGCGTACCTAATGCGCCCGCTGGCTTGCGCATTGTGCCCGACCTGCATAGAAGCTGCGCTCGAATGCTATGCAGGAGGCCGTCATGGGCTTTAAAATGGGAATCGTGGGTCTGCCGAACGTGGGTAAGTCGACCCTCTTCAATGCGCTAACCAAAACCGCAGCTGCGCAGGCGGCGAATTTCCCGTTCTGCACGATCGAACCCAATGTGGGCGATGTGGCCGTCCCCGACGACCGGCTGGACAAGCTGGCCACCATCGCAAGCTCCAAGCAAATCATTCCGACGCGCATGACCTTTGTGGATATTGCCGGTCTGGTGAAGGGTGCTTCGAAAGGTGAAGGGCTGGGCAACCAGTTTCTGGCGAACATCCGTGAAACCGACGCCATTGCCCACGTACTGCGCTGTTTCGAAGATGGCGATGTGACCCACGTGGACGGCCGCGTCGATCCTGTGGCCGATGCTGATACTATCGAGACCGAGTTGATGTTGGCCGATCTGGAAAGCATCGAAAAGCGCCGCGCCAATCTGGTGCGCAAGCTGAAAGGCAATGACAAAGAGGCCCAGCAGCAGGAACGCTTGCTGGCTGAAGCGCAGGCGATGCTGGAAGACGGCAAACCCGCGCGTCTGGTCGATGTCTCTGACGAAGACGCCAAGGCATGGGCGATGCTGCAGCTGCTGACCACAAAACCGGTTCTCTATGTTTGCAACGTGTCCGAAGAAGAAGCGGCCGACGGCAATGAATACTCCGCCAAAGTGGCTGAAATGGCCGCAGCGCAGGGCAATTCTCACGTCATCATCAGCGCCAAGATCGAAGAAGAGATCAGCCTGCTGGAAGAAGACGAGGCACAGATGTTCCTGGAAGAAATGGGTCTGGAAGAGCCCGGCCTCGACCGTCTGATCCGTGCCGGCTATGACCTGCTCAAGTTGGAAACCTATTTCACCGTTGGCCCGAAAGAGGCCCGCGCCTGGACCATTCGCACGGGCACCGCCGCGCCGCAGGCCGCAGGTGTGATCCACGGCGATTTCGAAAAAGGCTTCATCCGCGCCGAGACCATCGCCTATGACGATTACATCGCCTCCAATGGCGAACAGGGCGCGAAAGAAGCGGGCAAGATGCGGGCTGAGGGCAAAGGTTACATCGTCAAGGACGGCGATGTGATGCACTTTTTATTCAACACTTAGGCTATTGTCCAAACGCGTTTAGGCGTCACGTGACCTCGTTCAGGCTGCACCGGGTGATCAACCACCGACCGTCTTGTTGTTGATGAAGCACATTCAATGATGTTCCATAGCCAGTGGACCCTTCGCTGAAATTCGCGACGCACCATCCGACGGGTCCACTGGACCCTGCGTCCACAACTTCAATAGTCTTGTTCTCGCCGCCTTCTTCGACCCATTCGGTATGGGTGTTTTCGATAGCATCTCGGCCTTTGGCAGGAGGTCCATACGGAGAATACAGTTCTGCGTCAGTTGCAAAGAACGAGGCACACCCGGCCGCGTCTTTTGCGCGATACCTGTCGACGTACCCATCAAAGATGTTCTGAAATTCGACTTTTCCGATCATATCGGGCCTCGCATGTATTAACGGATTACCTTGAAGCCATAAAAGGCGGTTCGCGTCTCAATAACAAGAATTCGCTTGAAAGTTTGCCTACCAGTGGCCTAGTCGATCCGGTTCAATCACGGTATCGCAGATGATGGTGTGTATCCCAACTCAACTGGTGCTTTTCCCCTTGAGCAAAACGGCTAGAATGAGCATCTGGCCATTTATCTGAGAAACCTGCAAATGATCGAAATCCGCGACCTGCAATTGCTCAGCGCCCTCGCGCGGCACCGACATTTTGCCAAAGCGGCCGCGGAATGCGGGATTTCTCAACCTGCCTTCTCAATGCGTATCCGCAACCTTGAGGACCGGTTGGGTGTTTCCATCGTCCGTCGCGCCAATCGGTTTCAGGGCCTTACCGAAGAGGGCGAGATTATCGTCCAGCGAGCCAGGCGTATTCTCGACGATACCAAGGCGCTGGAGCAGCAGGTTCTGGCCGCAAAGGGTGAGATCACCGGCACCCTGATCCTGGGAGTGATCCCCACGGCGATAGCATTTACCGGGCGCCTCACCAAACGGTTGCGGCAGGCGCACCCGCGTATCGTTACGCGTATCGAGACCATGTCCGCCACGGCGATACAACACCGGCTGGACGAAGGTAGTCTGGATGCGGGCATCACCTATGGTGACAGCATCGGCACCGATCTGAGGCAAGTGCAACCCTTGTACGAAGAGACGTATGTGTTGCTGATCCCGTCACATATGACGGAGGATTCCGGCCCTGTCCCGTGGGCACGTGTTGCGGACTTCCCGCTCAGCCTGCTGGAGCCACAAATGCAGAACCGACGTATACTTGACCGCATTTTCGCCGATCAGGGGCTGCACCCAGATGTTGTGGCCGAAACCAGCGGTTTTACAGCTTCGATGGTCATGGCGCGCGAAGGGTTGGCCGCCACCGTTGTCCCCCGCGTTCTGGTGCGCGCGCTGGGTGATCTGAAGGGAACGCGCGTGTTGCCTTTGGTCGATCCGGTCGTCAGCAAGCCGATTTGTCTGGCAACCCTGACCAGAGAGCCCGAGTTGCCGACGGTGGAGGCCTTGCGCACCGTGGTGACGTCTTTGCGGTGATAAGGTGTCGTTATCGTGCGATCGCGATAAGCGATTTGACGATATGCTATTCTGATGAGACACGGAGCCTTAATCGGAGGGCATTATGGCACCATTAGATACCAAGCCATCAGGCGCACCCAAGGGCGTCTGGAAGTCAGGTAAAGGCAAAGGGCGGCACACGCCCAAAGGCCGTCAGTTCACGGATGAGGCGCAGGCCGAGATTGCGCGCCTGCTGGGCGACCGCCCGCGCCGTCGCGATCTGTTGATCGAATTCCTGCATTTGATCCAGGATAAGCACGGCCATATTAGCGCCGACCATATCGCCGCGCTGGCGGTTGAGATGCGGATCGGTCAGGCCGAGGTCTACGAGACCGCGACGTTTTATGCCCATTTCGACGTGGTGAAAGAAGGCGAGGTGCCGCCGCCTGCGTTGACGATCCGTGTCTGTGACTCTCTCTCCTGCGAAATGGCCGGTGCCCAGCAGTTGCAAAAGGCGCTGGAAGATGGCTTGGACGCATCCGAAGTGCGTGTAGTGCGCGCGCCCTGCATGGGGCGTTGTGATACGGCCCCGGTGCTTGAGATTGGTCACAACCACATCGACCATGCGACCCCTAGAAAGGTGCAGGCCGCAATTGCCGCCGGTGATACTCACGCCCATCTGCCCGATTACGAAACCTTTGCCGCCTACCAGGCAAACGGTGGCTACGCCAAGCTGAAAGAGCTGCGCGAGAGCGGCGACTGGGAGAAAGTACAAGAAGACGTTTTGTCCTCAGGCCTGCGCGGTCTGGGTGGTGCTGGCTTCCCGTCCGGCAAGAAATGGGGCTTTGTTCGCATAAACGAAGGCACCCGCTATCTGGCCGTTAACGGTGACGAGGGCGAGCCCGGTACCTTCAAAGACCGTTATTATCTAGAGCGTGCGCCGCATGTTTTCCTTGAGGGTATGCTGATCGCTGCTTGGGCGGTCGAGGCAGAGACGTGCTTCATCTACATGCGTGATGAATACCCTGCGGTGCTGGAAATCCTCGCCCGCGAGATTGCCGCGTTGGAAGAGGCCGGGATCGTTGAGCCGGGTTACATTGACCTGCGCCGGGGTGCTGGTGCTTACATCTGCGGTGAAGAATCCGCGATGATCGAGTCGATCGAGGGTAAGAAGGGCCTGCCGCGTCACCGTCCACCGTTTGTGGCGCAGGTTGGGGTCTTTAACCGTCCGACCTTGGTGCACAATGTCGAGACGCTGTATTGGGTCTCAAAGATCTGCCGCGAAGGGCCGCAGATTCTGAACTCTGTCGAAAAAAATGGTCGCAAGGGCCTGCGCAGCTATTCAATCTCGGGGCGGGTGGCCAAGCCGGGTGTTTACCTGCTGCCGGCGGGTTCGACCATTTTGGACGTGATTGAGGCCGCTGGCGGCATGATCGAAGGTCAGACCTTCAAGGCGTATCAGCCCGGCGGTCCGTCCTCGGGTCTGCTGCCTGCGTCGATGGACGATATCCCATTGGACTTTGACACGCTGCAGCCACATGGCACTTTTATTGGATCAGCCGCTGTGGTGGTTCTGTCCGATCAGGACACCGCACGCGATGCCGCGCTGAACATGCTGCGCTTCTTCGAAGATGAGAGCTGTGGCCAGTGCACGCCTTGCCGGGCGGGCTGCGAAAAGGCTGTGAAGCTGATGCAGGCTGACAAGTGGGATCAGGATCTTCTGGAAGATCTGTGCCAGGTCATGGGCGATGCCTCGATCTGCGGTCTGGGGCAGGCGGCCCCGAACCCGATCCGCCTGGTCATGAAACATTTCGCTGACGAAATCTGAGGGAGACAGAGCCATGCTTGATGCAAGCCCAACCAAGACCGTCACCTTCAACCTGAACGGCGATGATGTCACCGTGCCCGAGGGCTGGACCATCTGGGAAGCCGCCAAGGGGCAGGGGTTCACGATCCCGCACTTATGTCACAAGCCTCAACCCGGCTATAAACCGGATGGCAATTGCCGCGCCTGTATGGTCGAGGTGGAAGGCGAGCGCACTCTGGTCGCCTCGTGCATCCGTCCGGCTGCGGACGGAATGGTGGTAAAAACCGATAGCGACAGGGCCGAGAAATCGCGCGCAATGGTCATGGAATTGCTGGTCGCCGACCAACCCGAAGAGGCGCACGATAAATCCAGCCACTTCTGGGATATGGCCAAGCTGAACGATGTCAGCGACAGTCGCTTCCCGGCGAAAGAAGCCGAGAAAATCCCTCTGCTGGATGACAGCCACGTTGCAATGCGCGTCAATCTGGACGCCTGCATCAACTGCAACCTCTGTGTCCGTGCTTGTCGCGACGTGCAGGTCAACGACGTGATTGGCATGGCTGGACGCGGGCATACCGCGCAGGTGGTGTTTGACCAGAACGACCCGATGGGGGATTCGACCTGTGTCGCCTGTGGTGAATGTGTTCAGGCCTGCCCGACAGGTGCGTTGATGCCAGCCACTGTGCTGGACGATCAGCAGCAGGGGGACAGCAAGGATTACGATAGCGAAACCGAAAGCGTCTGTCCGTTCTGCGGCGTCGGCTGTAAGGTTTCGCTGAAGGTCAAGGACGGCAAGGTCAAGTATGTCGAAGGCATTAACGGCCCAGCAAACGAAGGCCGCTTGTGTGTCAAAGGTCGCTTTGGCTTTGACTATATCCACCACCCACACCGCCTGACCAAACCTCTGATCCGGCGTGAGGATGCGCCTGCAAAGGGGTTGAATGTCGATCCGGGCAATCTGGGCACTCATTTCCGCGAGGCGACCTGGGAAGAAGCAATGGATCTGGCGGCCACCAAGCTGAAAGCGCTGCGTGATGAAGATCCGCGCAACGTCGCTGGCTTTGGTTCGGCCAAATGCACCAACGAAGAAGCCTATCTGTTCCAGAAATTCATTCGTCAGGGCTTCAAGCACAACAACGTCGACCACTGCACCCGTCTGTGCCATGCCTCGTCCGTGGCGGCGCTGATCGAGAACGTGGGCTCGGGCGCGGTGACGGCCACCTTTAACGAGGTCGAGAACTCGGATGTGGTTATCATCATCGGGGCCAACCCAATCGAAAACCACCCCGTGGCGGCAACCTACTTCAAGCAGTTCACCAAGCGCGGTGGCAAGCTGATCGTGATGGACCCGCGCGGCGTCGGTATGCGCAAGTTCGCAGACGAAATGCTGCAGTTCCGTCCGGGGGCGGATGTCTCGATGCTCAACGCGATCATGAACGTGATCGTCGAAGAGGAACTGTACGACAGCCAGTACATCCACCGCTGGACCGAGAACTGGGAAGCCGAAAAAGAGCATCTGCGCGCCTTCACACCCGAGGCGATGGCGCCGATCTGCGGCATTGAACCGGATCAACTGCGCCGTGTCGCGCGTACCTTCGCGCAGGCCAAGGCTGGTCTGATCTTCTGGGGTATGGGCGTCAGCCAGCACATTCACGGCACCGATAATTCCCGCTGCCTGATCTCGCTGGCATTGATGACCGGCAATGTTGGTAAACCCGGCGCGGGTCTGCACCCGCTGCGTGGCCAGAACAACGTGCAAGGCGCGTCTGACGCGGGTCTGATCCCGATGTTCCTGCCGGATTATCAGTCGGTTATGGATGACGGCATTCGGGCCAAGTTCAACAATGTCTGGGACTCGGACGACTTCTCTAACGAGAAGGGCCTGACCGTCACCGAGATCATCGATCAGGCCTATGCGGGCAACATCAAGGGCATGTATATTCAGGGCGAAAACCCGGCCATGTCCGACCCGGATGTTGGTCACGCACGGGAAGCATTGGCCAAGCTGGAGCTGATGATCGTGCAGGATATCTTCCTGACCGAAACGGCCAACTATGCCGACATCATCCTGCCCGCCTCGGCGCTGTATGAAAAGAACGGCACCGTGTCGAACACCAACCGTCAGGTTCAGCGTGTGCGTCCGGCTGTGGCACCTCCGGGCGAGGCGCGTGAGGACTGGAAAATCACCGTCGAGCTTGCGCAGCGCATCGGGCTGAACTGGGACTACACGGATGTGTCTCAGGTCTTTGCCGAGATGAAGCTGACCATGGCGTCACTCGACAACATCACCTGGGAGCGGCTTGAGACCGAGACGATCACCTATCCATCGCTCAGTGAGACCGATCCGGGTCAGGCGATCGTGTTCGGTGACGGCTTCCCGCGGACAGACGGACGGGCCAAGTTCACCCCGGCCAGTGTCATCCCGCCGGATGAAGCGCCGGATGAGGAATACCCGATGATTGCCACAACCGGCCGTCAGCTGGAACACTGGCACACCGGGTCGATGACCCGCCGGTCCAACGTTCTGGATGCTGTGGAACCGGAAGCAAACTGTTCGATGAACCCGCGCCAGCTGAAACTGATGGGGATCGAGCCGGGCGAAATGATCCGTCTCACCACGCGGCGCGGCTCGATCGAAATTATGGTTCGAGCCGACCGGGCGATCGCCGAAGATATGGTGTTCATTCCGTTCGCCTATGTCGAGGCGGCGGCGAATATCCTGACCAACTCGGCCATCGACCCGTACGGTAAAATCCCTGAGTTCAAGTTCTCGGCCATTCGCGTCGAAAAGATCGAAGACGCCATCGCGGCGGAGTAAATCCGTCACATACAGTCTTGGAAAGGCGGCCTATTGGGTCGCCTTTTTCTTTCCTTGACAGCAGCTTACCTGCGGCCAACCCTGTCACCGTTCTTGGTGGAGGAGTTTTACATGGCGCGCCGCTTCGTCGATCTGTCAGTTCCGTTGGAAACCGGCATCGTGTCGGACCCGCCGATCATGTTACCCGAAATCGAATATCTGGCCCATGACCAGACCGCCGAACAAGTCATGTCCTTTTTTCCGGGCCTGCAGAAAGATGACCTGCCAGGCGGTGAGGGCTGGGCCATCGAACGCCTTCAGATCGCCACGCACAATGGCACCCATCTGGACGCGCCCTACCATCATCACTCGACCATGAACAAAGGCGAGCGCGCGATCACCATTGACGAGGTGCCGCTGGAATGGTGCATGAACCCCGGTGTGAAACTGGATTTTCGCCATTTCGACGATGGTTATGTGGCGACCGCCGCCGATGTCGAAGCTGAATTGAAACGGATTGGCCACGAATTGCAGCCGCTGGATATCGTCGTCGTGAATACCTCGGCTGGCACACGGTATGGGCATCGGGACTATCTGGCCAAAGGGTGCGGCATAGGGCGCGAGGCAACGCTGTACCTGACCAAACGCGGGGTTCGCGTGACAGGAACTGACGCCTGGAGCTGGGACGCACCGTTTCCATTGACCGCGCAGGAATATGCTGAAACGCAAGATGCATCGATTATTTGGGAAGGGCACCGGGCCTCGATGGAGGTTGGCTATTGTCACATGGAAAAACTGACGAACCTTGAAACCTTACCAGCCACCGGGTTCGAGATTTCCTGTTTCCCCTTCAAGATAAAAGGGGCCTCAGCCGGATTTATCCGCGCGGTCGCAATCTTTGAGACCCAAGAAGGAGCACTTGATGCAACCGACGCCTGAAACGCTGGCCGGGCATGACGGACCCTATGATGCCCCGCTTGAATTCCGTGGGTTCAAGGCGCGCCCCGAGTGGATCGATTATAATGGTCACATGAACGTGGGCTATTACGGCGTCGCCTTTGACAATGCGCTAGAGTTGTTGATGGTGGATCATCTTGGGCTGGGTGAGGCACAGGTCAATGCGATGGGGCAGGGGCCCTATATTTTGCAATCCCACATGAATTTCCTGCGCGAAATACTTGAGGGTGAGGCCTTTAGCATCCGGTTTCGGATGCTGGACGCAGATCACAAACGCGGCCACTATTTCGCACAGATGGTGTCTGAAAAAGACGGTACTATCTGCGCCACTCAGGAAGCGTTGTTCATGAATGTCAGCCATACGACCGGCCGGTCGGTTCCCTATCCGGACTGGGCCGTCGCGCGTCTTCAGAGCATGGTGAGGGATCATGCGGCGATCGACCCGGCCCCAGAGGTCGGACACCCGATCGGCATCCGCAGAAAGTGAACTGAGGCCTGCTTAATAGTCGCGCGAAAAAAAGACCCCAACACCAGTCTCACCCCGTCCATCTACAGTGCCTTTCACAGTGAAACTGTCGGTAACGTCCAGGTTCAGGTTCACCTCGGTGTCGCCTTCTGTGTTGACGGTGAAATCGGTGTAGAGGTTGTCGCTCAGATACGCTCCGGCGCCGAGCCGGCCCGCGCCACCGTCGGACACGCCGATGTCCACGGTGTCGACGCCCGTAGACTCGCGCAGGCCTTTGGTCGCGTCTCCGCCAGCGCCGCTGAGTTGCGCCAGCGAGGCCGCCATCTGAGCGATTACGAACGGTGACAACTCTGAGAAGCGATTACCGAACAGCAGCATGGCCAAAGCTTCCTCGGCCGGGCGCTCCGGGTCGGAAAAGACGTTGACCTCGGGCGAGTCCAGTGGTCCGGCGATCTCGATCGTTGCCGTACCATCAGAGGTGCTGGTCGAGGATTCGAACTCGATATAGGGCGTCAGGTCCCCCTGCAGCGTAACAATGCCTTTGGTCAGTGCCAGTCTGCGGCCAAGAATGTCAAAATTACCACGGATCAGCTCGATCTGACCGGATGGAATGACCGAGGTAGTGGTGCCGCCGATGTGGATTTTTCCTCCCAGCTCTGCGTTGACACCACGCCCGCGGACAAACACGGCCTTGGGCGCCAAAAGACTGACGTCCAGCGCGATACGTGAAGCGCTTTTGCCTGCGCCTTCTTTTTCGACCAGACCAGCGCGCTCACGGGTGACATAGCCCGCCTGACTTTCGTTTACGTGCACGATGTCCGGAATGGGTGCCGCCCCCACGGCACCTGATGCAGCCGCGAGGTTGATATTGGTTTCGCCAACCGTGATCTGTCCAGCGATCGAGCTGTTACCCGCCAGCGCCCCGGTCATAGCAATTTGTCCGTTCAGCGTGGTTTCATACAGCAACTGATCGGTCAGTACGAGGCTGTTAAGGGCAGTCGTGATATTGGCATTGAATGGTGGCGTAAGGTCTACTGGCCCACTGACGGTAAAATTGCCGCCTGCTCGTGGTCCGCCACTCAGGGAAATAGTGGCGCGGCTGTTTGCAAGTTGGACCGATCCGCTGATGCCTGTGATCGTTTGTCCCGCGCCGGGAATTGCCAGCGACGTACCGGAAGTGGTGATCGAACCGGACAGAGATTCCAGCGCGGGTTTACCCGACAATGTCAGGTCATAACGGGCGCTGCCTTCGATCTTGTTGGGCGTGATAAAGATGTTGGCGATGCCAAGATTGACGCCGCCGACTGCCTTCATGTCGGCTTCACCGGTGCTTTCGTCGAAGGTACCAGAGACTTTGCCGCTAATCTCCGCAGGCCCGTCGGCTTGGGCGTCGATTGTCCAGACACCCTTGTTGCGCTTAGCGCTGCCATTGGCGGCCACTGTACCCGGAAACTCAGGTACAAAACGCTCGATCCGGTTGAACTTGGCGTCAAAATCCAGATCCGCCGACCCGTCGCTGTCCACCGTCCCGGCTAGCTTGGCGTATGAGCTGTCGGGGCCATTCAGGTTGACCGTACCTTCCACGCCCTTGGATGTCGGGGCAACGTTTCCATCCAACGTCAGTGGACCGGACATCGTGTTCAACACCCGCGCCAGATCGTCTAGTTTGACCGAGAAATCCAGCCCGCCCGATTGACGGTCCAGCTTACCTGAAGCCGTTGCGGTGATGGCCGTGCCGTTCAGGCGGAACGTTTCAATGCTAAGGCCATCTTCCCCATTCTGGGCATCTACGGACAGGGTTGTCTGGCCCTGAATCAGTTTGTCCACGGCCTCAATGCCGGTTTGGATGTTGTTGGCATCGAGGTTGCCCTGAACATCGAATGCCCGGGTGGACAGGGTACCGTTGCCTTGCACGTTTGCTGCGACCGAACCGGCAAGATCACGCCCGGCCAACCCGGAAAACAGGGACAGGTCCGGGACATTCAATTGCGCTTGGCCATCTGCCGACAGATCTCCGGTGGGGTCGTCTACGGTCGCTTGAACCTGTGCGCTCAGGGCGCGGCCATTTACCGAGGCGCTGCGGATGTCGATACTGTCTGCGGTTCTGGCGCCGTCCCATTCGATCTCGGTTCTGCCGGTCAGCAGAGGGTCGATATCGGCCATACCAGTCTTGATGTTCTGACCTATCACGCTGGCCGTGCCGTCAAATTCCAGCGTTTGTACCGTGCCTGTACCGTTCACGGTCGCCTGTAGGGAACCGCCAAGGTCGCGTTTTGCCAAGCCAGAGAAGACCGACAAATCCGATGCGTTGACCCGGGCCTGCCCATCAATGGTCAGGTTGCCGTCGGGCGTCGTCACAACACCGCTGGCCACGGCTTTGGCGGCCTCACTGTCCAGATCGAATTCACGGATAGTTATTCCGTCCGTGCCGCGGCTGGCGTCCAGCGTGATTGTGGTCTCGCCGGCAATCACGGGGTCGATATCATCACGGCCAGTAGACAAGTCGCGGCCCTGAACCATGACTTTGCCGTCAAAGCTGCGTTCTAGCGGTGAACCTTTTCCGGTCACGCTGGCCGAGACTTGCCCACCAAGATCCAGCTTGGCAAGGTCCGAAAAGCGCGACAGGTCGGTCGCGTCCAACTTGGCTGTTCCGTCGACGCTCAAGCCGCTGGTCATTCCGGAAATCAGCGCGTCCAGCGCCAGCGTGTAGTCAGAGCCCACAAGCTCGAACCCCGACAAGTTCAGGGACTGGTCGCTGCTATAGCCGAATTGGCCATCAAGCGTGATGCGATCGCCCAAAGCCGTGGTCAGCGCGTCATCGGCCATGTCTATTCCGCCGACCGCTATTTGAACGTCGCCGTCGACAGTCAGAACCTCGCCCTGATCCAGGGTGCCTTGTGCGGTGATCCGGGCATCACCCAGCCTGGCCTGCGGGGACGCGAATTCGTTGGCCGTCAGGCTCAGATCCCAAAGGTTTCCGTTCTGGCGGTCAAACAGTGCCGACACCTGCGCCGCCTTGATAGAGGTATCGCCCCCCGCGACCGGAAGAACGACGGCTTCGCCATCCGGCGGAGTGATGCGCCCTTGCAGGGCCGCCAGTTGCAATTCACCACCTTCGGCCAATTGAAGCTCACCCTTCAGATCCAGTGCCTGCGTGGTGAGTTCCAAATCCGAGATGTCCAGCGCGCCCTCGGGCTTGGTCTGGCCATCGACATAAAGCCGTGATTTTGGGCCGAAGAACGGATCAATGTCCTCCCCCAGAAAGGGTGTCAGATCGCCGTTCAGATCAGCGGTGAACGCAATACTGTCCGCTGCGCCACCCTCGGCCGCCTGCAGCTGAACCTGCCCGGTAACGCGCATCTGGTTGTCGCTGCTCAGCCCGATATCGGCAGTGAAATCCGACAGCGGGCCCGCGCCCTTGGCTGTCAGGCCGATCGGTGGGCTGTCAGGGATCTTCAGCGCGGTTGAAATCAGACCGCCGGAGGCTTCGTTCACTTGCAAATCCAGATTGATCTCACTTGTTGAGTTCTGGAAACCAGCCGCCAGCTTGATCTCATCCCCTGCGCGGTCCAGTCGGATCACGTCCAGATTGGTGTCCAGCGCCCCATCTGCCAGCGACAGGTTGCCTGTCACGCTCAGATCTGCAGCGACACCGATCAGCGGCTCACCAAGAGACAGCTCATCCACCCGGATTTCACCGATTTCGACGGAAACTGGCAGTTCGGGCAGTTGAAACGGTTGCGTTTCCGCCGAAGCAGGTGGTTCTTCCTTGGTCGTTGTGCCCGGTGCACGGGCAATATCGATTTCCTGCGCGGTCAGAGAGTTGACCGAAAACCGGCCGCGGATCAGTGCCAAACGGTTCCAGTCAAGTTCGGCGTCCTTGATGGTCAGCCAAACACCTTCATCATCGGCAACTGTGATCTCTTCAATCGTCGCGCGCGCGCTCAACGCGCCTTGCAGGCCCTTTACGGTCACGTTTTGGTCGTCGCCAGAGAGCGTATCCTGCAGGAAGTTCTCCAGCATGCTGCCGCCTTCCTCCTGCGCGGCAAGTGGCAGAGGGGCAGACAACATCAGCCCCGAAAACAATAACGGATATGCGCGACGTCCAATCAAAATGCCTGTCCGATCCCGATATAAAACTGCAAGCCGTCGCCGGTGTCACCCTGCACTGGTACGGCCAGATCCAGCCGCAACGGACCAAATCCGCCCAGATCATACCGAACCCCAAGCCCGGCACCCGCGTGATATTCTGCGCCGCTGCCGATGAATGAGGATGTGTCCACCGTACCGTAGTCATAAAACCCGACCAGAGATATGGCTTCGGTGACTTTGCCGCGCACCTCGGCGGAAAGACCAAGGAAAGATTTGCCTCCTGCGATCCCGGTGCCGACTGGGATGCCAAGACTCTCGTAGGGTTGGCCCCGAACCGTTCCGGCACCGCCCGAGAAAAACAGGAAGTCTGGTGTTACACCGTCCGGCGACGGCCCGAGCACTGATCCCAGCTGTACGCGACCGGCCAGAACCAGCCGTCCGCCGGTGCCGAGGCTGGTATAGCCGCGCCCATCAAAAAACATGCGTATGCCGCTTTCGGTTTCGGACAGACCAGCAAAGGGCGTGATCTGCGCGTCCAGATAAAAGCCGCGTGTTGCGCTGACCTTACTGTCGCGCTCGTCCCATTCTGAACGCAAGGGAAGGATGAAATATCGGAACCTGCGGTCATCGCCATAGGCGTCATCCGCACTGGACCACTGAAACCCGGCTGAGGCTTCGGCATATAGACGATCAGAAAACGTGCGCCGGGCACCGTAGGCCAATGCCGCAACGGTGACATTGTAGTTTTCTGTGTTGCGCCGTTCCAGAAGCGCGTTCCAAAAAGTGTTGTCATCGGGACCAAGCCGGTCGGGCTGATCCAGACGCAAACCGATCCGGCCGTCGATATCCTCGGCACCGCCGATATTACGGACTGCCGCCTCGAACCGCAGGCGTTCGGCGCGCCGGAATACGTTGCGATGCGTCCAGGTCGCGGTCACGTCGACGCCGTCGCGCGACGCGATCTCCGCACCAAAGGTCAGCTGGCGTTTTGGCAGATCTTCAAACGTGGCGTCGAAATCCAATGTGCCGTCCGGGTTCGGAGTGTCCCTCTCTTCAATCGAAACCACGTTGAAGGTCCCGGTCCGCCGCAACCGTGTGCCGACCTTCTGGATTTTCTCGGGCGAGTATACCTCGCCTACCGGAAATCCGGCGATCTTTTCGATTGACCGATGGCGCACATCGGTGTCGCCCTTGATGATCATTTTGCCAAATCTCAGGCGCGGGCCGGGGGTAAGGTCGATCTCGGCATCCAGCTTGGCCTCGGCATGGCGGGCAATGACTTTCTGGCCTTCGACTTCGGCCTTGGCATGACCCGCGTTGCGCCAACCCTGCACGCCAGCTGACGCGGCTTGTTGGATCGCGCCGGTGGTCGCGAGTTTGCCGACCGCAAACTCCTCGGGCAGAACTGTTTCGGGCGTTATCGGTTGTACGATGGCTTCGCCAAAGGTGAACTTGGGGCCGGTGTTGACCGTGATTACCGCGCTATTGATCTGCGCTGGTACGCTGAGCGAGCTGATCTCAGCTGCTTCTTTTCCGTCCAGTTTGATGCTTACGACTGGGCTGAAATACCCTTCGTCATAAAGAATTTGGACGAGAGTGCGATAATCCGAAAGCGCCGCCGACAAGATCTCAAGCGGCGTGTCCAGCCCGCGAGATTCAGCCGTCGTAACTGAGGAGGTTTCCTCCATCCGCTCGACAAGCTCTTTTGAAGCACCCGGAGCTGTTAAGGTGGTTTCCAGCGCGGCCAATGCGGTCGGCAGGGTCATTGCAATCGCGCCGAGAAGGCATCTCTTCAAAAAGGCGCGCGGCCTGCTCCCCGGCATCTGATAGCTCCAACTGCCCCAACTCGAAATCACATTTGCCGTTTTTTGCAAAGCAACGGCTGATTACATTCATGTTAGAGCATCAGAGTCCTTGCAGGAAAAGACTAAATCCAGCGTCGCCTGAATTTTGCGACCTGTGTGATTGATCGGTCTCGGGATCAGGAACCTGCGTTGCGAAACCAGCGGATGATTGCTTCTCGGTCCTCGGGCTCCATGTAGGTGACGTTTGCGGGGGGCATCGCATGGCTGACCCCCGCCTGCAGATAGATTTGCTGGGCGTTGCGGGCAATGTCGCCTTCAGTTTCCAGCAATACGCCCTTTGGCGCCCACAAAATGCCCTCCCACACCGGTTCGCGTGCGTGGCACATCGAACAGCGTCCAAGAACGACGTCATGGGCCTCTTCAAAGCCATCGGCGGCAGCATATTTCTGTTCAAACGGTGTCAGTGGCTGTGCTTCGGCCTCTTCCAGAGGTTTGTACATAGGGGCAGTAGACAACCACATTATTGCGATGAACAGCAACGCAGTGACCAGCCATGTCCAGGTTGGATCGCCTGCCCGAGCGTGGCGCGTGTTGAAGTAGTGTCGGATGGTCACGCCCATCAGGAAGACCAGAGCCGCGATGATCCAGTTGTATTCTGTCGCAAATGCCAGTGGGTAGTGGTTCGACAACATCAGGAACACGACCGGCAACGTCAGGTAGTTGTTATGCGTCGAGCGCAGCTTGGCGATTTTGCCGTACTTTGGGTCAGGTGTACGGCCGTTCTTCAGATCGTCTACCACGATGCGCTGGTTCGGCATGATGATGAAAAACACGTTGGCTGTCATGATCGTGGCCGTGAAGGCACCCAGATGCAGCATCATGGCGCGACCTGTGAAAACCTGATTGTACCCCCAGCCCATCACCACCAGTAGGACGAACAGCAGCACCATCAGCAGGGTCGGACGTTCGCCCAAACCCGATTTGCACAGGAAATCATAGATCAGCCAACCAACTGTCAGCGAGGCGGCCGAGATCAGAATGCCTTGCCACAACGCAAGATCAGCTTTCTGCGCGTCGATCAGATACAATTCTCCGCCCACCCAGTACACGATCATCAGCAATCCGGCCCCGCTGAGCCAGGTCGCATAGCTTTCCCATTTGAACCAAACCAGGTGTTCCGGCATCCGTTCGGGCGCGACCAGGTATTTCTGGATGTGGTAGAAACCGCCGCCATGAACCTGCCATTCCTCGCCATCCGCCGGGCCGGGGATGTCGCGGTTCAGACCAAGGTCCAGTGCGATGAAATAAAATGAGGATCCGATCCAGGCAATGGCGGTAATAACGTGCAGCCAGCGCACGGCAAATGCCATCCAGTCCCAGAAAACGGCGAAGTCGTACATGAGAAAGCTCTCCGATTGGTTGCCGTCACACTAGGCAAAGGGCACTTTCTTCGGTATTCCCTGATATTGTCAAACTGTATCAAAAAAAACGAAAAGATGTCCTATCTAGACAACATCCGCACCTTTGTCAGGGTTTACGACCTTGGCAGCATGTCCGCTGCCGGGCGAGACCTGCGAATCTCGCCAGCGGTGACGTCGGCGCGGATATCTCAGCTTGAAGATCATCTGGGCGTGCGCTTGTTTCAAAGAACAACGCGCAACCTCAGCCCGACAGAGCAGGGGCGGGCATTCTATCCTGGTGCCGTGGCTGTTCTGGATGCGGTGGACGATGCCGAAGCGCAGGTCGTCCATCTGACCGAAGCGCCGCGTGGATCGTTGTTCGTTGCCGCTCCGCTAGGGGTGGGGCGTAGGGTTTTGGCGCCACACGTACCTGATTTCCTTGCGGAATATCCCGAGATCGACGTACGCTTGCGGTTGACCGACAGATCCGTTGATCTGACGACCGAAGGTTTGGATCTGGCCTTTTTCATCGGCCAGCCTGAAGATAGTACTCTGCGTATTCGAAAGATCGCCGACTGCCAGCGCGTGCTTTGTGCCGCTCCTGCCTATGTTGAACGCAGGGGCATGCCTGCAACGGGCGCGGACCTGGTTTCCCAGCGCCATGAATGCTTGAACCTGAGGTTTCCCGGCGCGACCGAGTTTCAGTGGCAATTGGAAACGCCCGACGGTCCCAAGCGGTTCGCAGTCTCTGGCCGGTTCGAATGTGACGACGGTGACGTGCTGACTGACTGGGCGCTGTCGGGGCAAGGGATTGCTATGAAACCGGTTTTTGAAGTGGCCGAACACCTCAGTTCGGGGCGTCTGGTCCCCGTTGCGGTCGAAACGCCGCCGGTGTCTGTTCAAATGGCCTGCCTGTACACCCATCGCCGCCATCAGGACCCTAAGGCGCGTTTGTTCATGGATTTCATGATTGCGCGGATCGGCAAGGTCGTGCGTGGGTCGGAAACTGCTGACACATAAAGCTGCCGCCCAGCGGCAGCCCTATCCCAAGGTTCAGCTGCCCCGGTAGGTCGAATAGCCGTAAGGGGACAGCAGCAGAGGCACGTGATAATGTGCGTCGGCATCAGACATGCCAAACCGGAGCGGCACCTGATCAAGAAACAGCGGGTCCTCAGCAGCTTGACCTGAGGCGCGCAGATAGTCTCCTGCGAAGAAAACCAGCTCGTAAGTGCCAGTTTTGAACGAGGCTTGTGGCAAGATTGGGCTGTCTGTGCGCCCGTCCGAATTGGTCTCCATCTCGGCGATTTTGCGATGGGAGTTCCCCGACACCCGATAGAGTGCGATTTTCAACCCTTCAGCCGGGCAGCCGCGTGCAGTGTCCAGAACATGGGTCGTCAGATAGCCAGCCACAGGTCTCTCCTTTGATTTGTCTTTTGCTTTGTCACAGTCTGACGCAAAGTTTGAAACAGTGGAAATGCCGAAAGAACCGGAAACAGCGTTCGGATTGATTTGATAATCATCGGTGTGTTTCTGGGGTAAGGCTATTCAAAAGATCAAGAATGGAAGATGCCATGCAGCCCCCTCGCTATCCTCGTGACATGATCGGATATGGTGCCAACCCGCCAGATGCCAAATGGCCGGGCGGCGCGAAGCTGGCCGTTCAGATCGTACTGAACTACGAAGAGGGCGGTGAAAATTGCGTGCTGCACGGCGATGCCGCGTCCGAGGCGTTTCTGTCCGAAATCGTGGGGGCCGCCCAATGGCCGGACCAGCGCCATTGGAACATGGAGTCGATCTATGAGTACGGCTCTCGCGCTGGGTTCTGGCGACTGCACCGGTTGATGCAGGACCTGCCAATAACAGTCTATGGCGTTGCATCAGCTTTGGCTCGCTCGCCAGATCAAATGGCCGCGATGAAGGCAGCGGGGTGGGAGATTGCCAGCCATGGTCTGAAATGGGTCGAACATAAAGACATGCCAGCGGATGAAGAACGCGCACAAATTGCCGAGGCTATCCGTCTTCACACCGAGGTTGTCGGAGAACGCCCGCGTGGTTGGTACACAGGGCGCTGTTCCGAGAATACTGTTCAGTTGGTGGCAGAAGAGGGCGGATTTGCCTATGTGGCCGATACATATGCGGACGACTTGCCCTATTGGGTGCAAGCGGGTGGGCGGGATCAGTTGATCGTACCCTACACGTTGGATTGCAACGATATGCGCTTTGCCACGCCGCAGGGATTCAATGCGGGTGACCAGTTCTATTCCTACCTGAAAGACAGCTTTGATGCGCTATACGCCGAGGGCGAGGGCGGAGCGCCCAAGATGCTGTCGATCGGCTTGCACTGCCGCCTGATCGGACGACCTGGCCGGGTGATGGCGTTGAAACGTTTCCTGGAATACGCGCGCGGCTTTTCCGATGTCTGGTTTGCGACACGGTTGCAGATCGCCGAACACTGGGCGGAACACCATCCGGCGGTGCCGCATCCGAAGCCTGCTCAGATGGATCGGGACGCGTTTGTCGCGACGTATGGCGGCATCTTCGAGCATTCCGCCTGGATTGCCGAACGGGCGTATGAGCTGGAATTGGGACCGGCCAATGACACGGCAGGTGGGCTGCACAATGCACTGACCCGCATGTTCCGCTCCGCCTCTGCGGACGAAAGGATGGGTGTCCTGACCGCGCACCCGGATCTTGCCGGAAAATTGGCGCAGGCAAAACGGCTGACGCAAGAAAGCACGTCCGAGCAGGCTTCGGCAGGGTTGGATGCTCTGACAGATGATGAGCGTGCGATGTTCACGGGCTTGAACCAGAAATACACCGAGAAGTTCGGTTTTCCGTTTATCATCGCCGTGCGTGATCACGACAAAACGTCTATCCTTCAGGCGTTTCAACGGCGGATTGATCAGGATAAGGACACCGAATTCGCAGAGGCTTGCCGTCAGGTCGAGCGGATCGCCGAATTCCGGTTGCAGGACATCTTACCCTCATGAGCGCGCAAGTCGGGACTACGCCTTTGACGGCCAAGGCATTTGCCCCGTTCGGTGATGTCATCGAAGTGACCGGTGATCCGGACAAGATCATCAATCAGGGGCAATGTGGTCGCTACCATGATCTGGCGCGACTGGATTTCACAGACGGGCGCGCCGGTATCAGCCTGTTCAACGCCAATCCGCGATCCTTGCCTTATCAACTGGATATGGTTGAGCGTCACCCCGAGGGCAGTCAGGCATTCATACCGATGACACACCAGCCCTTTCTGGTTGTCGTGGCCCCGGATGAGGGCGGGCGGCCCGGACATCCGCGGGCATTTGTGACCAAGCCCGGACAGGGTGTGAACTATTTTCGCGGCACATGGCATGGGGTGCTGACCCCATTGCACGGGCCCGGCTTATTCGCTGTGATTGATCGGATTGGTGAGGGGACTAATCTGGAGGAGTTCTGGTTTGACACTCCGTTCGAGATCATAGGCGGATAGGGAGCTCCCGCCCGGTCAATGCGCATCAAAGATGCTTGTGACCCGTTTGGCCAAGCAGCGCGCGGGCAAGCCCGCCCGCTGCGCCCGCGCAAATTCAGCTATCTGTCATAAGACGGGCAACATTCAGCATGCGTGCCGAAAATCCCCATTCATTGTCATACCAGCCGAAAACACGGACCTGATGTTCGCCGACAATGCGTGTTTCGGGTCCCGCTATAACCAGCGACTCTGGGCGTGTACGCAGGTCTGACGAGACCAGAGGGGAATCGGTCCAGCCCAGCACAGGCGATGTCTGGACGGCCGCGCGCAGTTCGGCTTCGAACAACCCAGGCGACATTCCGCGATCCAGCGTCACCACCAGATCAATGGCGGATACACTGGCCGTCGGGACCCGAACAGCAGCGCCCGAGATGCGCCCGGCCAGATGCGGCATGACGTCGTCGATCAGGTGGGTGGCGCTGGACGTGGTGGGCACCATAGACAGCGCGCCCGCGCGCGAACGGGCCAGATCGCCGCGTGGCGCGTCCACCATAGGCTGGCTGTTCGTATAGCAGTGAATTGTTGTCATATGCGCTGACGCAATCCCGCCAATCTGGTCCAGCACTTTGACCAAGGGCGCAAGCCCGTTGGTTGTGCACGAAGCGTTGGACACGATGCGAGCATTGCCCAACTGGTCTTCGTTGGCACCCAGAACAATAGTGATTTCGGTCGCGGGCGAGGGGCCAGAGATCAGCACCTTGCGGGCTCCGGCGGTCAGGCCCTGACTGGCCACATCCGAGGTACGAGCAACGCCAGTGCAATCCATCAGAACGTCGACACCAGACAGATCGACATGTGCCAGATTGGGGCTGTGTGTCATCGGGATTGTGCGCCCATCGACGACGATCGCCGCGTCGCCCTGTTCTACTGCTCCGGGGTAGGGGCCAAAGGTGCTGTCATATTTGAACAGGTAGGCGCAGGTCTCAAGCGGGGCGATGTCGTTGATCAGAACCAGCTCAATATCTGTATCCTGCGGCAAAGCCAGCAGCTGCCGCAGGATTGTGCGGCCAATACGGCCGAATCCGTTGATTGCAAGTTTCATGCGCAAGCTATGGCAGCGCGTTGCCAATAGCTCAATGCCCGTTGTGACCTATGGTCAGTTGCAGCTGACCTGCGAAAAGAACTGACCCGAAATGTTCTGGTACATGCTGGCCACGATCGGTCTGCACCCAGTCGCTTGCTGAAAGGCGGCTATGGCCTGAATGGTGCGCAAGCGCGGCGGTGGGCCAAAGGGGTTCAGGTTGTTGTTGTCGCGCGTCGCACGGTACACGACCGGAGCGTCCGAGACCTGTGTCACCGCCCAGGTACGGCTCATGACAGAAACCTGTCTTGTTTCTTCCTTCGCGGCGACAGGTGTTGCATCAAATGCCGTCAAACCAATTGCAGCTGCCAGTGCCAGCATCGTTACACGCAGTACCATTGAACAATCTCCAGTGCTAAAAACTGCTGTTATTTCACCAGATTCACAGGCTTCTGTGAACCCCTGACCGAAATAAAGCGTTTAAAAGCCTAGCGTTTGGACAGTGTCAACGGCATGTGCCGGTTCACATCCTTGTAAAGCAGATAGCGAAAGCGCCCCGGCCCACCCGCATAGCAGGCCTGCGGGCAGAAAGCGCGCAACCACATGTAATCGCCGGCCTCTACCTCGACCCAATCCTGGTTGAGCCGATAGACCGCCTTGCCTTCCAGCACGTACAAACCGTGTTCCATGACATGGGTTTCGGCAAAGGGAATCACGCCGCCGGGTTCGAAATTGACGATATTGACATGCATGTCATGACGCAGATCCTGCGGATCTGTGAAGCGGGTTGTAGACCAGCGCCCCTCGGTGCCGGGCATCTCGACGGGGGATACATCACGTTCGTTGGTGATGATCGGATCTGGTGCAGGCAGGCCGGGAACGGTTTCATAGGCTTTGCGAACCCAGTGGAATCGGGCGGTTTTTTGGGCGCGGTTGTGCAAGGTCCAATCTGATCCGGGCGGGATATAGGCGTATCCGCCGGTTTCGAGAACATGAATAGTGCCACCTAATGTCAGGGTCACCTCGCCTTCGACCACAAAGAGAACACCCTGCGCCATGGCGTCTGTTTCTGGGTGGTCGCTGCCGCCACCGGGCTGGACCTCCATGATGTATTGCGAAAACGTCTCGGCAAATCCGCTGAGGGGGCGGGACAGGACCCAAAGCCGGGTGCCTTCCCAGAACGGCAGGTTGCTGGTTACGATGTCGCGCATGGTGCCTTTAGGGATAACCGCATAGGCGTCGGTAAACATGGCGCGGTCGGTCAACAGTTGGTCTTGTCCGGGGTGTCCGCCTGTGGGCGCGTAATAGGTGGGCTGTGCCATTTCATGCCTCTGGTTCGTGTTTGAGGCACTATGAGGCGATTGGCGCGGCGGTCCTAGCACCCGAGTCGCGATAGGTTTGTTCGGTATTATTTGAAGGTCGGCCCGCGGGGCTTGGCCCCCGTTCCCCGGCGGTATAGTCTTGTGACCAGACTTATTTCAGCAAGGCGAGAAGATCATGAAAGCCTGGATTTCACCCTTTTTTGCAGCAGCCGTTGTGATCGGCGCAATTTCACTGGCACAGGCCAAGCCACTTTCGAGAATCATCGCTGAAATGGGGTTGAGCCCCGAGGACTACAGTGTCGTCAACGCCACGACCAATGCGATGTTGGCAGATGGAACGCCTCAGGTCGGAACCGAACGCAACTGGTCGAACGACGACACCGGATCAAAAGGCACTGTCCGAGTGCGCGAGGTCCGGGACAATTGCGTGCATCTCCAGCATTTCATCGTGCCCGCCGGGGCCGAACAATCACGCGAAGTCAGAACCCGCAACTGCCGGGACGCCGGCGGGAACTGGGTTCTGACGCCCTGATTTCGACTCAGTAGCCGCGTGTGCGGTCGACTTCGTGCAGTAAGGGCTTCCCTGCGGACAACCGTTGGAAATTCTCGGCAACGTCGGCCAATGCTTCACCTAAGTGCCAGCCAGAAACATGCGGAGTGATTGTGACGCCCGGGTGTGCCCAGAGCGGACTGTCTGACGGTAAGGGTTCTGTACTGGTTACGTCCAGAACGGCGTGGCCGGGCGTTCCACGGTCCAAGGCTTCGATCAGCGCATTTTCGTCAATCAGATCACCACGCCCTGCGTTCAACAGCTGACTGCCGGGCTTCATGGCTGCCAGCATCTGCACATCGAACAAGCCGAGTGTTTGCGGCGTGGACGGCAGAATGGCGCAAACGTGGTCGCATTGGCCTAGCAACATCGGCAGCGCATCCTCGCCATGCAGGCAGGTCACGCCCTCGATCTCTTTCGGGGATCGGCTCCATCCCATGACCTGAAAACCGATGGCGCGCAGCATTCTGGCGCTGCGGGCGCCGATATGGCCCAGACCCAGAACGCCCACTACGGTGTCCGGTGTGAATACCGGCGCTTTGGGCACCCACTCTGCCTTGCGCTGGGCGGCTTCGTGAAAGGCCATGTTCCGTTGGTGGTGAAGGACATAGGCGACGAACCACTCGGCAATACCTTGCGCCGGCGCATCGGGCTTGAGCCGTGCGATACGGACGTGATCGGGCAGGCTCGGGTTGCCAACAATCGTTTCAACGCCCGCGCCCAGTTTCTGGACCAGTTGCAGGTTCGGCAGCCGTTTGGGGTGGTCGTTGTTCAGGCCGACAACAGCGACCATGGTGATTTCGCTTGCATCTCCAATCGTTTCCCGGGTGCGCACATCCGCACCGGGGTGTATGTTTCGGATCGTTCTGGCGATGTCATCATCGCTTATCCAGTCGGTCAGACCGGTTTCGATCAGTAGCGCCATGAATCATCCTCGCAATTTCATTTTGATTGAGTTGACGTTCCGTCACACAGCTAGACATTCTATCGGCAGCTAAGTCATTCTCTGTTCAAAGGTAAAGCCCGCTCTTTGGGCCTGAGGAGGAAAGCTCATGAACATGTCATTCGGTCTGCGCGAAGAAAACCGCGCGCTGCTGCAACGTGTGGCAGATATGATCCGGGATGAGATCATGCCGCTGGAAGAAGAATATCAGGCCGAAATCGATAAGGGCGACCGCTGGCAATACACCGAACGTCAGGCTGAAATCCTGGAAGGGCTGAAAACCAAGGCCAAGGCTGCCGGATTATGGAACTTCTGGCTGACCGATAGCGACAAGGGCTTTGGTTTGACCACGGTCGAGTATGCTTACTTCGCCGAAGAGATGGGCAAAACGCCCCTTGGGGCCGAGGTGTTCAACTGCTCGGCCCCCGATACCGGTAATATGGAAGTGTTCGAGCGCTACGGCACGGACCAGATGAAAGAGCAGTGGCTGAAACCCCTGCTGAACGGCGATATCCGGTCCGCGTATTTAATGACGGAACCGGATGTGGCGTCATCGGATGCCACGAACGTGTCGATGTCCTGTGTGCGGGATGGGGATGATTTTGTTCTGAACGGAGAAAAATGGTGGTCATCGGGGGCGGGTGATCCACGGTGCAAGGTCTATATCGTCATGGTCAAGACGGCAGGTGACGAGCAACCCAAGCACAAGCGGCAGTCGATGATTGTTGTGCCTGCCGACGCGCCAGGGATAGAAATTCTACGCCCGATGCAGGTTTACGGCCACGATGATGCCCCGCATGGCCACATGCATATCCGCTTTACCAACGTCCGGGTGCCAGCTGAGAGCATCCTGTTGGGCGAAGGCCGCGGGTTCGAGATCGCGCAAGGCCGTCTCGGGCCCGGTCGTATCCACCATTGTATGCGCGCAATTGGGCAGGCTGAATCGGCGCTGGAACAGATGTGCAAACGGTCGCTGCAGCGCGAAGCCTTTGGCAAGAAACTGGCGCAACTCGGGGCCAATTTCGATATCATTGCCGAATGCCGGATGGAGATTGAAATGGCGCGCTTGCTGTGCCTGAAGGCTGCTTGGTACATGGATCAGGGCGATGCCCGTGCGGCAGCACCCTGGATCAGCCAGATCAAGGTCGTGGCCCCGCGTGTCGCACTCAAAGTCATCGATGAAGCCGTTCAGATGTTTGGCGGGCAGGGGGTTAGTCAGGATACGCCGCTCGCGACGGCCTGGACCCATGTGCGTACATTGCGGTTGGCCGATGGGCCTGATGCGGTACACCGCCGTCAGGTGGCACGGGCCGAATTGAAGAAGCACACGCAGGAAAAAGTCTGAGGTTTTAGGTGGTGTTGAAACCGGATCTGAAAGAACAGGCCTATTTCCACGTTCGGGCTGACGGCGCTTTTGTCGGCAATGATCCCGCACGCGGGCCGTGGTCTGCGGATCATTGCCATGCGGGCCCGGTCGCAGGGCTGATCGTTCGTGCCGCCGAAACAGAGGTTGGGCCGGAAAAGATGCTGACACGGCTGACTGTGGACTTGCTCCGCCCGCTGCCGCTGACAGGATTGCGGGTGGCCGCAGAGACGACGCGCCATACCAAGACGCTGGCCACAACCCGCGTCACGGTGCACGATCTGGACGATACGCTGTGCGCTACGGCCACCACGATGCACATGGTGCGTCGCGATTTGGGGTCGGTTCCGAACATCACGTTGCCGACGCCCAAACTCGACGATGCGGTGACCGGCCCGTTTCCGATTGGCGAAACGCGTCATGACCTGCCGGGGTTCGCAAACCATTCGGACATTCTCTACCCCAAGGGTGGCAACCAGAAAGCCGGTCCAAAGACGGTCTGGATGCGCACCCCGAAGCTGTTGGAGGGCGAGGCGCAATCGCCGATTCAGGCGCTTTGCCCGCTGGCGGATTGTGGCAACGGGATCTCATGGAATGCACCGACGTCCGAGATGGGGTTCATGAACACCGATCTGACGGTCCAGATTCATCGTGAACCCAAATCGGACTGGTTGGCCTCGCAGTCCGTATCTCATTGGCAACCGTCAGGAATAGGGATGTCGCAATCGGTTCTGTTCGACACCGAAGGCCCGGTCGGAACAGCGTTGCAGACACTGGTTTTGTTCCCGCCGAAGTGACTGGTTTGGCCGGTTCATGCATAGGCCCGCCGAAACACGTTGCCGGGCACGGGCCAAGCCCCTATCTTTCGCCTATGCGATGGCTCATAACCCTTTTCTCCTGTTGCCTGCCGGTTCCGGCATTGGCCCACCCGCATGTCTTTATCGACACGGGGCTGGAATTTATTGTGGATGACAGCGGCCGGTTGACCCATGTCAGGGTAACTTGGGCGTATGATGAGCTTTTCTCTTTGTTTCAGCTTGAAGATATGAAGCTGGATCAGGATTCTGATGGCATTCTGACCGAGAGCGAAGAAAAGTTTCTGTCCGGCTTTGATGCCCAGTGGGTCGAAGGATATAATGGCGATCTCGTGGTGTTCGCCGATGGCGCGCCGGTCGATTTGTCAGGGCCGACGGAGGCCAAAGCGACCACCGAGGATGGCCGTATCGTGACAACCCACCTCCGCGCGGTGGAAGGCGGTGGAGTGCCGGCAACCGCGGTCGTCGCAAAAGCATATGATGAATCCTATTACACGGCTTATGAAGTGACCCGCCCGGTGTCAGTATCTGGTCCCACCTCTTGTCAGATCAGCCGGATTGACGCGGATATTGACGGGCAACTGGCGCAGATGCAGGCGTTCCTGCAGACCCTGGATGCCGACTACGACCTTGAAGAAAACGATATCCCGCTGGTTGGGGAAAACTTTGCGTCCGAGATCCGCCTTTCATGTCCAAGTACCTGATTATTCCTGTCGCCATCTCCATTGGTTTGCTGCTGTGGTTCTGGGGCAGTGGTGGCTTTGACCACTTGGCCGCGTGGGCTGCGGGTGAGCAGCGCGAGTTCCAAAATCAGATCGCGCGTTCCCTACGCGCAGCCCGCGCGGAACAGCCCGAGGCTGTAGCGACGCTGCTGACGGTCTGTTTTGCCTACGGCTTTTTTCACGCCATCGGCCCCGGCCACGGCAAAGTTTTGATTGGTGGCTATGGGTTGGGACGCAACGTGGCGTTCCTGCGTTTGTCTGCAATCAGCTTGTTGTCCAGCCTGGGGCAGGCAGTCACTGCGGTTGTTCTTGTCTATGCCGGGGTACTGGTGTTCCAGATGTCCCGGGCAAGCCTTGTCGATACCACCGAACGGGTCATGGCTCCGATCAGCTATGGTGCTATCGCGGCGATTGGATTGTGGCTGATCTTTCGATCCATTCGCAGTTTCGCGCGACGTCATCGCAGCGAAAAAGCCCATCATCATGAGCACAAGCACGACCATCACCACCCGCACGACGAGGACCACAAACATCACGACCATGACCATGGCGTCTGCGCAGATTGCGGGCATCGCCACGGTCCCACCGCCGACGAAGTGGCCCAAGTTGGCAGCCTGCGCGAAGCCGCGCTACTGATCGCTGGGATTGCCGCACGTCCCTGTACCGGAGCGCTGTTTGTGCTGATCCTGACCTGGCAGATGGGCATCGCAATGGTTGGCATTGCCGGCGCTTTCGCCATGGCGTTGGGGACAGCGACTGTCACAACGCTTGTCGGTTGGACCTCATTTGGTTTGCGCGGAGGGCTGCTGGCCTCAGCCTCGGCGACGCGATTTGCCTCGGTTCTGGCTCCGACGATTGAACTGGTGGCAGGGCTGCTGATCGCCGTGATTGCAAGCGGTCTGCTGTTGCGCGCGATTTAACCGAACACGGACTCCGGGTACCTGACCCGCGCCAGATACAGCCCTTGCGGCGGACATACCGGCCCGCAAGCGGCGCGGTCGGTGGCCTCCAACGCATCCCGTACATCTTCGGGCGACCATGTTCCGGCACCAACACGTTCAAGCGTTCCAACAAAGCTGCGCACTTGATTGTGCAGGAAAGACCGGGCGCGAACGTGAAAATGAACCTCTGGTCCGGAAAAGCCTTCAACCTGTTCGACCCGCAGCTCATCCAAGGTTTTGACCGGGCTTGCAGCCTGACAAATCGAAGACCGGAACGTGGTAAAATCATGCCGCCCGATCAGCATGTCCGCGCCCGCCTGCATCGCGTCTACGTCCAGTTGATGGTTGATCCGCCAGACCTGCCCAGCGTCATGCGTAGCAGGTGCGCGGCGCATCAGGATGCGGAACAGGTATTGCCGTTCGAGCGCTGAAAACCGCGCATGCCAGTCATCGTCTACCCGTGCTGCTTTAACGATGGCAACAGGCTGCGGTTTAAGGTGATAGTTCAGCGCCTCAGACAGGCGGAACGGATCCCAGTCCTTGATCAGATCACAATGCGCAACCTGTCCCAGTGCGTGCACACCCGCGTCTGTACGCCCGGCCGCGGCAATTGTGTGATCGCCGGGTTGAATACATGACAAGGCCTGTTCGATTGCCCCCTGAACAGACGGCAATTCCTTTTGCCGCTGCCATCCGGCAAACGATTTCCCCTGGTATTCGACATTCAGCGCGTATCTAGGCATGGGCTGCTGGTAACGCGCCGTGCCGCAACGGGCAAGAGTGGGAAAGCGCTGGTATGTCCGACAGCCGCTACCTATCTTGGGAAAAACGAAAAAAGCGGGGCGACGGTTTGGTCATCTCATCTCTGGCAGACAGTCTGACGCGCGGCGTCGAATCCGTGGGTGACCGCGTGTCTGAGGCATTGTTTGAGCCGGTGATCCGACTGGGTGTCACCGGGCTGGCGCGTTCAGGAAAGACAGTATTCATCACGTCTCTGGTCGCGAACTTGCTGAACCGGGGGCGGATGCCGGGCCTCGTGGCGCAGCAAGAAGGGCGGATCAACGCGGCTTACCTGCAGCCGCAACCAGACGACACCGTGCCGCGGTTCGACTACGAAAATCACTTGGCGGCGCTGACCGGGCCTCAGCCGCACTGGCCCGAAAGTACGCGCGCAGTGTCAGAACTGCGTTTGTCGTTCAAAGCCCGTCCCGCGGGGCTTTTGTCAGGGTTGCAGGGACCACGCACTATCCATCTGGATATCGTGGATTACCCCGGCGAATGGCTGCTGGATCTTGCGTTGCTGGACAAAACCTATGAGGTCTGGTCGCAGGAAACACTGGAGCGCATCGCCAATCGCAATGAGGCGACGACCTTTCTGGCGCAGGCAAAGGCGGTTGACTCTTCTGACAGCCACGACGAACCAAAGGCCCAATCACTGGCCAAAGAATTCGCCTCTTATCTGAACGCAGCCCGCGATGCCGGGTTTTACGACTGCACGCCAGGGCGGTTTTTGCTGCCGGGCGATCTGGCAGGCTCGCCGGTGCTAACATTTGCACCCTTGCCGGTCGAGGGTCACGGCCCGCGACGCAGTCTGCACCGCGAGATGGCCCGGCGATACGAGGCCTATAAATCTCAGGTCGTGAAACCGTTTTTCCGCGATCATTTTTCCCGGATCGACCGTCAGGTGGTTTTGGTGGACGCGCTGGGCGCGATCCATAACGGGCCACAGGCGGTCGAGGATATGCGTCGCGCGATGGCCGATATCCTGTCGGCGTTTCGGCCCGGACGAAATGCGTGGCTTAGCCAGTTGTTGCTCGGCAAACGGGTCGAGCGCATCCTGTTCGCGGCCTCCAAGGCGGACCATTTGCACCATCTTCAACACCACCGCCTGACCAATATCATGGAGGCCCTGACCCGCGAGGCGCGCGATCGCGCGAGCTTCGCCGGGGCCGAGACGGCGGCGCTGTCGCTGGCCTCGTTAAGGGCAACGACCGAGGAAATCCGCACCCATAACGGAGCCGAGCTGCCCTGCGTGCGTGGAACCTTGCTGGGCAGCGGCAAGCAGGCCGCTTTCTATCCCGGTGATCTGCCGGAAGACCCGACGCATTTGCTTGGCCCGGCGCGCAACGGGTCCGAAGGCTGGCTGGGCGAGGATTATGAGTTCATGGCATTCGCGCCGGCACACCTGACACTGCGGCCCGGGGATGGCCCGCCACACATACGGCTGGACCGCGCAGCCCAGTTCCTGATCGGAGACCGGCTGTGAATGTCCTTCTTCGCCCCGCCCGCCGCACGGATGCCGGTGCCACCGGAGAGATTTTGCATGGCTTCGCCCGTGAAAACGATTGGATGCCGGAACTGCACTCGCAGGCGGAAACCATCGCGTTTTGTGGCCGTATGATTGAATTGGATTGGGTGACCGTGGCCGAAACCGGTGACGGTGTGATCGGGTTTTTGGCGCTCAACGGTGCCGAAATCCACTCACTGTACCTGGCGCCTGGCGCACGGGGGCAAGGGATCGGTCGGCAATTGCTTGAGCTTGCCAAGTCTCGCCGATCCGAATTGTCATTGTTTGCGTTTCAGGCAAACCATCCAGCGCGCCGGTTCTATGAATGCAACGGCTTTGCCGAGGTTGCACGCAGCAGCGGCGCTGACAATGACGAGAACCTTCCCGACATAAAGTATGTTTGGAACAGTGAAGGAGCAGCCAATGACTAAGGGGCCGGTTCTGATTGATCTGGAGGGTGATGAACCCGCGGCTGATGTTTCGCAAGCACCTCCGGTCCCGGATTTCGCACAGCCTCAGGGTCAGGCGATGCAAGGTGCAGCGCGTTTGGCGGCGCGCAAACCTTCGACCCTGTCGCGGTGGTTCTGGGGTTTGGCGCTTGCCGCGCTTGGGGCGGTTGTTTCAGTGGCGGCTTGGGACTTTGTGAATTCCCTGATTCTCCGCGCACCGATCATTGGATGGGTGATTACGGGTTTGTTTGCAGCACTGGTGCTGGTCGCGTTGATCATCGCTGTGCGCGAGCTGGCCGCAATCGGGCGGTTGTCCCGTGTGGACGGGATGCGGCGTGCGGCAGATACTGCCTTGGCCGAAGATGATCTGGCGCAGGCACGCGCAGTCACGAACCGATTGATCTCGTTCTACAAAGGGCGCGAAGAAACCCGTTGGGGGCGCGATCGGCTGTCCGAACGGATCGACGAACAATTTGACGCGTCTGGTCTGCTGACCCTGGCCGAGGACGAGCTGCTGGCCCCGCTGGATGTCGCTGCCAGTCGCGAAGTCGAGGCTGCCGCGCGTCAGGTTGCAACGGTGACGGCGTTGGTGCCTTTGGCGCTTGCGGATGTTGCAACAGCGCTGGCCGCTTCGTTGCGGATGATCCGGCGCATCGCTGAAATCTATGGCGGGCGCGCAGGATTTTTGGGCAGTTGGCGACTGACGCGGGCCGTGTTCGTGCACCTTGTGGCCACCGGGGCCGTGGCCGTCGGGGACGACCTGCTGGAACCTGTGCTTGGGGGATCTATCCTTAGCAAGCTGTCGCGCCGGTTTGGCGAGGGGCTTGTCAACGGCGCGCTAAGTGCGCGGGTCGGGGTCGCCGCGATGGAGGTCTGCCGTCCGCTGCCCTTCTCGGATCGGCACAAGCCATCAACCCGCAGCATCATCAAACGTGCTCTGGCTGGCCTGTTTTCCAAAACTTGACCTGACGCAAGGTACAGTGGTTGGCTGTCGTGCATAACAGTGTCAGAGCCAGCCATGACCGATCACGGACACAGCCAACAAGAGATTGCAGAACGCATCAACGCGCCACCAGGTCGCGGTGTTTTGCGGGATGTGGTCTATGGTGGGATCGATGGGTCCGTGACTACCTTTGCCATTGTGGCGGGTGTAGCTGGGGCGGGCCTGTCACCCTTTATTATCGTTGCGCTGGGACTGGCCAATGTACTGGCGGACGGGTTTTCCATGGCGGCGGGTAATTACTCGGGTACCAAGGCTGAGCTGGACAATATCCGCCGCATCCGGTCCATCGAAGAACGTCACATCAGACTATACCCGGAAGGCGAGCGGTATGAAGTGCGGGCGATCTTATCGCAAAAGGGTTTGTCGGGGCGCGTTTTGGATGAGGCGACGGATGCCATCACAGCCAACCGCGACAATTGGATAAATTTGATGATCGAGGGTGAATACGGATTGGGCAGCGTCGATCCGAACCCGTTCAAAGCCGCGATGGCAACGTTTTTGGCGTTTCTTGTGGCCGGCATGGTCCCGCTGCTGCCGTTTCTGCTGTCGTTCGATCGGGCTTTTCAGCTCTCGATTATCATGACCATGGCGGTCTTTTTTGTCATCGGAGCTTTAAAAAGCAGATGGTCACTGGCTCCGTGGTGGCGGTCAGGTCTAGAGACTTTTGCGATCGGCGGCGCGGCCGCACTGATGGCGTATTTTGTTGGCTCGTTGTTCCATCCCTAGTGATAAGAAGTACCGCTGGGCGCGCGGTGTAGATAGTTAATTTTGTAAAGCCGGTGATGGACCCGGATCTGATCCGGCGACGGTAAAACTTGTCGACGCCTGTTTCGCATCTGGTTCGATTGCCGCTGTGTTGTCCATCATCTGGTAGATGATGGCCAGACTGTCCCTTGGCTGGGGATAAGGCGTTCTGAACGGCGTAGCCGGCAAAAAACCCGGTTTTTCGGACTGTTGCGCAGATCGACACCCGGCTAGGTTGACGGCACATTTGCCCGGAGGCCTCTGTTGGAATCGCTGCTCGTACTCGTTGGATTGATCGTTCTAGCCGTCCCGGTGGCCATCCTTGTTCTGTTGGTATCCCAGGTTCGACTGCGCCGCCGGGTGGAGCAACTTGAACAGCAGATTCGCACACTTGGTGGCGACCTGCCAGCGCCAGAAACAGTACCTGAATCGACGCAAGCGAGGGATAAAAAGAGCTCTCCGTGGCCGGCAATCAAAACAGAACCACCCGAGGTCAAAACGAAAGAAGGCACCTCAGCACCTGAGCCACAAAAGATACCCCTCCCCGAAACGGCGAAGGACGATCGAATCGCCGCACTGAGCGTTTGGCTGCGCGAGAACTGGTTCTATGCAGTTTCCGCCCTGTCTTTGGCGCTGGCGGGTGTTTTTCTGGTCCAATACGGGGTCGAAAGCGGACTGTTGTCGCCAACGATGCGCGTCATTGCGGCCCTAATGTTCGGGGCGACGCTGATCGGCGCGGGTGAGGTGATCCGCCGGAAGTATGGCGATGACGAGTCTTCAGCCACGGCTTACCTGCCATCGGTCTTTTCTGGGGCCGGGCTGGTGACGCTGTTCGGTGGCTTGCTGGCTGCAAGGCAGTTGTACGATCTGATTGGTCCCGAAGCGGCCTTGATTGCCATGATCGCTGTTGCGCTTGTGGGGCTTGTTTTAGGCTGGTTCCACGGCCCCTTGCTGGCGGCCGTCGGTTTGATTGGTGCGTTTGCGTCTCCCTTCGTGGTGGGCGGGACCTCGACCGATCCCGGCTGGTTGTACGGCTATTTCTTTGTGATCGCCGTCCTTGGGTTGGGGATCGACACCGTGCGGCGCTGGGGGTGGATATCCGTTCTGACGCTAGTCGGGGCTTATACCGCGTGCCTGCTTTTGGTGCTTTCGGCACCCGCGACCGAGCCGGGGTATCTCGCCGGCGTAACCGCATTGGCAGTCATCGCGATCGCGATCCCCGTGCGGCGGATCTGGCCAGATCACGAGGGGCGTATGATCAGTGAGATCATTGCCATTCAAAAAGGTCTTCAGTGGCCGGAGTTTCCGACACGCCTTGCCTTTGGCGCGGTGAGCGTCAGCGCAGTGGTCCTGGCGATACACTGGCCAGACTCTGCGGCCGAATTCTGGCTGGGAATCATGCTGTTGGCAGGCCTGACGCTGGGTTTGCTGACTTGGGCAAGCCAGGCGCGGGCCCTTCACGACCTGACCATACTGCCAGCCGCTGGTCTAACTTGGTTCGTACTAATCCAAGGGTGGGACAACGGCTCTGTCGCGCGCCGGTTCGCTGAAACCTATGCCGAAACCGCCGAGGTGGATTTCCCGTGGGCGGTTACCCTGTTGGTGGCACTGGGTGTATTGATCTCAGGCCTTTCAGCTTGGCGATCGTTTCGCGCAACCGAGTACCGGGCTGTATGGGCGGGCGGTGCCGCAGTATTTGCACCGGTATTGGCAATCGCGCTGGAGCTTGGATGGCATCCCGCTGAAGTTATCGGAGCCTATCCGTGGGCGCTGCATGCGGTTGCATTAGCGGTGATGATGGTCGTTCTGGCCGCGCGCTTCGCACGGATCGATGGCGAAAACCGACTGCGGGCGGCTTTGGTGACCTTGTCCGCTTTGTCCTGCCTGACCTTTGCCTGCGTGATTGTCCTAAGTTCGGCTGCCCTGACAATTGCTTTTGTGGCCCTGATCGTGGCCGCGGCGGTGCTGGATCGGCGCTTTGATCTTCCACCTATGGGTTGGTTCATCTGGGCTGGCGTCTTCACTGTCACGCTCAGACTTGTACTGAATCCAGGTCTGGATTGGGCAAACTCGGCACCGGTCGCAGAAATGGCGCTTGTCTATTCCACAGCTGCTGTTGGATTTCTGGCGGCCTGGGCCATCCTGCGCCCATTGAACCGTCCGGTCATCGCGCTGCTTTTGGAAAGCGCCGCCTGGGCGACCGCTGGTATCTTGCTGTCCTTGCTGTTGCTGCGCTGGCTCGAAGGGTTTGGCAACGGCGGTGCCCATGACAGCCACTGGGGGCTGGGGCTTTTGTCCTTGATCTGGCTGCTGCTGGCCTGCGCGCAGGTGCGGCGGTTCGAACTGGGCGGAAAACTGAATTATGCGCGCTACGGGCTGGCGTTGTTCTTTGCGGCACATGGTGTTGTTCGCCTGGCGCAGGCGCTGACTGAGGCGAACCCATTGCTGAATGCCCAAGCTGATCCGGTTCTTGGGGTGCCAATATTGAATACCCTCGCCGTGGCCTACCTGTTGCCTGCCATTGTTTTGGCCCTGTCGGCTGCTTGGCTTCCAGCCCTGCACCCGCGATGGAAGCAGGGGTGCTTCGGTCTGGCGGCGGCATTGGGTGCGATCTGGCTTAGCCTGACCATTCGCCATGTCTGGCAGGGGGCCAGCGGTATGTATGAAGGCAACGGCGTCACCCAGCCCGAACTTTATACTTACACTATGGCCCTACTGCTGATCGGTGCGGGGCTGTTTTATCAGTCACTCGCCCGCCGGTCGGACATGATGCGCAAGGCGGGGTTGGTCGTTATTGGGCTTGCCGTGGCCAAGGTGTTCCTGGTCGATATCGCTGGTTTAGGGGGGCTTATCCGGGTGTTCTCACTGCTGGCGCTGGGCCTCGCGCTGGCCGGTTTGGCGTGGCTGAACCGGTGGGCCATGCTGCGCCATTCGCCGCATGGGGCGGAACCTCTGGACCATTAGGCGCGGGCGTCCTATAAGCCCGGCATGTATGACCGGCTGGCCATCATTATTCGAATTATATCCCCGGCGCTCTGATATCGCGAGACGCCGGGCAAAGGTGCTTGAGATTTCGCACTGACCGCTTCGATCCAAACACGAAAAGATCATCCTGAGGACGCCCCAAATGTGCGCCGACACGACCCAAACACCTGACTACAAAGACACGCTGAACCTGCCCAAAACCGATTTCCCCATGCGCGCTGGCCTGCCCAAGCGCGAGCCCGCGTGGTTGGAACGGTGGGAGAAAATCGGTGTCTATGACCGCCTGCGTGAAAAAGAGAACCGCACGGCCTTTACCCTGCATGATGGCCCTCCGTACGCCAACGGCCACCTGCATATCGGCCACGCGCTGAACAAAACCATCAAGGACATGATCGTGCGGTCCCATCAGATGATGGGTCATGATGCGCGCTATGTGCCCGGCTGGGACTGTCACGGCCTGCCAATCGAATGGAAGATCGAGGAACAGTACCGCAAGAAGGGCAAGAACAAGGACGAGGTGAACATCGTCGACTTCCGTCAGGAATGCCGCAAATTCGCCGAAGGCTGGATCGACGTCCAGCGCGAAGAGTTCAAGCGCCTTGGCATCACCGGCAACTGGCCTGATCCCTACATCACCATGGACTATCACGCCGAGGCTGTGATCGCCGACGAGTTCATGAAGTTCCTGATGAACGGCACGCTCTATCAGGGTTCCAAGCCGGTGATGTGGTCGCCTATCGAGAAAACCGCTCTGGCTGAGGCCGAGGTCGAGTATCACGACAAGGAAAGTTTCACCATCTGGGTGAAGTTCAAGGTTACGGACGAACTGGCGTACGTTGGGAACTCGCTTGGAGAAGTCACGAGGAAAGCCGCGAAAGACCTTTCTGGAGCCTTTGTAGTGATCTGGACGACGACTCCGTGGACCATGCCGTCGAACAAAGCGGTAGTGTACGGTAAGGACATCTCTTACGGCCTCTACGAAGTCACCGGAGCACCAGAAGAATGCTGGGCTAGTGCCGGAGACAAATTCCTGCTGGCCGACAATCTGGCCGCCGACGTGCTGGGTCGTGCACGCCTGAACGACGACCAGTGGACTCGCGTGCGTGACGTAACCACCGATGAGTTGGCAGGTGTCCAGTTGACCCACCCGCTGGCCGGGGCCGAAGGTGGCAATGGCGAATGGGACGACATCCGCGACTTCCGCGCCGCTGAGTTTGTAACCGACACCGAAGGCACCGGTTTCGTCCACTGTGCGCCGTCTCACGGCATGGAAGAATTCGAGTTGTACCGCGATCTGGGCATGCTCGAGCAAGTCATCACCTATAACGTGATGGACGATGGCTCGTTCCGCGCCGATCTGCCGTTCTTTGGTGGCAAATACATCCTGTCTCGCAAGGGTGGCGAGGGTGATGCGAACAAAGCGGTCATCGACAAGCTGGTCGAGGTTGGCGGGCTGCTGGCTCGTGGCAAGATCAAGCACAGCTATCCGCATTCGTGGCGCTCGAAGGCTCCGATCATCTACCGTAACACACCGCAGTGGTTTGCGTCTGTTGATCGCAAACTGGACGACGGCATGGGTGAGATGGGTGACACCATCCGCGAACGCGCGCTGCGTTCGATCGACGAGCTGGTGAAGTGGACGCCTCAGACCGGTCGCAACCGTCTGTATTCGATGATCGAAGCGCGCCCGGATTGGGTTCTGTCCCGCCAGCGCGCCTGGGGTGTGCCGCTGACCTGCTTCACCAAGAAGGGTGCTTTGCCCACCGACGCGGATTACCTGCTGCGCAACGAGGAACTCAACGCCCGCATCAAGGCGGCGTTCGAGAAAGACGGTGCGGATGTCTGGTATACCGACGGCTTCAAAGAGAAGATCCTCGACGGCATCGCCAACCCGGATGACTACGATCAGGTATTTGACGTTCTGGACGTGTGGTTCGACTCTGGCTCGACCCACGCCTTTGTCCTGCGTGACCGTGAGGACGGCACTGAAGACGGCATCGCTGATGTCTATATGGAAGGCACCGACCAGCACCGCGGGTGGTTCCATTCCTCAATGCTGCAGGCTTGCGGCACCAAGGGGCGTGCGCCGTATCGCAACGTGGTAACCCATGGCTTCACGCTGGATGCCAAGGGCAACAAGATGTCCAAATCTCTGGGCAATACCATCGTGCCGGAAGAGGTCATCAAGCAATACGGTGCCGATATCCTGCGCTTGTGGGTGGCTCAGACCGACTACACTGCCGACCAACGGATCGGGCCGGAGATTCTGAAAGGCACCGCCGACAGTTATCGCCGTCTGCGCAACACCATGCGGTTCATGCTGGGCTCGCTGGCCGACTTCACCGAAGCGGATCGTGTCGCGCCTGAGGATATGCCGCGTCTGGAACGCTGGGTTCTCAGCCGTCTGGCCGACCTGGATGAACAGGTGCGCAAAGGCTATGCGTCCTTCGATTTCCAGGGTGTGTTCAGCGCCGTGTTCACCTTTGCCACGGTCGATCTGTCGTCGTTCTACTTCGACGTCCGCAAGGATGCACTGTACTGCGATGGCGACAACCTACGCCGCCGCTCGGCCCGTACCGTGCTGGATATCCTGTTCCACCGCCTGACCACCTGGCTGGCCCCGGTTCTGGTCTTCACCATGGAAGAGGTTTGGTTGGAGCGTTTCCCCGGCGATGACAGCTCGGTCCATCTGGTGGATTTCCCGGATACACCCGCCGATTGGCGCAACGCTGAACTAGAGGCCGGTATGTCTAAAATCCGTCGCGTGCGTCGTGCCGTGACCGCTGCGTTGGAAATCCAGCGTCAGGACAAGGTCATCGGTTCCAGCCTTGAGGCCGCGCCGATCGTGCATGTCGAAGACTGTGACACCCGCGACCTGCTGGCAACCTTTGACGTGGACGACATGTGCATCACGTCTGGCCTGACTGTTTCGGGCGACCCGGCCCCAGCCGAGGCATTCCGCGTACCTGAAATCGAAGGGGTAGGTGTCGTCTTCGAAAAAGCAGATGGCGAGAAATGCCAACGATGCTGGAAAATCCTACCGGACGTCGGTCGTCATTCCCACGCGGGTGTGTGTGGGCGGTGCGACGAAGCTCTGGGCTAAACATTCGAACCCCCGGCGTGACTGCCGGGGGTTTTTCTTTCCTCGCTTGCGCTGGCCTCGGCGATCTGAAACGCTGTGTCCATGCCGATGATTTCCGTTGATACGCAATTTGGCCGACTGGGCATCGCAGAAACAGACGGTGCGATCACGCGCCTTGTGTGGGATGGGAATGACTACGGACCGGTCACGCCACTACTGCAAGAAGCCGCGGCACAGTTGACTGCGTATGACGAGGGACGACTCGAACGGTTCAATCTGCCATATCGTGTTGCCGGTTCCGAATTCCAGCAGCAAGTGTGCGACCTTATGTATGCCATTCCGCTGGGCGAGACCCGAACATACGGAGACATCGCAAAAGAACTGGGGCAGCCACCGCAACCGGTGGGTCAAGCGTGTGGCGCAAACCCTATTCCCGTGATCATTCCTTGCCACAGGGTGCTGTCTGCCAATGGTCTTGGCGGGTTCTCGGGCGATGGTGGGGTCGAGACCAAAGTGGCTCTGCTGCGCCATGAACGCGCGGCTGGCCTGCTGATCTGAACTTCGAAAACCAGTTGCAATCCCAGAGTTCGCGGCCCAACCTATATCAGTTACTGAATTTGAAGGACCGTATTGCATGACCGCCCATACAGACCCGGCCGCTCGCAAAAAGGCCATCATAGACCGCCTGATGTCGCTGGAAGAGCAGGAACTGGCAACTGCGCAGGCGCATTACGACGCATTTCTCAAGGACTCGCAGCTGGACGACCGCGAAGGGCATGACAAGGATGACATCGCCGCCTCGCGCGAGAATGCGGATCTGGCGGCGGCGTTCGATGCACCCGTTCATGCGCACCACGCCAAGATTGATGTGATCGAGAACACGGATTTCAGCCTGACGGACCGGGTTCAGCCGGGCGCTGTTGTCAAGTTCAACAACCGCCGTTTCGTGGTCTGTGTCTCAACGACCCGCTTTGAGGTCGACGGTAAGACCTATATGGGCATCTCAACCCAAAGCCCGATCTACCTGACAATGACCGGTCTGCAAGAGGGTGACGTGTTCACCCATAACGGCACCGAGTTCGAGGTTGAGGAAATCCTGTAACGTTCAGTTGTTGCGCAGCGGGACAAGTTGCTGCGCAATGCCAGCTGAAACCAGGTAGAGGCTTGTAATTACCAACCCCCAATGCGCCCAGCTTTCGGGGTGGAAGTCGACCCAAGCTGCCCAACCGGCGAAAAATGTCCAGGCGAACGCGATCGGCAGTGACACATTACGCCAGCGTTCCGTCCGCACCGGGTGAATGAACTTCAACGGTAGGAACATCGCCAGCGACAACAGTGAAACCAGCAGCAGGATCACCCAGAAATTGGGCTCCAGCGCGAAGATCACGATGACGAACATGTTCCAGCAACCCGGAAACCCAGAGAACGAGTTGTCCTTGGTCTTCATCCGCGTGTCCGCGAAATACATGGCGCTGGCAAAGGTGATCACGATGATCGCAAACCAGCCTGTCCAACCGTCCATCAGCCCCGATTTGAACAGCGCAAAGGCCGGAATGAACACGTAGGTCAGATAGTCGATGATCAGGTCCAGAAGAACACCGTCAAATTCCGGTGCGTTCTTTTTGACATGGTAGTGGCGCGCAAGCGGGCCGTCGATTCCGTCCACGATGAACGAGATCACAAGCCACAGATACATAAGGCTCCACTTTTCTTCGACCGCGGCCAGCATGGCCAACATTGCAAAGACGGCACCGGTCGCGGTGAACAGATGTACGGAAAGGGCTTTGAGTTTTATTGTCATTTGTGTCTCTTGGACGATGCGCGCTGCAGATGCAAACTAAAAGCCGGGTAAAGATACGGCCCAGACGTCATCGAGGGACTCGGGATCAGGCCTTGGGGTGGGCGCGGTTGTAGACTTCCATCAGTCGGGCCGTATCTACGGCCGTATAGGCCTGCGTGGTGGAAAGCGAGGCATGGCCCAACAATTCCTGAATGGCGCGCAGATCACCCCCAGCGGACAACAGATGGGTGGCAAAACTGTGCCTTAAAGCGTGCGGTGTGGCGGTTGCTGGCAGGCCAAGCTGCATGCGCGCCTTGGCCATCACGCCCTGAATTGCGCGCGGATTGAGCGCACCACCACGCACCCCGCGGAACAAAGCCTTTTCCTGGGATTGTGGATGCGGACAAAGCTGCAGGTAACGGTCAACGGCGGTGCGGGCGGCCGGGATCACCGGAACGATGCGTTCCTTTCCGCCCTTTCCGACAATACGCAAGCTGCCCGGCAAAGGCGCGTCGCTTCCTGTCAGGGACAGCGCCTCAGATATGCGCAAACCGCAGCCATAGAGCAATGTAACGACAGCAACGTCCCGCGCCGAGATCCAGTCGTTTGACGACTGAAGTTCGACCGTGTCGATCATCGCGCGGGCCGCGTCTTCGGCCAACGGGCGGGGGAGTTTTTGGGTAAACTTTGGCGCGCGTGTGGACAGGACGGCAGTGGGTTCGAACCCTTCGCGTTCAGCCAGCCATCGATAAAAGCTTTTGACCGCCGACAGCTTGCGCGCCAGGGATCGCGCGCCAACACCTGCGCTGCGCTGATCGGCCATCCACGCGCGCATGTCGGCCACGGTGATCCGGGCCAGCGCTGCCAATCCCTGCTGTTCACTGTGGTGTAGTGTCATGAAAGACAGGAAGTCGGTAATATCACTACGATAGGCGGCCTGGGTGTTTTCCGATCGCCCCGCTAGCGCGCTCAGGCTGTCCAGCCAGTACTGTAACGCGTCGCGGCAGGCGGGTGAGATTAGGCTCACGACAACCAGTGGCGCATCGAGCGTTCGAAGACGCCAGCGAAAAACGACAAAAGATCAGTGCCCAACTGCGGCGAGAAATGATTACGGTCCCTTGCGCTCATCACGATCATGCCGGGCAACCGGCCCTCACCCAGATCCAACCGCAGGCAAGCCTCGGACCGCAGGTGATCTGCGTTGGGTCCAAAAATCCTGTGCGTCGGGTGGAGGATCTCGCGCAGAACCACGTCGCGGGCGGGGCCGCCGCGGTCGAAGGTCAGGTAATTGTCCACGAAACCGGGTTCGACTACGGACAGAACACCGCCGAGAGTGTCGATGGCGGGGTCTTCCTGCGTTGCAGTTGATTCCAGAATCAGCTTGATGCGATCAACGCGCAGGATTTCGACCACATCCGAGCCGAGCGTGCGCAGGAATTCTTCGAACTCGGCCGGTTCCAGCATGCGGATAACGGCCCGATGCACCTGATTTGTGCCTGCAAGGTTTTCATACGCTGCGGCGATGACGGACCGGTGGGTGTCTTCCAGCCTGTCCAGCCGTTCCTCGAGCCGTTGCATGGCGATGCCGCGCAGGTCGATGACGTTGTCCCCGCGCGCCTGTTCGTTGGCCGTCACAAGTGCCTGCATCAGGTCCTTGTCGTCCAGCACGGCGTCTGGTTTGGCCAGAATCGCGGCGCGCAAGTTGTCCTGGAGTTTGGTGTTACTGCTCATGTCCCGCTCGGTCTTTTTTTGTTGAGGGGCTTATAACATGAGTTATGGCGGTTTCCTTGGAAAAAATGCATTGGCGGTGCATTTCATTCCCACTGTGACCTACGGCTGCCGCCTGCGAAACCTTGATCAAAGATCAAGGCTTGGCAGTTGGGCCGGGCGCGGCACCTGACGGTGCCACGCGGTCGCGCAAAGGGTCAGAGGATTTTCTGACCGGTCTTGGCCCAGTCGGCCAGAAAGGTTTCCAGACCTTTGTCCGTCAATGGGTGATCGGCCAGTTTCTTGATCACGGCAGGCGGTGCGGTGATCACGTCAGCACCGATACGGGCGCTGTCGGTCACGTGGTTCACGGTGCGGATTGAAGCGGCCAGAATTTCGGTTTCAAAACCGTAATTGTCATAGACCTGACGGATGTCGGCGATCAGATCCATGCCATCAAGGTTGATGTCATCCAGGCGACCGATGAAGGGCGAGATGAAGGTTGCGCCCGCCTTTGCGGCCAAAAGCGCCTGGTTGGTCGAGAAGCAGAGTGTGACGTTGACCATCTGGCCTTCGTCGCTGAGCGTCTTGCAGGTTTTCAGACCGGCCCATGTCAGCGGAACTTTCACGGCGATATTCGGAGCGATCTTGGCCAGCTTGCGGCCCTCGGCGATCATGTCGTCAGCTTCGGTTGCGACAACTTCGGCTGAAACCGGTCCGTCCACCAGATCACAGATTTCCTTGGTCACTTCCAGAATGTCACGACCTGATTTCAGGATCAGCGAGGGGTTGGTGGTCACGCCGTCCACCATGCCCAGATCGTTCAGTTCGGCAATGGCGTCGATTTCGGCTGTGTCTACGAAGAATTTCATGCGGGCAGTCCTTTGATGGGTTGGCCTTGGTCGCGGATGGCTTTACCTCAAAGAGACCCATGCTGGAACCCCCGAGCCCAAGGATATGCGTTGAGCACTCAGGAGTATTTCGACCACGGAGAGCTGGTTGCGGTTCTTACCGCACAGCCGCTGGACCGGACGCTGGATTACAAGGCGCCCGAGGGGGGCTGTTTTCTGGGGGCGTTCGTAGAGGTCCCGCTGGGGCCTCGTAAAGTTCTGGGTGTCGTCTGGGGGCCGGGACAGGGCGGGTTCGACCTGAACAAGGCGCGATCCGTGATCCGGGTGCTTGAGGTCGCGCCAATGCGCGAAGAAATGCGGCTGTTTCTGGGGAAGGTTGCCGATTACACCCTGACACCGATGCCCGCGATGTTGCGGCTGGCAACCCGGGCGCCGGGTTTGGGTGATCCGCCGTCGATGCGTAAGGTTTATCGGCTGGGTAATGGCGAGCCGGACCGGATGACCGACGCACGCACCCGTGTGCTGGAGGTACTCCGCAACTATGGCGGGCTGGCGTTCACCCTGAAAGAACTCGCCGAACAGGCCGGAGTGACGTCTTCGGTCGTCAAAGGGTTGGTCAAGCGGGGCGCTGTACGGGAAGAAGATAGCCCGCGCGATTTGCCCTATCCGCATCTGGATCCGGATTTGCCGGGCAAAGCTTTGACCGACGATCAGGCGGCGGCGGTTGAGAAGTTGCAGAAGGGCCAGCGGTCCGGGGAATATGGAACCACGCTGCTTAAGGGCGTGACGGGTTCGGGCAAGACCGAAGTGTATTTGGAGGCTGTTGCCGAGGCGCTGCGGATGGGCCGACAAGCCTTGGTTCTGCTGCCCGAGATCGCTCTGACAGCGGAATTCCTGACACGAGTTGAGGCGCGATTCGGGGCACGCCCAGCCGAATGGCATTCCGGTGCGACCATGACCGAACGCCGCCGGGTCTGGCGGATGGTCGGGCAGGGGGATGCGCAAATGGTGATTGGTGCGCGGTCAGCTTTGTTCCTGCCGTTTCGAAATCTTGGGCTCGTGGTGGTCGATGAGGAACACGACACCTCTTACAAACAAGAGGACGGCGTGCATTACAGCGCGCGGGACATGGCGGTGCTGCGGTCCGCCATTTGCGGCGCGCGGGTGATATTGGCCAGCGCAACGCCTTCGCTGGAAAGCTGGGCGAACGCCGAGGCGGGAAAATACGACCGGGTCGATCTGACCTCGCGGTTCGGGGCGGCGGTGTTGCCGGAGATGAAGCCCATCGACATGCGGGCCGAGCAGATGCAACCCGGGACGTGGATTTCTCCGTTTTTGCGGCAGGCGGTGATGCAGCGGATCGAGAAGGGCGAGCAATCGCTGCTGTTCATCAACCGCCGTGGGTATGCGCCGGTGACCCTTTGCCGCGCTTGCGGGGAACAGATTGCCTGCGATCATTGCGACGCGCGGATGGTCGAGCACCGGTTTCTGAAACGGCTGATGTGTCACCAATGCGGTGAGACCAAGCCGATGCCCGAGAAATGTCCCTCATGCGGGGTTGAGGGCAAGCTGGCCCCGGTAGGTCCGGGAATCGAGCGGCTGGCCGAAGAGGCCGAGGCGACGTTTCCCGACGCCAAGATCGCGATGCTGAGTTCCGATTTGTTTGGCTCGGTCCGCGCCCTGAAAGCCAAGATCGAAGAGATTGCCGAGGGCGATGCGGATATCGTCATCGGTACGCAGTTGGTTGCCAAGGGGCACAACTTTCCCAATCTGACTTTGGTCGGGGTAATCGATGCCGACCTGAGTCTGCACGGGGCGGACCTGCGCGCCGCTGAGCGGACATTCCAGTTGATGCGGCAAGTCGCGGGTCGGGCAGGCCGGGCGGACAAGCCAGGGCAGGCCCTGTTGCAGACATTCCAGCCCGAGCATCCCGTAATCCGTGCTATTCTTTCAGGTGACGAAGAAGGATTTTGGAAGGCCGAGGCCGCCGGACGGCAGGCAGCAGGTGTGCCGCCATACGGCCGTATGGCCGGGATCGTCCTGTCCGGACCTGAGGTTGGACCAGTTTTTGATATCGGAAACGCACTGGCCCGCAACGATGCGCCGCTGCGCGATATCGGGGCACAAGTTTTTGGCCCGGCTCCGGCGCCTATTGCGCGGATTCGCGGCAGACACCGCGTGCGATTGCTGGTCAAGGCACCCAAGGGCGCACCGATTCAGGACGCGATTGCCCGTTGGATCGCACCCTTGCGCCTGACGCGTGACCTGCGTTTGACCGTGGATATCGATCCGCAGAGTTTCTACTGACCTCTGCATCAGCGCAGATCGATTGTGCGCGCACTGCTTCGGCCTCGCCAAAATCTGAAAATGGGCGTAGAGGAGTCCCATGTTGAAACCGATGCCCCTGTCCGAGGCGCAGAGCCTTCCGTTCTGGCGCCGCCCTGTGACGCTCTTGTTCGTCATGGCGCTGACGATGCCCATTGCCTTCAACGCGTGGAGCGCGCTGTTGAACAATTTCGTCATCGAGGTGGCGAATTTTGACGGGGCCGACATTGGGTTACTGCACACTGTGCGGGAGATCCCTGGTTTTCTTGCTGTTGGCGTGATTGCGGTGATCATTTTCGTGCGTGAGCAGGTGTTGGCGATGATCTCGCTAATGATGTTGGGTGTGGCGACTGCGGTGACTGCATGGTTTCCCAGCCTCGGCGGGTTGTTGTTTGTTACGCTCTTCAGCTCGATCGGCTTTCACTACTACGAAACGGTGAATCAATCGCTGCAGCTGCAATGGCTGCCCAAAGATCGCGCGCCGCAGGTTCTGGGGTGGTTGGTGGCCATGGGGTCTGCCGCGACTGCAGTGGTATATGGCCTGATCGTTTTGACCTGGGACCGGTTTGATCTGTCCTACAACATTGTATTCATGGCCGCTGGTGGTGTGACCGCCCTGCTGGCGCTGTTCTGTCTGTTCGCCTTTCCGCAATTCGATGCCCCAACTCCGCAGACCAAAAAACTGATCCTGCGTCGTCGGTACTGGCTGTATTACGCGCTACAGTTCATGGCCGGCGCGCGGCGGCAGATCTTTGTTGTCTTCGCGGGCTTCATGATGGTCGAGAAGTTCGGGTTTGAAGTTCACGAATTGACCAGCCTCTATCTGATCAATCTGGTGATCAACATGGCGGCGGCTCCGATGCTGGGTAAGGCTGTGTCGATGTTCGGTGAACGCCGCACGCTGATCTTCGAATACACCGGCTTGGCGATCGTTTTTGCGGCCTATGGTGGTATCTACTGGTTTGGTTGGGGCGTGGTACTGGCTGCAACCCTATATGTGATCGACCATGTTCTGTTCGCTTTGGCGCTTGCCCTGAAGACCTACTTTCAGAAAATCGCCGATCCTGCGGATATTGCACCGACTGCGGCCGTTGCGTTCACGATCAACCATATCGCCGCTGTGTTCCTTCCTGCGCTTCTGGGCCTGCTGTGGGTCATCTCGCCCGGTGCAGTCTTTGCACTGGCCGCTGCGATGGCGATGATCTCGTTGGGTTTGTCGTTGCTGATCCCGCGCCACCCGGAACCGGGAAATGAAACGATCTTGTCAAAATACGCGCCGGCACCTGCCGAATAAGCGCCAATGCTTGACCTTGGCGGGCCATCGCCATAGGCGCTGTGTCAATTGATACAGGAGGCCCCCATGCCCACATTCACTGCGCTGACTACACTGACCGGTAAAAAAGCTGCCGAAGGGCTGGGCGAAGCGATGGAGCGTCTGGATCCGGAACCAACCGGCGTTGGTGTGTTCGAGGTCGAGGATGGCTCGGGCCTCTGGGAAGTTGGTGGGTACTTCACGGAAACTCCGGACGAAACCGCTCTGGCCGTTCTAGCCGCCGCGTTTGAGGCCAAGCCTTTTGTTGTGTCAGAACTGCCCGATACGGATTGGGTGGCCCATGTGCGCCGGGAACTGGCACCGGTCGAGGCCGGACGGTTCTTTGTCTATGGCAGCCATGACGCTGACAAACTGCCCGAGGGACGTATCCCACTACTGATCGAGGCTGCAATGGCCTTTGGCACCGGCCACCACGGCACCACGTTGGGATGTCTAAAGGCACTGGACCATCTTCTGAGCCAAGGGTTCACGGCGACCAAAGTGGCTGATATTGGCTGCGGCACTGCCGTGCTGGCCATGGCGGCAGCGCGGGTCTGGGAAGGTGAGATCATCGCCAGTGATATCGACGAAGTGGCCGTTGATGTCGCCGAAGCCAACCTGAAGGCCAATGGAATGGCGGGCAAGGTCCGTTGCGTGGAAGCGGCGGGCTTTGACCATCCCGATCTGGGCGCAATCGCACCCTACGATCTGATTTTTGCAAATATCCTTAAGGGCCCACTGGTTGCTCTGGCCCCCGAAATCGCAGCGAATCTGCGCGTCGGTGGATACGCAATTTTATCTGGAATCCTTAACGAACAAGCCGATGATGTGGTTTCTGTTTATGTACAAAACGGTTTCAATTTAGAGAAAAATGACCAAATTGGTGAGTGGACGACGCTAATATTAAGCAAACAGGGCTAAATTTGGGCCATTTGCTGGAGCTTTCTGGAGTTTTGCCTCGATTTTGTCGCATTCTGTTTCTACCGTCTTAACGTGGAATCGGGGGGCGGTTTTGGAGGCTGCCATGACGGGAAAACAACTAGAATTTGATCAGCGCGTAAATCGCCTGAGCAAGAAACACGCAAAACTAAGCCGTGGCTATCGTGCGACGATGCGCAAGGACGGGTTGGTTGTGATGAAACCGCAGAGGGTGAAGTCGGCTTTACCCCTTAAGGTTCTTCTGATGTGTCTGCTTGGGTTGTTTGCATTCAAGACGTTCTTGCTCACCAGCCTTGGGCCTTCGGGCTATCAATACAGGGTTGACGCATTGAACGAGGGCACCTCGGTTGAACAAGCCGGTGCCTGGGTGATGCAAATCGACCCGGTGTCGCTGATGCTTTCGGAACAGCTGGCACGGCTGCTGCCCTGACATCAGGCCAATGAATCAGAAACGCCGCGCATTCTGCATGCGCGGCGTTCTGCTTTGCCCCCGAGGGAGGGAAGGGGCATATGAGTGGGTGTGTTAAATCTTAACGACGACCTTCGGCCACGACGTCAATATCGCCACGGCACAGTCCGATATCTTCCAGCTCGCGATCTGTCAGACCGCTCAGCGTGTTACGAGTCACGCGGGCGTCATTCCATTCGACAGCGGCGTTCACGACCGATGCGAAATATGCGCCGATACGGCCGACGAGGCCGAATGAGCCGGTGGTGGTGCGGGTGGTGTCCAGTGCAGCCATATCCTGTTTCCTTCTGGTTTAAGTTTACGTTTTGATCGTTCGATCTGAGCGGCATCTAGTGCCGCCAAATCGGCTGTGCAAGTGCGGAAATTGCAACTGTCCTATGCGTTTTTTGCAGAGCTCAAGATTCATTAGAACCCCTTAATTTATTGGTCATTTTTGCTTCATGAAACGTGTCGATTTCAGACTTTTGGCTGTCGCAAACTGGCCGTTTTGTCGCCTGTGAAACAGGTCTGTCGTTTTTGCGCTCTCTGTCAATTCGCTTGGAAAATGTTCACGCTTCGTGCTAATCCGTAAAAAAGATCACAAAAACTCGAGCAGGCCGAGGCGAAATATGCGGATTTTGGGCATTGATCCGGGGCTTAGGACCCTGGGGTGGGGCGTCATCGAATCGCATGGCAGCCGCCTGAGCCACGTCGCCAACGGACTGTGCAAGTCTGACGGGGACGATTTGGGCGAGCGTTTGCTGTCGTTGTACAACCAAATCGTCGAAGTCATTGCAGAACATCAGCCCGATCAGGCGGCCATCGAACAGACCTTCGTCAACAAGGATGGGGCTGGTACGCTGAAGCTGGGTCAGGCGCGTGGTGTGGCGTTGCTAACGCTGGCGCAAGCAGGGCTGCCCGTGGGTGAATACGCGCCCAACCGGGTTAAGAAAACGGTTGTGGGCGTTGGGCATGCCGAGAAAGAGCAGGTTCTTCATATGGTCAAATTGCAACTGCCCGGCTGTAAGCCCAAAGGGGCGGATGCGGCGGATGCGCTGGCGATTGCCATCTGTCATTCATATTACGGCGCAGCGCCGCAGGCGAGCGTGAAAGAGGTGCGGGCATGATCGGGAAACTGACCGGACGATTGGACTATCGCGCAGCGGATCACGTGTTGATCGACGTGCGTGGGGTCGGATACCTCGTTTACTGCTCGGACCGGACTATGGCCGCGCTGCCTGGTGTTGGCGAGGCTGTCTCGATTTACACCGATATGGTGGTGCGCGAGGACCTGATGCAGCTTTTTGGGTTTTTGTCCCTTGTCGAAAAGGAATGGCATCGCCTGCTGTGTTCGGTTCAGGGCGTTGGGGCCAAGGTCTCGCTCGCCATTCTGTCCGCGTTGGGTCCGGATGGGGTCAGCCGGGCCATTGCGCTTGGGGATTGGGGTGCCGTCAAAGCGGCGAAAGGCGTGGGCCCAAAGACGGCACAGCGGATCGTGCTGGATCTAAAAGACAAAGCGCCGGGTGTGATGGCGATGGGTGGGACCGTGACCGAAGCGATGGACGGCCCCGGATTGGAAGTCGTTGAGTTGTCTGAACCAGCACCAGTGCCAAAACAGGTGGCAAAACCCGCCTCGGGGTCTGCCGCAGCTTCGGCGGGGGCACTGTCAGCTCTTAGCAATTTGGGGTACGGACCGTCTGAGGCGGCCTCGGCTGTGGCCGAAGCGGCCGCCAGCCTGCCGGATGCAGGCGAAGCTGAATTGATCCGGGCGGCGCTTAAGTTGCTGGCACCGAAAGGGTAACTGAATGGTAGACGCCGATCCCACATTGCGCCCCGATCCCTTGCCCGAGGATAACGACCGCGCCCTGCGCCCGCAGGGGCTGGACGAATTCATCGGTCAGGCCGAGGCGCGGGCCAATCTGCGCATCTTTATCCAATCCGCGCGTATGCGGAGCGAGGCGATGGATCACACGCTGTTTCATGGACCTCCGGGTCTGGGTAAAACGACGCTGGCGCAAATCATGGCGCGCGAGTTGGGGGTGAATTTCCGCATGACCTCGGGGCCGGTTCTGGCCAAGGCCGGTGATCTGGCCGCGATCCTGACCAATCTGGAATCCCGCGATGTGCTGTTCATCGACGAAATCCACCGGTTGAACCCGGCCGTCGAAGAGGTCCTGTACCCGGCGATGGAAGATTTCGAGCTGGATCTGGTAATCGGCGAAGGCCCGGCAGCGCGGACTGTGCGGATTGAGCTGCAGCCGTTTACTTTGGTCGGAGCAACGACGCGGATGGGCTTGTTGACCACCCCATTGCGCGACCGATTTGGCATTCCGACGCGGTTGCAGTTCTACACAGTGGATGAGTTGCACGAGATCGTTACGCGCAACGCCCGCAAACTGGGCGCGCCTGCTGATGATGCTGGTGCCCGAGAGATTGCGCGCCGATCGCGCGGGACCCCGCGGATCGCGGGGCGATTGCTGCGACGGGTGGTGGATTTCGCCATCGTCGAGGGCGATGGACGTATCACCCTGGATCTGGCGGATGGCGCGCTGACGCGGTTGGGTGTGGATAATCTGGGCTTGGATGGTGCCGACCGGCGATACCTCAAGCTGATCGCTGAGAACTATGCCGGTGGTCCGGTCGGGATTGAGACCCTGTCGGCTGCGTTGTCGGAAAGTCGCGATTCGCTGGAGGACGTGATCGAGCCCTATTTGTTGCAGCAAGGTCTGATCCAGCGCACGCCACGCGGTCGGATGTTGGCGCAGAAGGCTTGGACACATCTGGGAATGGCGGCACCAAAGGGCCAGAGCGATCTGTTTGGTTGAAGCTGAGGCATTTAGATTTTATGCCTTCGGCGAGAGTACTTTCGAAAAGATGAAGGATTGGGCGTGACCCCCGAAGACATTCAGTCGTTGTTCACCCGTGAAAGCGGAGAGTTTCTGTTCGCGCGTTGGGGGCGGCCCATCGTGCCCATCGTCTTTGGGGTCGAGGAGGAAACTCTGACCACCGTCAAGGGCGCATTTGAGGCCGTAGTAAGCTTGGCCGATCATAAAATGGCCGAGACGGACCCGGAACTAGGTGCAAACTGCATGGTGTTTTTCTTCCGGGACTGGAAGGAACTGTTGGAGGTCCCAGATCTGGATCGGCTGGTTCCCGATCTTGCGCCGCTGGTGGACCGGCTGATCGCCGCGGATGCAAACCAGTATCGGGTGTTCCGGTTTGAAGAAGACGGTGCGATCCGGGCCGCGTTTGTTTTCCTGCGCATGGACGAAGAGTTGTCCAAGGTTCCGGCCGAGACTTTAGCGCTCAGCCAGGTGGTGCAGACCATTTTGCTGTGGTCGGACACTGCGTTCAGAACGCAATCGCCGCTGGCGGTCGCCGAGGGGGTGACAGTCCTGCGCCCCGACATCGCCGGGCTGATCTGGGCAGCCTATGATCCGGTTTTGCCGAGGGCAGCGCAGGACCCGGCGCATGGCCTGCGATTGTTTGCACGGATGCAGCAGTCGCAGTGATTTAAGCTGAGATCATCTACGATTTGGATGTGTTGCGGTGTTGAAAAGCGCTTAACAAGTCGCTTCCCGTGTCAAAAAATGCGTCGTCGCCCACCAAATCGGTCACGCCGCACCTGTCCAGCTCAGACCGGACATGCGGTTCGATCAGGAGGAATACCAGCCGGATGTTCTTTGCCTGCAGGAGCTTTAGGACATTGCGCAGCGTGTAGCCCGCGGTGAAGTCGATGTCATCGATGGCCGAGGCTTCGATGCAGAACCAACGTACTTTGTTATCTGAATCATGGGTGATTGTCGCAATCTCATCCGAAAGCCGCTGTGCATTCGCGTAGTAAAGGCTGTGAGAGAAGCGATAGATGACGAGCCCGGGTTCGAATTGGTTTGGCACGGAAATGGGTTTTGAATGCCAACCACCGTCTTTGGTTTTGACGATCACTGAATTTTTGGGGCGGTAGCCGCGGCGGGTATGGTCGATCAATGACAGCACCATTGCAAAGATGATGCCTTGTTCGACCCCAACGATAACGACAACTGCAGCCGTGGCGACAGCAATCCAGAATTCGGACCGGGCTTGCCTGTAGATTGCAATCAGGCCTTTCAGGTCGATAAGTTTCACACCGATCAGAAACACGACGGCAGACAGCGCCGCATTGGGCAAGTAGGCAAGTGGGCCCGTCAAGAAGAGGATGACCACCAAGACGATCAAGACGGTCGTCAGTTGTGCCACCTGACTGCGGCCACCGGCGCTAGCCACCATCTCGGTTTTTGTCGGGCTGCCATTTACAACGAATGTGCCCGTGAAGGCTGCCCCAAGATTGGCCAGACCCAGCCCAACAAGGTCCGTGTTCTCGCTGAAATTTTCTTCGTAACGTGCCGCGTAGGCCCGCGAGGTCGCGGCGCTTTGGGCCAGTATCACAACGAAAATGGACAGCGCGGTTGGCAGCAGTTGTTTGAACAGCGTCCAGCTCCAATCCACGTTTGGGATCGACAGCGCTGGCAGGCCGCTGGGAACCGAGCCCAGTACTGCGATGCCGGACGCCGAAAATTGAAAGGCCCAGCTGCATAGTATCACCCCGAGTATGGCAAACAGCGGGCCGGGCAGTTTTGGGGATAGACGACGGCACCCGACAACGATCAGCAGAACTGCTGCTGAAACCGCCAATGTGGGCCAGCTTGTCTGACCAATGCTCTGAAAGACTGCCTGTAGCTTGGCAATGGTCCCGTGACCGTCGCTTTCGATCCCCAAAAGCCCCGGGATTTCACCGGTTGCGACCTGAATGCCCACGCCTGTCAGGAACCCGACAAGAACTGTCCGGGATAGGAAATCAGCCAAAAACCCCAAGCTGATGAGGCGTGCGGCAATCAGCAGAACAGCTGCCATCAGCGCCAACAGGGACGCCAACGCCAGATACTCGGACGAACCCGACACTGCCATGCCAGCCAGGGCCGAGGCCGTAATCGCCGCCGTGGCAGAATCCGCACCCACCACAAGATGGCGGGACGAACCGAACAGCGCGAACAGCGCCATTGGGACAAGGATGGTGTACAACCCAGTCACAACCGGCGTGCCTGCGATTTTGGTATAGCCCATGACCTCGGGGATCGCGAGGCAGGCAAAGGTCAGGCCCGCCAAGATTTCCGAAGGCAAGGTCGCGCGGTTGAACGGCAAGATGCCCTGAAGGACTGGAAGAAAGAACATCCTCTCTTCTTTTGGTCCTTTAGCCATTGAAACTCCTGTCGGATTCACTTGGTATGTATGAAAGCCTAGAGGGCAAATCTTCGAATTTCGATAGCGGACTTGGGAAGGTGGGAACTTTGTCCCCACAAGGGATTGCAGGAACCGCGACAACCATGCATCTGTTTCAGAGCAGGATTTGCCCCGCGCGTTACATATTTGAGAGACCGGACCTGATATCATGGCCAATGAAGCTGATGCGCCCCACAAGCATATCTTTCCGATCCGGGTCTACTATGAAGACACCGATATGGGCGGGGTCGTATACCACGCGAATTACCTCAAGTTTATCGAACGCGCGCGATCTGACTATGTGCGCCGTCTGGGCAATGATCAGAACGCGATGCGCGATGGCGGGATCGTCTGGGTCGTGCGCCGGATCGAGGCGGATTACGTCGTGCCCGCGAAGTTCGATGATGAGCTGATCGTTGAAACATGGCTGTCGTCAATCTCTGGTGCGCGGCTGACCATGGGCCAGCTGGTCAAGAGGGGGGAGACCGAGATCTTCCGCGCCTCGGTGACTGCTGTTTGCATGAATGCGCAGGGCAAGCCGGTCCGCCTTCCGGCAGAGATTCGCGCATTGATGTAACAATTTGTCGGTCTGGGGTGGTTATGTTGGCTTTTCGTAACCAACTGCGATAGCGTTTGGAAAAACAAGGCCAAACGAACGGCCGTCAGGCAAAAAAACAAAGAGCAGGTTCATGGAAGCTGAAACGCTGGCGCTGGCGCAGGAGATCGATTTCTCCATGTGGGGGCTGTATGCCCGCGCGACCTTTGTCGTCAAACTGGTGATGTTGATGCTGATCGCTGCATCCATCTGGTCTTGGGCGATTATCATTCAGAAATTGATCAACTTTCGCGCGGCCCGCCGCGAGGCGCAGGTGTTTGACGAGGCCTTCTGGTCCGGCAACCCGCTGGACGAGCTGTTCGAACATATCGGATCGCAGCCCGACGGCAGTTCCGAGAAGATTTTTGCCGCTGGCATGATCGAATGGCGCAGGTCGCACCGAACGGACGGCGGGCTGATCGCGGGGGCCACTGCGCGGATTGACCGCTCGATGGACGTGGCAATCGCCAAAGAGTCCGAGACACTGCAAAAAGGTTTGCCCATTTTGGCGACAGTGGGCTCGACCGCGCCGTTCATTGGCCTGTTCGGGACCGTTTGGGGCATCATGAACGCGTTTATTGAGATTGCCGAGCAGCAAAACACCAACTTGGCCGTTGTGGCACCCGGCATTGCCGAAGCGCTTTTGGCCACGGGCCTGGGTCTGTTGGCTGCGATCCCGGCGGTAATTTTCTACAACAAGCTTAGTTCAGACAGTGATCGGATCGTGGGTGGCTACGAGGCTTTTGCCGACGAGTTCGCCACCATCCTGTCGCGTCAGTTGGACAGCTAAGATGGGCGCGGCGGTTCAGCAGAACGGAGGCGGGAACGGGCGCAGACGCGGCCGTCGTCGCGGGCGGGCGCAGCCGATGGCCGAGATCAACGTGACGCCCTTTGTAGACGTTATGTTGGTGTTGCTGATTATCTTTATGGTGGCGGCACCGCTGCTAACCGTTGGCGTGCCGGTGGACCTGCCCAAGACGGCGGCAAGCGCATTGCCGGGCGATAACGAAGAACCGCTGACAGTCACGATGACTGCAGAAGGGCGCGTTCAGATTCAAACCACCGATGTTGCCCGCGAAGAGTTGATTGGCAAGCTGCGCGCCATTGCGGCAGAACGCAGCAGTGACCGGGTGTTCCTGCGCGCGGATGGTGCGATCCCTTATGCGCAGGTTATGCAGGTTATGGGTGCGCTGAATGCAGGTGGGTTTTCCAATGTGGGGCTGGTGACCGACACCGGCGGCCCCGCGCTGGACGAAGGTGGAGAGTGAGGCCGCGCGGTGGATACCGGCACCAAGATCTCGGCAATTGCCCATGTCAGTTTGATTTCGTGGGCTCTGTTTGGCGGCACCTTTCGGTCCGAACCATTGCCTATGCCTGTTCAGGATATCTCGGTGATCTCGGCTGAACAGTTCGCAGCAATGACGGCTCAGAGTGAGGCGCCTGAGCTGCCTACGCCAACTGCCCTGCAACAGCCCGATGCGCCCGAAGAGGAAATCCCCACCCCTGAGCCGGTGGAGCAGGAACCTCCGACACCTGAAGTGTCAGAGCCAAATGAACCGGAGCCAGAGCTGGAACCAGAGCCGCTGGCCCCTCCTCCTGAACCGGTCGTGATCGAACAGCCCCCCGAATTGGCCCCCCCAGAACCCGAGGCCGTCGTTTTGCCCACCCCGCCGGGGCCCGAGGCACAGCCGCGGCCTGCGGATAAAGTAGCGCCTGAACCGGTCGCGCCGCCGCCGCCCGAGGCCGCGCCAGATGATATTGAGTCCCCGGCTGTATCGCTGGACGAGGGAGCTGAAACTCAGCAAGAACAGCAGGATCAAACGGCACCCGAAGAGGCCACGGATGAAATCGTGACCGAGGCGGAAGAGGCCAAAGAATACGCGCCGCGCAGCTCTCCGCGCCCGCTGGTGCGACCGAACCGGCCGACGCCGCCGGCGCAGCCCGAAGTGGCCGAGACCGAAGAACCGACCGAACCAGAGCCCGCGCCAAGTGATGAAACCGCGATCAACGACGCACTGGCCGAGGCGCTGGGGCAGAGCAGCGAACCGTCTGGTCCACCCCTGACTGCGGGTGAGAAGGATGCTATGCGACTAGCTGTTTCGAAGTGCTGGAACGTTGGTTCCCTGTCCACGGACGCACTGCAAACGGTCGTTGTGGTCGGGTTCTCGCTGACACCAGATGGCAAGGTGCTCGGCGGTACACTGCAAATGATCGACAGTTCCGGCGGGACTGACGCGTCTGCAAGACAAGCCTACGAGGCCGCCCGGCGAGCGATTTTGCGCTGCGGGGCCAAAGGATACACCCTGCCTACTGACAAATACGATCAATGGCGGGATATTGAGATTACATTCAATCCCGAGAGGATGCGGATCAAATGATGAGATTTCTGACCAGCCTTTTGCTTGGACTGACAGTTTTGGCAGCGCCAGTGTATGCGCAAAGCGGACCCCTGCGTCTTGAGCTGGATCAGGGGATTATTGAACCCTTGCCTTTTGCGGTGCCAAATTTCGTTCCCGACGGGCCAGCAGCCACACAATACGCAAACGACTTATCGCGCGTCGTAGCGGCGGATCTGACCGGAACTGGGCTGTTCCGTGAAATTTCTTCAGACGCATTCATCAGCCGGGTCAGTAGTTTCGAAGCCCCTGTGCAATTTGCCGATTGGAAAGCCATCAATGCCGAGGCCTTGGTGACAGGTGCTGTCAACGTCTCGGGCAAGCGCCTGACTGTGCGATTTCGCGTTTGGGACGTATTCTCGGGTCAGGAATTGGGCAATGGTCTGCAGTTTTCCGGCACCACAGATGGCTGGCGGCGCATGGCACACAAAGTGGCCGATCAGGTTTATACCCGAGTGACCGGCGAGAGCGGTTACTTTGACAGCCGCGTCGCGTTTGTGTCCGAAAGCGGCCCCAAGAACCAGCGTCTGAAGCGTCTGGCAATCATGGACTACGACGGCGCGAACGTTCAGTACCTCACCGACAGCGCTGCGATTGTTCTGGCACCACGCTTTTCGCCCTCGGGCGATCGGCTGTTGTACACCAGCTATGAAACCGGTCAGCCGCGCATTTATGTTTTGGACGTTGATCGCGTCAAGCGGACCGAATTGAAGACACAAGACGGCACCATGAGTTTTTCGCCGCGCTTTTCGCCGGATGGCCGCTCCATCGTCTATTCGCTGATTCAGGGCGGCAACACAGACCTTTGGAAAATGGATCTGGCCTCGGGCCAAAGCGTGCGCCTGACGAACACACCTGCCATTGAGACCGCGCCCAGCTATTCCCCGGACGGGTCGCAGATCGTGTTCGAAAGCGACCGCTCTGGCACACCTCAACTGTACATCATGCCCGCAAATGGCGGAGAGGCGACCCGCATCAGCTTTAAACAGGGGCGGTATGGTACACCGGTCTGGTCGCCGCGTGGTGACCTGATCGCCTTTACCAAACAGAACAAGGGTCGGTTCCATATCGGCGTCATGCGGACAGACGGCAGCGAGGAACGCTTGCTGACCTCGTCCTTTCTGGATGAGGGGCCAACATGGTCGCCGAACGGGCGTGTCATCATGTTCACCCGTGAATCGCAGGGTGCAAGCGGACGGGCGACACTGTATTCGGTGGATATCTCGGGTCGGAATCTGCGCCCTGTGCGTACACCGGATGGCGGCAGCGATCCATCCTGGGGACCACTGCAGAAGTGATCGGGGCAGGGGGTTGGAAAAGTTCACAAATTTCCTGCACTGTGATAACAGAGACAGCAATAAAGCAATAAAACGACGAGGCACCTGAAATGAATGTATTGAGCAAAGTCATAGCATTGGGCGTGCTAAGTGTAATGGCCGCCTGTACCAACAACGATCCTTCGGCACTGGGCGGTGGCGCGGGCGGTAACGGTTCGATCCTGCCGGGTTCGCCCAGCGACCCCCAGTCACCGGCCTATTTCCAGCAAACTGTTGGTGACCGCGTGCTGTTTGAGGTCGATCAATCGACCCTGACCGGGCAGGCGCAGACGATTTTGCAGGGACAGGCAGACTGGCTGCTGGCCAATACAGATTTCGTCGCCACGATCGAGGGTCACGCGGACGAACAGGGGACTCGCGAGTATAACCTCGCTCTGGGCGCGCGTCGCGCGAATGCGGCGCGTGAATACCTGATTTCACGTGGGGTTGCCGGCAACCGTTTGACCACGGTTAGTTTCGGCAAGGAACGCCCGATCGAGATTTGCAGCACCGAGGAATGCTATTCCAAAAACCGCCGTGCGGTAACGGTCCTGACCGGTTCAACTTTGGGGTAAGATGATGCGAATTGCAGGATGGGTTCTGGCTGCGGGCGTGGCGACTGCGGGCGTGGCAAGTGCACAGGATCAGCAAACCCTGGCGGATATCCGTCAGGAGCTAACGGTGCTGCACGTCGAGGTTCAGCGCCTCAAGCGCGAGTTTTCAACCACCGGATCTCCGGCACCCAATCTGGCTGGCAGTTCCGTTCTGGAGCGTGTTGACGCCATTGAGGCTGAATTGCAGCGCCTGACCCGCCAGACCGAGCAGTTGAACCAGCGTGTGCAAAACATCGTCACTGACGGGACCAACCGGATCGGCGATCTGGAATTCCGCTTGGTTGAGTTGGAAGGTGGCGATCTCAGCACGCTTGGCGAGACCTCGACCCTGGGTGGCGAAACCGAAATCACCGCTGCGGCACCCGCAACACCAGCAAACCCGACGGCACCGGCACCGACCGATCAAGGTGAACTTGCAGTGGGTGAGCGCGCGGACTTTGATGCGGCATCACAGGCGCTGGCGGATGGCAACTATAAGGCTGCAGCGGATCAGTTCGCCACATTCGAAACCTCGTATCCCGGCAGTCCGCTGGCCCCCGAAGCCAACCTGAAGCGGGGGCGCGCGCTTGTTGGAATCGGTGACACGCGTGAGGCCGCGCGGGCCTTTCTGGCCAGCTTTACCGGCGATTCCGAAGGTGCATTCGCACCCGAGGCGCTGTTTGAGTTGGGCTCGGCGCTGGGGCGTCTGGGTCAGACCGATCAGGCTTGCATCACTCTTGGCGAGGTGGGCGTGCGGTTCCCGTCTTCGGCCTCGGCCACCAATGCCACACAGGAAATGGCAAGCCTGGGCTGTTCTTGACCGAAAACGCTGAAGAACTGCGCGCCGAGATTCGGGCGCGTTTACCCAAGACCCTTCCTTCGCGTCTGGGTGTGGCTGTCTCTGGCGGGGGCGATTCTGTCGCTCTGCTTTTGCTGTTGAATGATATTGCCCAAAACGAGCAGGTTAAGCTGTTTGCGGCAACCGTTGACCACGGTTTGCGCCCCGAATCCGCGAACGAGGCCCAGGGGGTGAGCGAGCTTGCCGCGCGTTTGGGTATCTCGCATCAAACGTTGAAATGGACAGGGTGGGCCGGTCAGGGGAACCTTCAGGATCAGGCCAGACAGGCGCGTTATCGGCTGTTGACCGAATGGGCCACACACAATGCGATCAGCGCGATTGCATTAGGCCACACCGCGGATGATCAGGCCGAAACCTTCCTGATGAGACTGGGCCGCGCAGCTGGTGTTACGGGTCTGTCGGGCATGCCGGTTGAACGGATTTTGGATGGCGTGACGATGTTGCGGCCGATGCTGGGTATAACAAGGCAAGCATTGCGTGGCTATCTGTCTGGTGAGGGAGTTGGCTGGATCGAAGATCCATCGAATCAGGACCTCCGGTTTGACCGGATCAAGGCACGGCAGGCCTTGTCTGACCTCAAGGATTTGGGGATCACGGCCAGTTCTTTGACCCGAGTCGCAGAAAACCTTGCACAGGCGCGTGAGGCATTGGAGCGTTTTACGCAGGAATCCGCCCGAAAAATTGCCGTGGTGGAAACCGGTGATGTTTGCTTGAATCGCACCGCCTTTCTGTCTTTGCCTCAGGAAATCCAGCGTCGGCTTGTGATCGGCTGCATCGCGTGGATCGCCGGAGCGGGGTATCCACCACGCCAAACGTCGGTGGATCAGGCTGTGAAGGCTGTTAAAGAGGGTATCGCTACGTCGGTCAATGGCTGTTTGTTTGTCCCAAAGGTCAATAAAACGTGGATTTGCAGAGAGCTAAACGCCGTTCAGGGCGAAATCGCGCGCCCTGGCGAGCCGTGGGACAAACGCTGGATTCTGTCAGGACCTTCGACCGCTGGTGTACAAATCCGACCATTAGGCGAGCAAGGCCTGCCTAGGGTTCCAGATTGGCGGGACTTGGGTAAACCACGTCAGGTCTTGTTGGCTTCACCCGCTGTTTGGCTGGGGGATGAACTGGTGTCAGCTCCAACCGCCAGATTGTTGAATGGATGGACGGCTGAATTGGCCCCCGGAACGCCCGAGTTTCATTCTTCTTTTTTATCGCATTGAACCTCCTTGAATCATCTCTATTTTATAGAGCAACCCGGCAGACCCCCATCTGCCGAAATCTTTTGGGAGACTTTCCTTGGGCAACGCTCGTAACATCGCCTTCTGGGTCGTTCTGTTTTTGCTGATCCTTGCACTGTTCAATTTGTTCAGCGGACCAGGCGGGACACTTCAGAGCAATGAAAGAACTTATTCTGATTTCGTAACCGCCGTTCAAGCCGACGAAGTCAAGAATGTGACCCTGGATGGCGAACAGATTCGCTATACCACGCAAAGCGGTGCCAACTATGTCACCATCAAACCCGGCGATGCCGAGGTCACCAAACTGCTGATCGACGAGAACATTCCGGTTCGCGCCGAGAAACAGCAGCAATCCGGTTTCCAGTCGTTCCTGATCACGCTGCTGCCGTTCCTGCTGCTTATTGGTGTCTGGGTCTATTTCATGAACCGGATGCAAGGCGGTGGAAAAGGCGGCGCGATGGGCTTTGGCAAGTCCAAGGCCAAGATGCTGACCGAAAAGCATGGCCGCGTGACATTTGACGATGTCGCAGGCATCGATGAAGCCAAGGAAGAGCTGGAAGAGATCGTGGAATTCCTGCGTAACCCGCAGAAGTTCAGCCGCCTTGGCGGTAAGATCCCGAAAGGCGCGCTGCTGGTTGGCCCTCCGGGCACCGGTAAGACGCTGCTGGCGCGTGCGATTGCGGGTGAGGCAGGTGTGCCGTTCTTCACCATCTCAGGTTCTGACTTTGTTGAGATGTTTGTTGGTGTCGGTGCATCCCGTGTGCGTGACATGTTCGAACAGGCTAAAAAGAATGCGCCCTGTATTGTCTTCATCGACGAAATCGACGCCGTCGGTCGCCATCGTGGTGCCGGTTACGGCGGCGGGAATGATGAACGCGAACAAACCCTCAACCAGTTGCTGGTTGAGATGGACGGGTTCGAAGCCAATGAGGGTGTGATCATTCTGGCGGCCACTAACCGTAAGGACGTTCTGGACCCTGCGCTGCTGCGCCCTGGTCGGTTTGACCGCAACGTGACCGTCGGCAACCCCGACATCAAAGGCCGCGAGAAGATCCTGGGCGTGCATGCGCGCAAGACACCTCTGGGCCCCGATGTCGACCTGCGCATCATCGCACGTGGTACTCCGGGTTTCTCGGGTGCTGATCTGGCGAACCTCGTGAACGAGGCCGCACTGATGGCGGCGCGCGTTGGCCGTCGCTTTGTCACCATGGAGGACTTTGAGAACGCCAAGGACAAAGTGATGATGGGGGCCGAGCGCCGTTCGATGGTGCTGACGCAAGACCAGAAGGAAAAGACCGCCTATCACGAGTCTGGTCACGCGGTCGTTGGTCTGTCGCTGCCGCTTTGCGACCCGGTCTACAAGGCGACCATCATTCCGCGCGGTGGCGCGTTGGGTATGGTGGTGTCGTTGCCGGAAATGGACCGTCTGAACTATCACCGCGACGAATGTGAGCAAAAGCTGGCCATGACCATGGCAGGCAAAGCCGCCGAGGTGATCAAATACGGCGAAGATCACGTCTCGAACGGCCCCGCCGGTGACATCATGCAGGCCAGCCAGTTGGCGCGAGCCATGGTGATGCGCTGGGGTATGTCTGACAAGGTCGGCAACATTGATTATGCCGAGGCGCATGACGGCTATTCGGGCAACACTGCTGGCTTCTCGGTTTCAGCGCATACCAAAGAGCTGATCGAGGAAGAGGTGAAACGCCTGATCCAGCAGGGTTATGAGCGCGCGCACAAGATCCTGTCCGACAAGAACGAGGAATGGGAACGTCTGGCGCAAGGTTTGCTGGAATACGAAACCCTGACCGGGGATGAGATCAAGCGTGTCATGAATGGGGAATCGCCGACCGATGGTGATGACGAGGGTGATAAGCCGGATGAAGGCAGCGCGCCCAGCGTTACCGCCATTCCCAAGACCAAGGTCAAAAAGACCCCGCCCGACGGTGGGATGGAGCCGGAACCATCGGCATAAAGAAATCAGACCCGGGCCAAGTCCCGGGTCTTTTCTTTTCAGCTTTTCAAATGGACTGGTTTGACTTTTAGTACGATTTTGACGGCCCGCAGCCGAAGGGGATTTCAAATGCCGGTATTGCGAGAAACAGAGTTCACGGGTGAAGTTGTTTGGCTGGGTCACGTGCCCGCGGGTGGCTCGATCCAGGCTAAAGCGGTCGATGTTTTGGATCTGGATTTCTCAGGGGACAAAGGCGAGCGGCACGAGGGTCTCAACCGGACCTCATGTGTCAGGGTCAAGAATTTGTATCCGCAAGGCACCGAAATCCGCAACGTACGCCAATTGTCGGTTCTGTCCGCCGACGAAATGGACGCTACCGCTAAAGAGATGGGGCTGGATCGGCTGGACCCGTCTTTTCTGGGCGTCAGCATCCTATTGCGCGGCATTCCGGACTTTACACACCTTCCGCCATCCTCGCGTTTGCAGGGCCGCGACGGTGTCACGATAACCGTGGATATGGAAAACCGCCCCTGCGTCATTCCCGGTCGTGAGATCGAAGCCGATCAACCCGGGTACGGGGCGTCCTTCAAACCGGCTGCTCAAGGCCGAAGGGGTGTGACTGCGTGGGTGGAACGGCCCGGTCAATTGCGGTTGGGGGACCAGATGAGCCTGTTCGTGCCAGATCAGCGGGCGTGGGCGCCCTAAACGTCAAGCGTTTTCGATTTGAAACCGGTGAAATGACGCTACGCCGTTTCATGGCTTGAATATGTCGGAATCTCTATCCATCGGGATTGTACACAACGGTATGGATTGACCAGCACCGGCCCAGCTGCGCCGGTTTGTCAGGGAATTCAACCGGGGGTTTTGCCCAATGAGCTATAAATCGGACATTGAAATTGCGCGCGAGGCGCAGAAGAAGCCTATTCAGG
>NZ_JBXWNI010000008.1:0-197193 GCF_059610285.1 Ruegeria sp. YTSA072 | reverse complement strand
GCTGAAGTTGCAGCTGAAAACATGGCGGCCTTCGCAGAGATCGCGAAAAAAGTTCAGTCCGAAACCGTTGAGCTGCTGATGGCGGCTGGCAAAGACGTAGCCGAAGACACAACCGCGGCTGTCAAAAAAGCCACCAACGACGTGACCGCAGCTGCCAAGAAAGCAACTGCTGCCAAGTAAGCAAACGCCGCGAGGCGCACCCACTCCTCCCAATCGGTGCTATCGCGCAGGGCAGGTCGAAAGACCTGCCCTTTCTTTTTGTGCAGGAGTGCCTTGTAGGTACAGATCTTGATCACAGTGCGCCCTTGGTTGCGATACGCCGTCAGGTGCAGTAAGCTACCCATTCCCTGTACATCGGGCCCCATCCATGACCGCGTCGTCGTACCCTGTTTCACAGCGCCAGTCAGATTCAAAAGACTATGTCACCAAGACTGCGAGATTGTCGGTCGCACTCATGATGAATTTGTGCCATTGATGGTATCTCTTTGATTGTGTAAAATTTGTCGCCTTTGGCATTCTATTGTAGCACATATGTAGCAACGGTCCCTGTTTGATCGTGAAGCTTTGCTTCATATGTTTAATAATGCAAAATTATTAGTTTTCGGCAACGAACGTGTCGAAACGTGCCTCGATGTGCCGTGTCGTCGACCGACCTCAAGGCATTCTTATGCGGTGTTGCGCCGAGCTTTCTGGCGGATTCTTTACGGGGCAGGGTGTTTCTTCGGGATTCACAACGAGATCCAGTAAAAACACCTGCGGGTGCAAATGTTGTCAAAGTTTGAACATTGGCCTCCATGTGACTCCACAATTGGGATTGGTGCTCAACCTGCCATCGGTTTTAGGTCTGCTCAGGGTGGTCCGAATTCTAACGTCTCCAATGCTCTTGGTAGTGAACGGCCCATTTCGGACATTGAGCTTGAACCACGATTGACCAATCAGATTCCTGAAATCGGGGGTTCGGACATTTGCAACAATTCCTTTGCCATGATGTCCGTGACGGGTACATGGCTGCCGTGCAACTTAGCGGGCGATTTACGTCGCAGTGCATCATCCCAAAGTGTTCTCACCGGCTTAGGTACTCAGCCCGTGTTGCCTTTCGCCAACAGAAGTCTGGGTCTAAGCAATGACGCTCGGCGAAGCACCTCAGAGACCGAACGTCCTGACGATTTCGAAGCGCATATGGAGAGCCAGAACAATAAGGCCAATATGGCTATCCAGCGCGTAGGCACTACACTGTTGATTTGTCTCGCTGACCAGCTGGATGGTCCGAGCTAAGTGGGCCGTACTCGCGCGTGCAGAAATGCAACTGGCATCATCCGTGAAAAATTCCAGTGACTTCTATCACATGCTCTCTAAACTCCGGGCAGTTGTTAGTCAGAATTGACGTGGGAGTTTGAGCGCGGTTGGGCGAAAAAAAGGCATCAGGGACCCCGATAAGTCCCGCGCCATCATCTGCGCCGAGTTCGGAGTTAAGCGCAGCGGATCAACAGGCGCGCTTTGAAGCCACCGCTCAGGTGATGCAGGCGATCTCTGTGACCAAGGACGACGTACAGCCGGTTTGCGATCTGATTGTCGCGCTTGCCAAAGACCTTTGCGACGCTGTTTTTGCTGGTCTGGTTCTTGGACGAGAAGGCGACGCTCTTCAGCGGCTCGTGGCCAGTGTTAACCTGCACCCTGACATTCAGCAGCTCTGGCGCGACGGTAAATACACGATGGTGCCGGGCAATTCTCTGGTGACTGAAACAATCCTCAGCGGCGAGACCAAACGCGTTGTGGATATGGGAGACACTGATTTCCACAAATCCGGTGATGAGCGGTTCAAGCTGATTGTCGACAAGCATGGGTGCCGCAGCAATCTGTTTGTTCCGTTAAAGGTGGATGGCGGTGCAATCGGATGCTTGATGTTGGCGCGAGACGAGGTGCGGCCCTATACCGACGATCAGGTCAAGCTCGTCGAAACCTTTGCCGCCCAAGCGGTAATCGCCATTGAGAATGTTCGCCAATTTCGCGAATTGCAGATCCGTCTGGCACGCGAAGGCGCCACGCGTGAAGTTCTCGAGACAATTAGCCGATCGCGGGAAGATGAGACGCCGGTGTTCCAGACGATCCTGGAAAACACGGCCCGGCTTTGCGAAACGGATGTCGCCACACTAAGCCTTTTGAATGAAGCAGGAACCCACCTCGAATATGCGGCCCATTTCGGTGATCAGTTGGCGACCTACGAGGTTGGCGTAGATCGTTGGTCACTGGACTCACATCTCCAGATTGCGGAGTCCGTTCGCGAGGCACGCGTTATTCACAATGTCGATTTGCGCCTGACTGACCAGTATATAAAAGGCGACCCATGGCGCCGTCAACTTGTAGACGAAGAAGGTGTCCGGTCATTTCTGACGGTCCCACTAATGTCGGCAGATGGCACGCCCGTGGGCGTCATCGGGATTTACCGACGTGAGGTTCGCGCATTTACAAACGACGAGATCTCTCTGGTTGAGGGCTTCGCCGCCCAAGCCGTGATCGCCTTGGATAACACGCGACAATTGAATGAACTGCATACGCAGTTGGAGCGTCAGACGGCAACGCAGGAAATTCTGACGGTCATTAGCCAAAGCCGTGATGACGATGCGCGCGTCTTTGATTCAGTGCTTCAGCAGGCCACCAGGGTATGTGATGCAGATCAGGCGGTACTTATTTTGATCAACGCTGCAGGGACCCACGGGAGGTTGGCTGCGAATTGGGGGCATCAGAGAACCGAATTTGATGTTGGAGACGAGTGGCAGTTGGATGAATCGATTCCCATAGCCACTGCGATACGAACAGGTAAGGTTGGTCGCATCGATGATTTGACCGACACGGATTTTTATCGCTCGGGCCATCCTACAGCTGCCATGATGGTTGAGATCGAAGGCATTCGGTCACGCGTTACAGTCCCCCTGATGCAAGGAGATCAGGCTATCGGTGCCATCGCGGTCAGCCGCCGTGAGGTGCGGCCATTTGCTGACCCTGACGTGCAGTTGATTGAAGAATTCGCCAAACATGCAGTCATTGCCATCGAAAACACGCGCCAGTTTCGTGAAGTTCAGGAACGACTTGAACGGGAAGAAGCGTCGCGCGAAATCCTCGAAGTCATCAGCCGCAGTCGCGATGACGATAGCCCTGTCTTCAATAGCATACTCGAAAATGCCAGCCGTTTGTGCAAAGCGCCACTGGCCTTTCTGTGTGTCGCCAATCACGAACGTGGCCTTGCAACAATTCCGGCCAATATCGGTGCGCGAACGGATTTTGATGAGGCCCTGAAGGGGTTCGTGGAGCCCTTGACGCGCACGGAACTCGTTGCAATCCGCCCTATGTTCGATGGCCAGGTCATCCGGCAAGACGATATTGCAGATGATCCGCTTTATTATCAGGATCGCGATCCAAAACGGGTTCAGATGGTTGAAGTCGAAGGGGCTCGCTCGGTCCTTGCGGTGCCGTTGATGAAAGACAACACGGGTCTTGGGGTGATCGTTCTCTATCGCCGTGAAGTTTCGCCATTTTCGGATGATGATGTCGCTCTGGTCCAAACCTTTGCGTCCCAAGCCGTGATCGCAATGGATAACGTACGCCAGTTCCGAGAGGTGCAGGACCGTACCGCGGAAGTCACGCAAGCCTTGGAGTATCAGACTTCAACATCCGAAGTGCTGCGTGTGATCTCAGCGTCTCCCAATCAACTGTCGCCCGTTCTGGACGCCATTCTTAAAGAAGCGTCGCGCATCTGCGAATTGCAGGATGCCTATGTCGCAATGCTTGACCCGGACGATGGGCTTTTTCATGTGCACTCGACGCTCACACAAGACACGGCCTTTGCAGAGTACGTCAAAGCTCACCCGATTTCGCCAGCGGAGAACGGTGTAAGCGGGCGTGCAATCTTGTCGAAACGCACAAGCTATGTCGAAGATGTCGAAGCGGATGACACCTACACCTGGTTGGAAGAAAGCGGCGTGGGTGATTACAAATCATTGCTTGGACTTCCGCTGGTAAAAAACGGGGAAGTCGTAGGCGTTATCTCTCTTGGGGCGCCAGTGGTCTCGGGTTTTTCCGCCAAACAGATCAAACTGCTGGAAACTTTTGCAGATCAGGCCGTTATCGCGATTACCAACGCAAACCTTTTCCACGAGTTGGAGGAGCGTACGGAAGAAGTCACGCAGGCACTGGAGTATCAGACTGCCACGTCCGACGTATTGTCGGTGATTTCGCGATCTCCGAATGAGCTGGAACCGGTGCTGAAGGAGATACTGAGAGTCGCCGGCCGGATCTGCGAGCCAAAATATGCGGCGATCTCGATCCTGAATCCGCAAGACAACCTTTACCATACTGACATCATGCTCGACTTTGACAGTGATTTCATGAAGTTCATGAAAGCACACCCAGTGCCGGCAGGTCATGGGAGCGGTATTGGCCAAACAGCAGCACGAGGAGAAACAGTCTACTACGAGGACACTGAAGCTAACGAATACGCCTGGAAGGAAGCCGCACGTATTGGCAAGTATCGCTCGCTTCTGGGTGTCCCATTGGTCAAGGATAAGGTTGTGGTCGGTGTGATCGTGCTCTGCCACGACAAAGTTGCACCATTCAATTCAAAACAGATCGCGCTCTTGGAAACGTTCGCCTCCCAAGCGTTGATTGCTATCAATAACACACGGCTTTTTGAGCAAGTTCGGGCGCGCACGGCCGAGGTCGAAGAGGCATTGGTGCGCGAACGCGCCAGTGCTGAAATCTTGCACCTCATCAACGAAGCATCGTCCGACATCCAGCCTGTGTTTGACCTTGTCGTGCAAAAATCCGCTGAGCTTTGTGGGGCGCAGTTCTGCGTTCTCGAACGCTTTGACGGCAATCTCTATCATTTCTGCGCACAATACGGGTTTCCGAAGGCTACTTTGAAGGCACTGACTTCGGACTATCCATTGGAAGCTTCCAAGGGTCATCTGGCTCCATTGGTCGTGGAAAGCGGCGAAGTCCAGCATCTAGCAGATGCGCGGGGGCCCGAGTATTTCAGCCCTGAGCTTGCCCGAAAGGCTGGGTATCGGCGCTTGATGGCCGTACCGATCCGGGCAGAGGCGCGGATTTGGGGCGTCATAATTGTCGGTTGGGCCGAGGCCGGACCGCCGCAACAAAACAGCGTCGAGCTCGTTCAGGGTTTTGCCAATCAAGCCAGCATCGCCATCGAGAACGCACGGCTGTTCCGGGAAACTCAGGAACGCACTGCTGAAGTCGAGGAGGCGCTGAAGTATCAGACGGCGACGTCCGAAGTGCTCGACGTCATCTCGCGCTCACCGAACGATCTTCCACCGGTTTTGGACGCCATCCTGGAGGTCTCATCGCGTATCTGTTCACCGGAATACGCGTTCTTTGCAATGAAGGATGCTGACGATGGCCTATACCGCGTGGCCATGTCCCACAATGTCAGCGATGCATTTCTCAAGTTCCTGTCCGACAACCCTATCGCTCCAGAGGAGGGTTCTTGCATCGGGCGCACGGCCCTGCACGGCAAGACGGTCTATATTAGGGATACGCGTGGGGATCCGTCTTACACATGGAAAAAAGCGGCTGAGATCGGGGACTACCTTACCACTCTTGGTGTCCCCTTGGTCAGCAATGGCGTAACCGTTGGCGTTATTGTTATGGCGCATCGGCAGGCAGCTGCGTTTAGCGACAAACAAGTCAGCCTACTCGAAACCTTCGCGTCCCAGGCCGTGATCGCCATCAACAATACGCGACTGTTCAAAGAAGTGCAGGCCCGCACTGCAGAAGTTGAAGAGGCACTGGGGTATCAGAAGGCGACATCCGAAGTGCTCGAGGTTATTTCCCGTTCCCCTGACGCTTTAGAGCCGGTTTTGGAAGCGTTGGTAGCGGTTTCGTCGCGCATCTGCCGCCTACAGGATGCTTTTGTGGCGCTAAAGAAACCCGAGGACGGAAAATTCCATTTCTTTGCCGGGCACAATCTCACAGAGAGTTTTGCCAAATTCCTCGAGTCGCATCCATTTGAGCCAGGGGAAACGTCGGCGACCGCCCGGGCGCTTTTATATGGGCGCGCCGACTACGTTGAGGATACTCAAGCGGACCCTAACTATGATCCGGTCCTTAGGTCCAACTTGCAAGGATACAGGTCGGTTCTCTCTGTACCTTTGATACGCGACGGTGACACGATTGGTGTCATCAGTATGGGCAGCCGAAATAAAGCCGCCTTTGAGGACAAGCAAATCAAGCAGATGGAGACCTTTGCCTCGCAGGCGATCATAGCGATTCAAAACTCTCAATTGTTCAACGATACGCAAGTCGCACTCTCGCGCCAAACGGCAAGTGCGGATGTCCTCAGAGTGATCTCGGAATCCCCGACAGATACCAAACCGGTTTTTGAGAAGATTGTCGGACTGGCTACAGCTCTTATCGATTGCGACTTGTCGATTGCCATGCAGGCTAACAAAACTGAATACTGGCAAGTGGCGGCCGCGACTCTGGATGGTTTAGAGGAAATCACTTGGACTGAGCGCCTGCCAATTGATCCCGACGACAACCTGCCATCCCGCGTCATCCAGAGCGGCAAGACGCTGCAATTGGATGAATCGCGCTTTGATGAATTATCTCCGCGGGACACGGAAATCGTTGAGCGGCAAGGATTCAAGGCGTTCTTGATGGTACCCTTGATGCGAGGGAAAGAATGTTTTGGCACTCTCGCCTTCATTCGGAAAACGTCGAAGGTTTTCAGTGACGACGAAGTAGCCATTGCCGAATCTTTCGCGGATCAGGCTATCATCGCGCTGGAAAACGTGCGCCTGTTCAATGAAACGCAAGCATCCTTAGCGCGCCAGACTGCCAGTGCTGATGTACTGCGGGTGATCAGCCAATCGCCTTCAGATACCACACCTGTTTTTGAGGTGATTGTAAATTCCGCAACACGGCTTGTTTCATGCGACATGGCAGGCGCCGCTTTGTCAGATGACAGTTTCTGGTGGCAAGTGGCTTTGGCGACGCCAAAAGGCCTTATACGTGATTTCGGACGAACCCAACACCCGTTGGACCCGAAGGATAATTTTCTGTCGTCCGTGTTACTGTCCGGGAAAACCATGCATGTACACGATTTGACGTCGCAGGGCTTACCTCGGTTAGCAAAGAAGCTTCACGAAGAAAACGGATTTGAAGCTTTTCTTGGCATACCGTTAATGCGCGGAGACAAGTGTTTGGGCGGGCTTTATTTCATCAGGAAATCAAAGACACCGTTCTCGGACGACGATATTGCAATGGCTGAGTCTTTTGCGGATCAGTCTGTTATTGCCATCGAGAACGTGCGCCTTTTCCGCGAGGCCGAAAAGGCCCGTGAGGTGGCCGAGTCTGCTAACGAAGCAAAAAGTGCGTTCCTCGCCACCATGTCCCACGAAATCCGAACACCGATGAATGCCGTTATCGGGATGAGTGGGCTCCTGATGGATACCAAGTTAGATGCCGAGCAAAGCGATTATGCCAACACGATCCGCGACAGCGGCGACGCACTACTGGGCATTATTAACGAAATCCTCGATTTCTCAAAAATCGAAGCCGGGCAGATGGACATCGAGAACCATCCGTTTGATTTGCGTGAATGTATTGAAAGCGCGCTTGATCTGATCAGCGGCAAGGCCGCCGAAAAGCAACTCGATCTGGCCTATGAATTTGACGACGCTCTGCCCCTTGCGATCAGTGCTGACCTGACCCGGTTGCGGCAGATCCTGCTGAACCTGCTTTCCAACGCCGTGAAGTTTACCGAAAGCGGGGAAGTGGTTTTATCTGTTAAACAAACCACCGAGAAACGCGGATTGCTTGAGCTGACTTTCAAAGTCCGCGACACTGGTATTGGCCTGAGCGAAAAGGGGATGAGCCGTCTGTTCCAGTCCTTCAGTCAGGCAGACAGCTCGACAACTCGCAAATATGGCGGCACCGGTCTTGGTCTGGCGATTTCCAAACGTCTTGCGGAACTCATGGGCGGCACCATGTGGGCACGAAGTGACGGCGAGGGGCACGGTTCGACCTTTACGTTTACAATCCAGACCAAACCTTCCAAACTGGTCAAATCGTCGTCGCGCGATCTGGTAGGCATTCAGTCCGAGCTTGAAGGCAAGCGCATTCTTATGGTGGATGATAACGCCACCAACCGTAAAATCTTGTCGCTCCAGACCGAGAAATGGGGCACTAAAACCATTACCTGCGAAACCCCGTCCGATGCGCTGGCGACACTCGAGAAGGCTCAAAAGTTCGATTTGGCCATTCTCGACATGCACATGCCAGAAATGGATGGCGAGGAACTTGCCCAGAAAATTCGTGCCATGCATCCGGACTTACCGCTGATCCTCTTTAGTTCTCTTGGTCCACGTGAAATTGACCTCGAAGACGGTCTCTTTGCTGCCAACCTCACCAAGCCACTGCGTCAGTCGCATCTTTTCGATACTCTGGTCACGTTGTTTTCAACCGAAGATACTCCCGTGAAAGCGACTAAACCCGCAGACAAACCCCAGACTGATCCACAGATGGCCAAACGCCACCCTCTGCGTATTCTGTTGGCTGAGGATAATTTGGTGAACCAGAAACTTGCTCTTCGCCTGCTTGAACAGATGGGCTATCGCGCTGATCTGGCCAGCAACGGCGCTGAGGCGGTCGAAAGCGTGAATCGGCAAACATACGATGTTGTATTAATGGACGTGCAGATGCCTGAAATGGATGGGCTCGAAGCCTCACGCTGCATAAACAATGATTTCCCCGGAGAAGACCGACCGCGTATAGTCGCCATGACCGCTAACGCCATGCAAGGCGACCGCGAGATGTGTTTAGATGCCGGAATGGACGACTACATCGCCAAACCGATCCGCCTGCCTATTCTTATCGAAGCCCTTTTGAATGTTCCCAGGAAAAGCAAGTAATCCATGACAAACGGTCCAATTGATCTTGATATCTTCGCTGAACTTAAGGACGCGACTGGCGACGAATTTGCCGCCGAGCTTGTAAACACCTTTCTCGACGAGGCCCCCGGTATGATTGCCGAATTGAAAGCGGCTGCCGACGCGTCCGACGCCGATGGATATCGCCGCGCGGCTCATTCGATCAAATCGAATGCAAACACCTTTGGTGCGACTGCGCTAGCCGAGTTGGCAAGAAAAATCGAGCTCGGGGAGATACCCGCGACTGGCGACCTTACAGATGCGAAAACTCTGGAGGCCTCTTTCGCCAAAGCTGCTGTGGCCCTGCGGACCCTGAATAATGACTGATGCACCCGGTCATCTCCTCATCGTTGATGACAACAAAGTCAATCGGCTACTCCTGTCTCGCAATGTTGAATTGTTGGGGCACAAAGCCTCTGTCGCGGAAAACGGCCTCGTCGCGATGGAGATGTTGTCGAGTCAGTCTTATGACCTGCTTCTACTCGATATCGAAATGCCGGAAATGGACGGGTTTCAGGTTCTGGAGGCAATCAATGCGGACCCCGACCTGCGCGAATTGCCGGTGATTGTGACCTCCTCTGTCGAAGGGCTCGACAATATTGTACGCTGCATCGAGTTAGGCGCAGAAGACTACTTGCCCAAGCCGGTGAACAAGACGCTTCTCAGCGCCCGCGTCTCCAGCGGCCTCGAAAAGAAGCGATTGCGGGACGAACAAAGACGCCTGCTCGAACGTTTCGCGACCACCGAAGTTGCGCAAGACCTGCAAGAGTCTGGCTTTGCCATCGGTGGCAAACGTGCAAACGCATCGGTTCTTTTTTGCGACATTCGCGGTTTCACAGCCCTTTCGGAAAACCTCGCGCCCGAGGCAACAATTGATCTGCTCAACACCTTCTACACGTTGATGTTCGAGGCGGTGACCAGCAATGGCGGCATTGTCAGCCTGATGCTTGGTGACGGGTTGATGGCTCTCTTCGGTGTTCCACAACCTCTGAACAATACCGCGCAAAGCGCGGTAGCTGCGGGGCATGAAATGCATGGCATGATAGAGATGCTGAATCATGACCGGCTCGCGGATGGAGAACGGAGTCTCAGGATCGGGATCGGTATCGCCACAGGCGAAGTCGTCGCGGGCTATGCCGGCACTGACAACCGGGCGACCTATACCTGTATCGGATCCGCGGTAAATCTCGCAGCCCGATTGGAAGCGGAAACCCAGAACACCGGAAGCCGGATTTTGGTCGATCAAGAGACCCTGGATCTGCTCGACGGAGTTGATATTCAGGAGACATTTTGCGGGACCCAGATCAAGGGCTTCTCCGATCCATTCGACATTCACGCTTTGTGATCTTCCGACACGAGTATCGTTTCTCGGATATCATTTCCTGAAAACTCGCTTACAACTAACCCTCCCCGCCGTCGCAGCCATTCAATTTTAGGTTCGCGAAAACACGTCGTAGTTTTTCGCCCGGCCATTGGCTTTTTCCCGTGCGCTTGGTAACTCTGCGGGTCAGCGTCGGCGCTGTGTTCGGATGTATTCTCAAATACGGTCCTCTTCGTAGGTGGACCGATGTTAGCAGAACCGGATTAATTCGTCACTCAGGTTATCCATTTAAGCATTTGAATTTATTAGTTAAAAATTGGTCAAGTTGGCATTGTTCGTAAGGTTTTTATAATTATCCTGTATTATCGCTAAAGGGCGAAAGCTATTTAACTGCGTTGCGCTTCAAAGCCTGGATCGGGGGGCGCAGCGGGAAACCTGAAGTTTGGAAACCGCCCCGCCCGAAGCTAAGCGCTTAGTCTGATTGGTGAAATGCGCTTGGGGGTCTGTCCGGTCCACCTTTTGAACGCAGTCGAGAAGGCGGCAGAGTCCGCGTAGTTCAGAATGAATGAAATCTCGGACACGTTGATGCCGTCCTTCAAATAAGTCTTGGCGAGATCACACCGTAGTTCGTCAACGACTTCCCCGTAACCTAAGCCTTCCTCATTCGACTCTCTCACAAGTGCTCTTTTGCTCATGTCAAGGCAAGATGCAATTTCGTCTGCCGGTAGAATTCTTCCCGGTAATCTTTTAGAAAGCAATGCTTCAATTCTTGATCGGCGGTCGGGTTTCTGGCTCGGAACTTAGCTTAACAACTGCTCACCGTACTTCAGCAGGTGTTTTCTCAAGCGGGGTTCGCAGGTAGGAATGGCAGATCCAGAACGGAAAGAGGCAAAATAACTTCTATGTTTTTTGGCGCCAAATGAAAGCGGAAACCCAACAGTTCCTTCAAGTTCACGCCGCGAGTTTCTTTCGTGCGTGAATCGAGCCTCCACAGGATAGAAGTCGATCCAGTGAGAAATCGTATCTGAGAGTTTGCTCCAAATATCGCGATTTCGGAGTGCCTATGAAACTTCGCAAAGGTCGCATCGATATAGGACACCACGAAGGAACAATAGTTGCTAGAAATGTTCAGAGTGTACGAGAAAGCGGGCTCAATTTGGGCTGAATACCGCGATGTGGTCCCGGATCGCAGCCTCAAGGCTCTTTGAGTATTTTGTAGTATAGTCCGTTAATGACTCAGAACCCTTATTGGTTAGACCAGTATTAGCTCCGAATGTGGTATGCCCCTCCGTGTTTTAGGATGGTGTTGATGTACGTCAAGTCCATTCCGATCGTTGCCGGTCCTGCGCCTTCTGCCAAGCGGACCTTGGCAAATTTCGTAAATATTTCGACGCCCAAATTTCGCAGCGGGCAACGGCCAAGATAGCTGGCGACGATTGCTAGAGCGTTTAGCTTCGACCGCCTAGCGTTAGATGCGATTTCCTCGATATACGCGGCTTGCACTTCGGCGTAGGTTACTCGGGCGCTATCCAGCTTCTTTCTATCATCGACCTTAACCTCATGATGCCGCGCCCAGCGCTGCGCCTCTGTCTTCGTGGGGAATGCCTTTGAGACGCGCTTGCCGCCGCGGTTTACCTGCGCAGTCCACGTCCCATTGCGACTTGGGTAAATTGATGCCATTGATCCTTTGCCTTTTGTTAGGTGGGATCGCCTGTTATTCGGCGTCAATTAGATTCAAGCGGTCCCGTTAAAGCTTGCACGTTTTGGCTAAAATGCTCGCATTTTTCCTGCTTTTAGGGTGCAAGCAAAACGGAAACGGGACGAACTGAGACTAAAGGCAAAAGCAGATCATGACCGATAAGTCGTTAAGCCTAAATAAGAAACACAGTGCTTCCAAGGCAGCAAGTCTATCGGTTGCTCCGATGATGGACTGGACAGACCGGCATTGCCGATTTGTGCACCGACTGCTCAGCCAGCAGACACTTCTATACACGGAAATGGTAACCGCCCCGGCGTTGGTGCGAGGTGGCGCATTGCATTTGTTGGACTTCAGTTCGCAGGAACACCCCGTCGCGCTGCAATTGGGCGGTTCTGACTCAGAGGAGCTGTCGCAGGCGGCCCGGCTGGGCGCGCAGGCGGGGTATGATGAGATCAACCTGAACTGCGGCTGTCCTTCGGATCGGGTGCAATCGGGTACATTCGGGGCCGTCTTGATGAAAGATCCCGCTCGTGTTGCTGATTGCGTTGCCGCGATGCGCGACGCCGTTGATGTCGAGGTGACGGTCAAATGCCGTATTGGGGTCGATGATCAGGATCCGGAACGGGTCTTGCCTGAATTCCTGCAGGCCATTCATGCGGCCGGATGCCGACGCGTTACAATCCACGCGCGCAAAGCATGGCTGCAAGGGCTTAGCCCCAAGGAAAACAGGGATATCCCGCCTTTGGACTACGATCTTGTGCATCGGATGAAAGATGCGTTCCCGGACCTGCACGTCTCGATCAACGGCGGAATCACGTCTCTGGAACAAGCAAAGACGCAACTGAACGCCGGGCTGGACGGTGTCATGATTGGCCGCGCGGCCTATCACCAACCCACGGATATTCTGGCCCAGGCGGATGCCATGATCTTCGGCAGCGGGCAGGTAGCTGATCCGATTGATGTCGTTCACAAAATGGTGCCCTATGTCGAAAACCACCTTGCCGAGGGCGGCCGCCTGCACCAGATCACGCGTCATATGCTGGGCCTGTTTGCCGGACGTCCCGGTGCGCGTGCGTGGAGGCGGGCTTTGTCCGAGGGTGCGGTTCACGATGGGGCAGGCCCCGAGGTGATGCTGCAGGCGCTGGACAGCATCGCGCCTTTGGCAGAGGTTTGACAGCTACAGGATACGGCCAGTTGGCCGGTTTGGGGGGATGATGCCCGAGACGATGTTACTGGCCCAGATGCTGGGCCTTTTGCTTGTAATCGGGGCGCTGGCCGGTGTCTTGGCTGGATTGCTGGGTGTCGGCGGCGGCATCGTTCTGGTGCCCGCGTTTTTCTATGCGTTCCAAACGCTTGGGTACGGCGGCCCGCAATTGATGCAGTTGTGTCTTGCGACCTCGCTGGCAACCATCATCATCACTTCAATGCGATCCGTCTTGGCGCATAACAAGAAAGGCGCGGTGGACTGGGATATCCTGCGCGGCTGGGGGCCAGGAATTGCAGTGGGGGCCATTGTCGGCGTGCTGGTCGCCTCGGCGCTAAGAACCGAAGCGTTGCAGGCGTTGTTCGGAATGTTGGGTATGGTCATCGGTGCTTACCTGGGCTTGGGCAAATCGGAATGGCGGCTTGGAGATGTGATGCCAAAAGGTGTGAAGCGGGCCGTTTTGTCACCTTCGGTCGGGTTCCTTTCAGTTCTGATGGGCATTGGCGGCGGCAGCTTTGGCGTGCCGCTGATGAGTCTGTTCAACACGCCCATCCACAGGGCGGTTGCAACGGCGGCCGGGTTTGGCGTGATCATCGCCGTGCCTTCAGTTCTGGGCTTTCTATTCTTGGACATAGCGCCTGAACACCGCCCGCCGTTTACAATTGGCGCTGTTAATTTGATAGCATTTGCAATTGTCGTGACCATGACGATGATCACCGCGCCGTGGGGTGTGAAGCTGGCGCATGCGATGGACCCCAAGCCATTGAAGCGCGTGTTCGCGGTGTTTCTGACGCTGGTCGCCCTGAACATGCTGCGCAAGGCGCTGGGGCTATGACCGATTTTTGGGACAAGGGCTGTATCAGGTTTCCGCATGATCCGACACTTGCCAAATGGGTTGAACACGCTTTGCCGCAGGCCCGCACCTCGGTCACAGATCCGGCCTATGCGGAATGGCTGGATTGCGAAGGCACGTGGTTCATCGGTGTGGATGCGCTGGATAACGATCCAGAGGGCAGGGTGGGGCAATCAGACCTTTTGTCAGGTCTGGCCATGGACTTTATCGCCGAACATTACGGGCGGTTGCCACTGCACAAGGGGCAGGTCTCGGTCGTTTATCCCGGTTATCCCCGCCCACGTCGCGGCGAGGGTGAAGCGGCTACCAAATACCGGCGGAACCGTTATGCGGCGCATGTGGACGGGCTACGCCCCATGGGGCCGGATCGCCGACGCCGGGTGGATGAACCGCACGCATGGATTCTTGGCATCCCGCTGACCGAGGCCAGCGCGGATGCCGCGCCGATGGTTCTGTGGGAGGGCAGCCACAAGATTCTGGGGGCAGCCTTTGCGCGTGCCATGGAAGGCCAGCCCAAGGCCAGCCTTCACCAGATCGACATCACCGATATTTATCAGACCGCCCGTCGAGAGGTGTTTGAAACCTGCCCCCGTATCGAACTGCCAGCGAAGCCGGGTGAAGCCTATCTGCTGCATCGCCACTGCCTGCACGGTGTCGCACCCTGGACCAAAGCGGCGACCGCCGGGCCGGATGGACGGATGATCGCCTATTTTCGCCCGGAATGCGCGGGGGGAGTAGCCGAGTGGATCGAATCCCCGTAACCTGTTGCCATTATTCAGGTTTGGAGGTTTTCGATGATTACGGTTCATACGCATTCTGACGGGGCCCAGATTGAGGTCGAGCTGTCCGGTGAAGTGACGAGCAAAGACTACAGCGAGACCTTGGTCCCCGCGATCGAAGCGGCGTTAGAGGCTCATGATGCGGTGCGTCTGTTGGCGATCGTGCAGCCAGAGTTCAAAGGCTATGATCTTGGGGCCGCGTGGTCCGATACCAAGCTGGGTCTCAGCCACTGGCGCGGGTTTGACCGTATCGCGGTTGCGGCTGATCAGGGCTGGGTGCAGACCAGCATCCGTCTGGCCGCGCCGATTCTGCCATGCCCCGTTCAGGTGTTTGAACTTTCGGAACTTGAGGCCGCGCGCCGTTGGATGCGCGAGTCGCTGGGGGCCATTCATGTGACCGATCTGGGTGGACCCTGCGTGCAGATCAGCCTGATGGGCAAATTGGATCCCGAGGAGTACCAGCAGGCAGAGCGTGATCTGGATACCTTGCTAAGCTCAAAGAACGGGTTCCGTCTGTTGATTGACCTGCGCGAGTTTGACGGCTGGCAGGGGCTGACCGCACTGGCCGCGCATTTCCGCCTGGCCCGAGGGCATGTGGGAATGCTGGATCGCGCCGCCATAATCGGGGACAAAGCGTGGCAACATATGGCGCAGCGTGTCGCCAGTCACGTTCTGGGTGCCCGCACGCAGTTCTTTCCTTCTGAGGATTTCGAAAACGCAAAATCCTGGCTTGCAGCCGGGTAAGGCGGCGGCCGGCAGAGCGAAAGATTTCGCCTGGCTTTACCATTACGTAAGGTTAAATTTTCGGCTGTTTATTTTTTCTTGATCAGTCGGTCAAAAAACGCTTAAACGTGTTTTAGTCTTCCGTATGACCACTTCGGAAGAACTTAAATGCTGAAGAGCGCCGCTGTGGGTTGCCACTCACTTACGCATGTCGTCGAACTTGATCCCCCCTCGGAGTTCAGACCGATCCGCAGCGGCGCGAATTCAGCCAAAAAGCCAGAAGTGGATATCAGGATTTGTTCATTCGCGCAGCCCGCCCACCGCGTCGTTTGGCGAGGCGGGGTTTGCGTTCAGGCAGATCTTCCATGATTTCGGCACGCTCAACGCTGTCCATTTTCGACCAGCGCGTGATCTCATCAATGGTGCGATAACAACCGGTACAGATGCGCTCGGTCGGGTGCACGACGCATATCTGGATGCAAGGGCTCTCGACCTCGTTCCTTTTCCAGACCATGTTTGTCATCGGTATACCCCGTTGCCCTTAAAGAAAGCGCAGCCTGTCCAGCGCTCCTTGTAGAATATAGCCTGCCGCAACGTGATCGATAACCTGTCCGCGACGTTTTCGTGACGTATCCGCCTCAAGAAGTGCCTTTTCCGCCGCGACTGTGCTTAGCCGTTCGTCCCAGAAGCTGATTGAAACCTCGGTCAGACGTGACAGATTTCGGGCAAAAGCGCGGGTCGATTGGCACCGGGGGCCTTCGGTGCCGTCCATGTTTTTGGGCAGGCCGAGTACGACACCACCAATCTCTCGGTCCGCGATGATGTCCAGCAATCGGGCCGAATCCATGGTGAATTTCTTGCGTCGCACGGTCTCAAGCGGGCTGGCCACGCCGCGCATCCGGTCGGACACGGCCACGCCGATGGTCTTTTCGCCTAGGTCCAACCCCATCAGGGCAGTCATAGGGGACAATGCGGCGGCGAAGTCTTCGAATTCGTCATATATCATTGCGCGATACCTGCCTGAAGTGCGGCAGCGTCGATGATCTCCAGCGCGTCGGCGTTTCCGGCAAAGACCGCCATGGCTTCGTTCCTGATGTCGATGGCGCGCTGTCCTTCGCCCAGAACGCCCAGTGCCGCGATCAGACGGGCCCAATCCTCGGGCGCTCCTCCTTCGGTGGCCAACCGGTCGGAGAGCTGATTAACCATGCCTCGGATCATCTCTTGTCGTTCTTCCGGGGTCAGCGCAGCGGCGGCCTCGACGTCATCCTGGCTTGGGCCGGGTCCTGCGGGGGCCGAAACCTCGGGCGCGTTGAACACCCCTGCGCGAAAGGCCAGCTCATCCAGTTGGGCCAGAATTGCGTCGACCCATGGCGCGCCGGCCGGTGCGTTGCGCAATGCGTCGGTCCAGATGCGATACCCGATGTCGGGGCGCCCGACCTGCACCATCATCTGGCCAAGGTAATACAGCGCCGGGCCATGTCGCGGATCGCGTTTTAACGCTTCGCGCAATGCAGCTTCGGCTTCGGGGGATACATATCCACCCGCCGACAAGATCATCATTTCGGCCAGATGCGAATAAGCGTCTGCAGGGACAGCGTCGCCAGACAATTCGATCACGCGCTGCTGGGCCTTGTAAGCGGCCGAAAAGTTGCCTGCGTTCGCCTCGTGTTGCGCCAAAAGAATATGGCCTTGCAGGTCATCGGGACGCGCTTCGACGGTTTCACGTAACTGCGCCAAAAGCGCTGCATAGCTTTCTTCCAGCTGCGGCAGGGGGGCTGGTGTTGTGGTGGCTTCGAACTCAGCTTGGCTGGGGCGTTCCGCGCGCAAGGTTTCCGCTCGATCAATGCGCAGCGACAGAGGTTGATCCGGCAGCCCCGCCGCACCCATCCGGTCGTACATCCAGGCCGCACCGCCGACCAGGATAAGACCCACGGCTGCGATAGCGGTGACCGAAGCCCAAAGTGGCGGTCCCGGTCGAGTCGACTGTGCCTGTATCTGTGCGTCTGCGGCCAGAATACGGCGTGAAATCTCGGTGCGTACACGCTCGGCATCTGCTTCCCCGATGACACCTCGGGCCAGATCCTTGTCCACGCCCGCCAATTGTTCGCGATAAACACGCAGGTCATAGGCCGCTGCGGGTTCGCGTGTGTCACGCGAGCGCAGGATAGAATAGCCTAGGAACACTGCAGTCACGGCAGCTGTTAGGATGATCAGGACCCAGAACGACATGGCTTCTCCGAAGTGGCTGCCCTGACTTAGACCTCTCGGCGGGCCGACAAAAGGGACAAATGGCCGCTGGCCGACTTCGTGTCGCAATAATGGGGCCTATGTCGCAATAGTGCGATATTACGGCGTTGAACGGCAGGGGCGCGCTGGCGTTACGCGGCATATCTTCGCGCAATCACCGAACCGGATGGATTCGCCTATGAAACACTATTCAGCCTTTGCTGTAGCGCGCGAAGCGCTGCGCTATCACACCGGATGGGAACGCGCCTGGCGTTCGCCCGAACCCAAGAAGAAATACGACGTGATCATCGTCGGTGCGGGCGGTCATGGTCTGGCCACGGCCTATTATCTGGGTAAGAACTACGGCATCCAAAATGTCGCCGTGATCGAAAAAGGCTGGCTGGGCGGTGGTAACACCGGTCGGAACACGACTATCATCCGCTCGAACTACCTGCAGGACCCTTCGGCTGCGATCTACGAAAAAGCGCGTAGCCTATACGAGGATCTAAGCCAGGAACTGAACTATAACATCATGTTCAGCCCCCGTGGCGTTATGATGCTGGCCCAGACGCATCACGAAATTCGCGGCTATCAGCGCACGGCACATGCCAACGCTTTGCAAGGTGTTCAGACCGAATGGATCACCCCTGAACGTGTGAAAGAGCTGGTGCCGATCATTAATATCGACGGCCCGCGCTATCCGGTTCTGGGCGCATTGTGGCAGGAACGCGGGGGCACCGCGCGTCACGACGCCGTGGCTTGGGGATATGCGCGCGCCTGTTCCGCAATGGGCATGGACATCATCCAGCAATGCGAGGTCAAAGGCGTCAGGTCTGAGAATGGCCGCGTTGTCGGGGTCGATACCACCAAAGGTTCGATAGACTGTGACAAGCTGGGTATGGTGGTTGCGGGCCATTCCGGTCAGCTGGCCGAGATGGCGGGCTTCCGTTTGCCGCTTGAGGCGATTGCCCTGCAGGCATTGGTGTCCGAGCCGATCAAACCCTGCATGGACGTGGTGGTGATGGCCAACACCGTGCATGGCTATATGTCTCAGTCCGACAAGGGCGAGATGGTGATCGGCGGCGGCACTGATGCCTTCAACAACTACACCCAGCGCGGCAGCTTCCATCATATCGAGGAAACCGTTCGCGCACTGGTCGAAACCTTCCCGATGATCTCGCGCCTGAAGATGTTGCGCCAGTGGGGCGGGATTGTGGACATGACCGGTGACCGGTCTCCGATCCTGTCGAAAACGCCACTGGGCGGTTGCTTTATCAACTGTGGCTGGGGCACGGGTGGCTTCAAGTCGATCCCTGGATCGGGATGGGGCATGGCGCAACTGATGGCCACAGGTCACTCACCGCTGACCGAAGCCTTTACGCTGGATCGCTTCAAAGAGGGCCGCTTCATCGACGAAAGCGTCGCCGCCGGGGTGGCGCACTAACACCCTGGCCTGAAGGTGCCACCTAATAGAATTCTGGTTGGCCACATTGCCAGCCGACCGCCAAAAGGATGACCATATGCTGATCCTGAACTGCCCGTATTGCGGCGTCGACGCCGAAGAATCTGAACTGACCGCCGGAGGTGAGGCGCACCTGAAACGCTTCGGTCCCGGCTCGTCGGATGGCGAATTCCACGACTACCTGTTCATGCGTGAAAACCCCAAAGGCGTTCATTTCGAACGCTGGCGCCACAGCAATGGCTGCGGCAAGTGGTTCCACGCCGCTCGCTGCACACAAACGCTCGAAGTGTTCGGAACCTATTCCGCCCAGACCACCGAGCCGCCGAAAGAACTCAAGGACGCGATCACTGCAAAGCGCCCTGGCTGGACGTGGAGAGAGTACGAATGATCCACGCTGCCATCCCTAATTCCGCCTGCGAAAGGTCAGCAACATGAGCACCCGTCTCGCAAAACAAGGCCGGCTGATTGACCGGTCGAAACAGGTCACCTTCACCTTCAACGGCACCTCGATGCAGGGGTACGAGGGCGACACGCTTGCCTCGGCCCTGCTGGCCAATGATCAAATGATGATGGGCCGGTCATTCAAATACCACCGGCCGCGCGGTGTTGTCGCCAGCGGTGCAGAAGAGCCGAACGCTTTGGTTGGCCTGGGGCAGGGCAACCGGTTCGAGCCGAACCAGCGCGCCACAACGACCGAGCTGTTCAATGGTCTGACCTCAATTTCACAGAACCACTGGCCGAACCTGGAATTCGACATTGGTGCCGTGAACACAGCGCTGGCGCGGTTCCTGCCGGCAGGCTTCTACTACAAGACGTTCATCCACCCCAAGCCATTCTGGAAACACGTCTACGAGCCGATCATCCGGCGGTCGGCTGGTCTGGGCAAAGCACCCGACAAGGACAACCGCGACGCAGATACTTATGAGCACTTCTACGCCTTCACCGACGTTCTGGTGATCGGTGGCGGTGTCGCCGGGTTGCAGGCGGCCATGGCTGCGGCCGAGACCGGTGCCAAGGTTCTGCTGATCGAGCAAACCGCGCATTGGGGTGGGCGTGCTCCGGTTGATGGCGGGACCATCAATGATGAGGCTGTGGATAAGTTCGTGGAACAAATGGTTTCCAAACTGGAAACAATGGACAACGTTATCATGCGCAACCGCTGCATGGGCGCGGGCGTCTATGACCATGGTTATGTGCTGGGGTATGAGCGTCTGAACGACCATAAACCGGGCACACAAGGTCCACGCCATCGCCTGTGGCGTATCCGGGCCAAGCAGGTCGTCACTGCGACAGGTGCAATCGAACGTCCGCTGTCATTTGCGGGCAATGATGTGCCGGGCGTCATGTTGGCCGCGGCCATGCGGGACTTTGTGGTGAATTGGGGCGTAACCCCGGGCGAACGTGTGATCGTTGCAACCAACAATGACGACGCATATCGCACAGCGATCATCCTCAAACAGGCAGGTGTCGATGTTCTGCGTGTGATCGATGCGCGTGCTGCAGCCGGACCGCTGGCCGAAGAGGCGCGACAGCTTGGTATCCGGGTCGACCCCGGCAAGGCTATTGCCAAAGTCAAAGGCGGCAAGCGCGTCAAGAAGGTCGAGATCTGCAATCAGGAAGGCATCGGTGGCGCTCGCGAAGAAGTTGAGTGCGACGCGGTTGCCATGTCGGGCGGCTGGTCTCCGGTTGTTCACATGTGGTCGCATTGCGGTGGCAAGCTGATCTGGGACGAGGCGAACGCACATTTCCGCCCCGATCCCGCGCGTCCTCCGCTGGGCGCGAATGGCGAAGGGTTCGTTGTGGCCGCTGGCGCCTCAAATGGTCCGCTGGCGCTGGGTGATGTTCTGACTGACGCGCACGCCGCCGGCAAAGCGGCCGCCAAAGCGGCTGGCTTTAAGCCGAAAAACACTAAGGCTCCGGCCGGTGAAGCCACGCAAGAGGCTGCTATGGAAGCGGTCTGGTTGATGCCAGCCAACGCCGACGTGCAGCTGCGCATGAAATCGTGGCTGGACTTCCAGAATGACGTCAAGGTTTCGGACGTTCAACTGGCCGCGCGCGAAGGCTATGAAAGTGTCGAACATACCAAGCGGTACACCACGCTGGGCATGGCGACGGATCAGGGTAAATTGAGCAATATCAACGGTCTGGCGATCCTTGCTGATTCATTGGAGTCGGAGATTCCGAAGGTTGGCACCACCACCTTCCGCCCGCCGTATACCCCCATCTCGATGGGTGCGATTGGCGGCGAATCGCGGGGTGAGGTGTTCCAGCCGATCCGTCAGACACCGATGCATGACTGGCACGACAAGAACGGCGCCGATTGGGAACCGGTCGGTCACTGGCGCCGGACCTATGCCTATGTGCGACCCGGCGAATCCGTGCATGACGCCGTGAATCGCGAGGTGAAGAACACCCGTGATAATCTCGGCCTGCTGGATGCCTCGACACTTGGCAAACTGATCGTCAAAGGCCCCGATGCCGGCAAATTCCTGGACATGATGTACACCAACATGATGTCCACGCTGAAGATCGGCAAATGCCGCTATGGCCTGATGTGCTCGGAAAACGGTTTCCTGATCGACGACGGTGTTGTTGCTCGCATCGACGAGGACACTTGGCTGTGCCACACAACCACCGGCGGAGCCGAACGCATCCATGCCCATATGGAAGAATGGCTGCAGACCGAGTGGTGGGACTGGAAAGTCTACGTCGCCAACGTTACCGAGCAATACGCTCAGGTCGCGGTTGTTGGCCCCAACGCCCGCAAGGTGTTGGAGAAATTGGGCGGTATGGATGTTTCGAAAGAAGCGCTGCCCTTCATGGAATGGCGTGATGGCAAGATCGGTGATTTCGATTGCCGGGCCTACCGCATCTCGTTCTCAGGTGAACTGTCGTATGAGATTGCAGTGCCCGCCAGCCAGGGTCAGGCATTCTGGGATGCATTGATGGACGCAGGTAAAGAGTTCGGCGTCATGCCATACGGCACTGAATGTCTGCACATCCTGCGGGCCGAGAAGGGCTTTATCATGATCGGGGACGAGACCGACGGCACCGTGATCCCGCAGGATCTGGGGCTGCACTGGGCGCTCTCGAAGAAGAAAGAGGACTACCTCGGAAAACGCGCCCATTCGCGCAGCCACATGGCCGATCCGGACCGCTGGAAACTGGTTGGCCTTGAGACTGTGGATGGTTCTGTCATTCCTGACGGAGCTTACGCAGTCGGCGAGGGCGTCAACGCCAACGGGCAGCGCAATATGATCGGGCGAGTGACCTCGACCTATTACTCGGCCAATCTGGGCAAGGGCATCGCTATGGGTCTGATCAAGCACGGTCCCGACCGCATGGGCGAGATCGTCGAGTTCCCGGGTACCGATGGCAAAACCTACAAAGCTAAGATCGTGGACCCGATCTTCTTCGATAAGGACGGGGAGAAGCAGAATGTCTGAACCCATCAGCGCACTGAACCACGCAAGCTATGATGGCATCGCCAAGGTCCAGGAATGTGGCCTGCAGGGTATGATTACCTTGCGCGGCGACCTGTCCGACAAGGTGTTGGCCAAGGCCGTCAAGGACGCAACGGGTCAGAAGATGCCCGATCAGCGCGAAGCCTTGGTCGACGGTGAGTCCGGCGTCTGCTGGATGTCCACCGATGAATTGTTGGTGCTTGTTCCTTACGCCGAGGTTGAGGCCAAACTGGCGGCGTTGACCAACGCGCTGAGCGGTACACACGCGTTGGCCGTCAACGTCTCGGACGCCCGCGCCGTGTTCAGTATCTCGGGCAGCAATGCGCGTGAGGTGCTGGGCAAACTTGCCCCGGTGGAGCTGTCGGCTGAGGCATTTCAGCCAGGTCAGATCCGCCGTTCGCGTCTGGCGCAGGTGGCAGGGGCGTTCTGGATGGATGACGCCGATACCTTCCGTGTTGTCTGTTTCCGGTCGGCCGCAGACTACGTGTTCAAGCTGCTTAAAGTTGCGGCGCAGCCCGGCAGCGAAGTCGGGGTTTACTGAACCGAAGTGAAGTGAAAAGCCCCGGCCACACCGGGGCTTTCTTTACCCGGTGGTTACGCTGCATACTCCGGAACCATAAGGCTTGTTAAAAGCGCTTATGTGCGCAAAACTGGCGCGGACTTTGACCGTGTTTTTCGCTGAATTAAGATTTGCCTGATATTTCATACGCAGGCTTTGCCCTTCGCTTGACCGGAGGTCGACGTTCCAAAACATGCGGTATTCGCCACTGTTTTTCACTTTGAGTTTGGCGCTGGTCCAATCGTGATGGCCGCTGACAACTTTGGCTTCACGAGTGTTGGTGTCTACCTGAAAGTGATACTCGGGCGCGATCCAGCTATGGCCGTCCGTCTTCGTAATCTCACATTTGTTTTCGTCGGTACCAGCTAAAGCTGATTGCGCGGAAACGATCATCGCAGCAATCGCCGTAAGCGAAGCTTTCATTTTTGTTATCCTTCAAACTATTCCGTGGGTTCACTTCAACAAGCTCACGCTTGGGTTGCAAGTGTGGAAACACCTACTTCGACAGGGCTAATGGCCGCATTACTAGCCAGTAAACAAGACCGTACGGTACCGTGTCATTTCCGTTGGGCTAAGCGCTTTCTGAACATCCAGCTGGCGTCCGGTTTCGTCAGTAATTTCAGGATAAAAGGAGAGACTGCTCAGCAGGTCTGAGGTCCGCTGATGTCTGTCCTCTTCGGGCAAAAGCGGTGAGTGGAGTGAGAGGTACAGAGTAGGTCGCGTCCGTTTCAACCAGGGCAGGATCGTTGGCAGCACAAAAAACTCAGCCCCCTCAATATCCATCTTGACCAGAGAAACGCCCGAAAGGTCATTCGCGGCCTCGAACTGGTCCCACGCGATAGTCAAGGCGTCGCTGCCATGTGTTCCGTCATGCAAAAGTGAGCTGGTGGAATCCCCCGGCTCGCCGCGCACCGACGCCATACGGGCCACTCCGAACTGGTCCGACAACGCCACGCCAAAGGCCGAAACGTTGCGGATGTCGTTCAGGTCGAGGTTCCAGGCCAGATGCCGAAAGGCCGTTGGGTCCGGTTCGAAACACCAAACGTGCCGCGCCTTGCGGGCACCGTACAGGACCGTGGGGCCAATCCACGCGCCGATGTCCAGATAATCCCGATCTGCCGACAGATACTTGTCGAGTACCGCGAAAGTTTCAGGCTCCCACTTGCCATCAGACGCCTTGCGCCAAAATTTCGAATGATAAGGGTCCAGACGAAACGGCTCGCCATTAAGCTGACCCGCATAGTATCCGCGGGCGCGGTAAAACATCTTGCGCGCCTGTGTAAGCATCGCCTGCCTCCGGGTTTTCTTGTCTCGGCTCTTGACCTGCGGCGGCTGCCAAAGCATTTAACCTTGGGAACCGCAACTTACATTTTTAACAGGGGGCCGATATGGCTTTTGAACTTCCTGATCTTCCTTATGCACATGACGCGCTGGCAGCCAAGGGTATGTCCGCGGAAACACTGGAATATCACCACGACCTGCACCACAAGGCCTATGTCGACAACGGCAACAAGCTGATCGCTGGCACCGAGTGGGACGGCAAGTCGCTGGAAGAGATCATCGTTGGCACCTACGACGCAAATGCCGTCGCGCAAAACGGCATCTTCAACAACATCAGCCAGCTGTGGAACCACAACCAGTTCTGGGAAATGATGGGCCCCGGCGGCAACGCAATGCCCGGTGACCTGGAAAAAGCCCTGACCGAGAGCTTTGGCTCGGTTGACGAGTTCAAGTCGCAGTTCAGCGCGGCTGGTGCTGGTCAGTTCGGTTCGGGCTGGGCGTGGTTGGTCAAAAACGCAGACGGCTCGCTTGCCGTGACCAAGACCGAAAACGGCGTGAACCCGCTGTGCTTTGGTCAGACAGCACTGCTGGGCTGTGACGTTTGGGAGCACAGCTACTACATCGATTTCCGTAACAAGCGTCCGGCTTACCTGTCGAACTTCCTCGACAATCTGGTGAACTGGGAAAACGTTGCATCGCGGATGTGATTGTTGACCCGATAAGGGTTTTTCAAGGGCCTGTTGGCGGTGACGCTGACAGGTCCTTTCTTGTTTTAATAGCGTTTCCAAGCACACCGCGAGTTTGTTTCAGGCGGCATTCGGTCTTCCTTGTGCCTCTGCTTCCAAAAACGGGTAGGCCGCCACCTCAAAGCCGTCAGTTTCAATGGCTGAACCGGATGGTATTTCAAGCCATTCACTTTCTTCGGCGTCCAGAGGTTCTGAAGAGATAATGACGCCGTTACGCCCCTTTCTGTAATAGAGGCTTGGGGCAAATCGATCCGAGGCATAGCGCGCAGCGAACAGTTTCTCTCCGTTGGACCAGCACGCGGCGAACCTCATGAACGGGATCGCGCCATTCTTTCTGGACAGATCTTCCACTTGCAACACGGCGCGGCCCATCGCACCGATTGGATCGGTGTCCAACCCCTCGCCATGTGCAATGAGGAATATTGCTTCGCTTTCGGTGGCCCCAAAACGATGGGTGTAGTGGCAGGCGGGGATCATTCCGTCAAGCTGTTGACGGATCTGTTCGTGACCTCCCGCTTGGCCATTGTGCATGAAACACCAGCGATCCATCCCAAAGGGGTGGCAGTTGTTACGAGACGTCGCCGTACCTGTCGATGCGCGTACATGGGCCAGAAAGAGTCCGGATTGCGTGTGATGGGCAAGTTGCTTCAGATTTGCGTCTGACCAGGCCGGGCGGGGGTCTTTGTAGAAGCACGGCTCTGGCCGTTGGGAATACCATGCCAGCCCAAATCCATCTGCATTTATGGGCGTCTTGCCAATAAGTGCGTTCCGGCTTTGCTCGACCAGCGATTGTTCCTGGTTCAAAACCAGTTCATCAAGGTATCTCGGACTACCTACCCAGGCTAAGAAACGGCACATATTAGCTCCCACGTTTGATCTTGGGCGAAGATATCCTTTTCCAAAAGTGCAAGCATCACAGGTATTTGCTAAAAAAATGGCGATTACCTATCAAATGATTTACTGGTAAGACGTATCGCCGATCATTTTCACGGCAACTTATGCGCCGATCAATCATAAGCGCGATCTAATTCGGCTTTCACGTAAAACCTGACCACGCCAAGACGAGTTCTTTATCTACGTTCCAGACCAAGAGGCCAAAAGCCGCCCGAACACACCGACGAATCTTTATGATGATTCCGCAGCGGTCTGATATTGCGCCGGGTATTTGGCTATGATGGCAGCAGTCCAACTTGCCCGGCCAGCCGTCGATGCCACCGCAGGAGAAAACCTGCCTATACGTCAACTTTCGAATTGAGACCTATTGTACGCCGTCCCGCAATACCTAGCTAAAGCATGCGGAGGGAGAGAGCCGTAAACTACTAAGAAAACGATCAGACAACGCGCTGAATGGCTTTGGCGCGTCTCGGGAAAGCTTTGTCTGACGCATGAGGGATGGCCAAAAAACGCCATTACAGGAGAACACAATGGTCGAACTTGCACAGGGAACATGGGTTGTCATCGCTGACGGGGAAAAGGCGCTGTTCATGGAGAATATCACCGACGCTGAAGATCCCAATCTGGTTGTCGTATCCGTCGAGGAAAGCGACGGACCAAGGGCCAAGCCTTCGGACCGGGCCGGTCGTCGTTTTGACACGGCGCCGCATCAGAAATCGGCCGTGGAAGAGAGCAAATGGAAAACCCACGCGAAATCCCTGTTCGTGCAGGATGTCGCCAACCTGTTGAACCGTAAGGGTTTAAAAGGGGCCTATAAACGTCTGGTCCTGGTGGCCAGCCCGCACGTTCTGGGGTTGCTGCGTCGGCGGCTGCACAGCGAAGTGCTGGGAAAAGTGGTTGCCGAGGTGGATAAAACGCTGACCAATCACCCGCTGCATAAAGTTGAACAGGTGTTGCGACAGCGCCTTGCCCCTGCGACTTGAATTCGGCGGAAACAAACGGGCGGTCCTGACCGCCCGTATACCGGCCAGCCTAAGTGAGAACTTTCCTGAGCGTTGACATTGCAGCCTTCGGGCCATCGACCCATGTGATGAAGTCCGACAGCGACGCGTCTGCAAAGCCTTGGCCGATGACCTGTTGCAACAGCTCGTGCAGCGTATCCCAGTAGCCATCCACATTCATGACCAGAATGGGCTTGTCGTGTAGGCCCAGCTGCCGCCAGGTGAGCGCCTCGAAGAGCTCATCCAGCGACCCCGGACCGCCGGGCAGGACAATAACCGCATCGGCGTTCATGATCATGACCTTCTTGCGCTCGTGCATCGTCTCGGTGACCACGAAACGGGTCAGGTCCGTCTTGCCGACTTCTCGTTGCAGAAGGTGCACCGGGATGACGCCAAACGTGTCACCACCGGCGGCTTGCGCGGCCCGCGCTACCTCACCCATTAGCCCCACATCCCCGGCCCCGTAGACCAGCCGCCAGCCTTCTTCGGCCAAAAGGGTTCCGAAGTGTTGCGCTGCGTCGGAATAGGCCGGATTCGCGCCATTTCGTGACCCGCAATACACACAGACAGATTTCTGAGACATGGGATGGCTTCTCCGGGCTTGTATATGGTGTTTTGACCCGTGATAGCGGGATTGATAGATTGGCTCAACCGTTAGGCAGAATGTGTTTTACTCAAAGCACTTGCGCTGCGGAGCGAAAGGAAAAGAATGAACTCCAAGTCGGGAAGCGAAAGCTCCGGTACTTTCATCTGGGGGGTGATTGCCGGCATCGTTGCATTGGTCGGGGCGGGCGGGTTGTACCTGTCCGGCGTCTTCGGGACGGGTCCTCAGGAAGCTTCACCGCAGCAAGACACCGCCGTCCAAACCACGGAGGAGGCCAGTTCGGTTTCCACCCCGTCCGAGGATCAGAGCACAGCAATTGAGGAACCGGAAACCGCTGATCCGTCTGATTCCGTGACCGCACCAGCGACGGAAACGGCTGAGGCCGACCCGGGTGTCGCGCCACCGACTCTGGACCAGATCTTTGTTGAGCTGGACGGCAATACCGTTCTATCCGGCAATGCAGAGCCAGGCACAGATGTTCGTGTCTTGCTGGATGGTGAGCAAGTGCACAGCTTTACCGTCGACAACACCGGTCAGTTTGCCGAGTTCCTTTCGATCCCATTCTCAGACGATGCACGCGGGCTTACGTTGGAAACTGCAGGCCAGGATCAACCCGTTCGTTCGGACGACTATTTGATTGCAGCCTTGCCTGAACCTGAGCCTGAACCGACGACCGAGCAGATCGCCGCCGCAGAAACGGGTGACGCCGCGCCCTCCGGCAACGAAACAGCAGAGGCGCAAGACACATCCTCGTCAGAGCCAACAGATGGAGCGACGACCGGGGATGTCGAAGCGGCGGATACATCTGCAGAGCCGTCTGCGGATCAACCCCAGGAGACGGCACAAGAAACCACTGAAGAAGGCGATGAAAATCAACAAGTTGCCATTCTGCGTTCCGGCGAGGACGGGGTTGAGCTGGTTCAGTCTCCAACTGCCGAACCCAACGCCTCGGACGAGGTGGCTTTGGACACGATCGGCTATTCCGACGTTGGTGACATAGAGCTTACCGGACGGGTTCCGGACGGGTCTGCGGTTCGACTGTATCTGGACAACCAGCTTGTCGATGATCTGTCACCGGTTGATGATGGTAAATGGCGCAGCGAACTCGAGGGAATTGATCCCGGCATATATACATTGCGCGTCGATGAAATCGCCCCGGATGGTACAGTGGTCAGCCGCCTGGAAACCCCGTTCAAGCGCGAACCCCTAGAGGTGCTGCGCGCGGCAGAGGCCAGCGATGAGCCCGAGGGCGAAACAGTTCCGCCCCCAATCCGGGCGGTGACCGTGCAGGAAGGCGACACGCTTTGGGCCATTTCGCGCGACCGGTTCGGTGATGGTATCCTGTATGTGAAACTGTTTGAGGCCAACCGCGGCTCGATCCGCGATCCTGACCTGATATATCCTGGTCAGATATTCACCATCCCGGAATGAACTATTGCCGCTGGCCCTTGGTGGGCCAGCGGTCTATCTCTGACCGCAGATCAGGTACGTGATGAGACGAGCAGCGCCAATGACCTCAGCCGATACGCCCACGTCCGACGAACGCCGCTCTGGTTGGCGCACGATCCGGAAGGTTGCGCCATATATGTGGCCCGAGGACGAGCCTTGGGTAAAACGACGCGTTGTTCTGGCCATGGGCATGCTGGTGCTGGCCAAGCTGATCGCGGTCTATACTCCGATCCTTTACAAGGGCGCTGTCGATGGGCTGGCAGGTGAGGGCGTACCGCCGCTGGCGTTGGGCGCGGTTGGTCTGACCGTGGCCTATGGTGTCGCACGGATGATGACCGTTGGCTTTCAGCAGCTACGCGATGCGGCCTTTGCCCCGGTAGGGCAGCGGGCCTTGCGCGCACTGGCGTTGGAGACCTTCCAGCACATCCACCAGCTGTCCATGCGTTACCACGTGACGCGACGCACCGGGGGGCTGAGCCGGATCATCGAGCGTGGTGTGAAAGGCGTGGAATTCCTGCTGCGCTTTTTGCTGTTTTCCATCGGTCCGTTGATCCTGGAACTGCTGCTGGTCGCGATCATTTTGATGTGGCTGTTCGACGTCTGGTATCTGGTTGTCGTTGCTGTCACCATCGGGCTTTACATCTGGTTCACCTTTGCGGTGACCGAATGGCGCGTGAAGCTGCGCCGCGAGATGAACGATCAGGATACCGAGGCCAACCAACGCGCGATCGATAGCCTGCTGAATTTCGAAACCGTCAAGTATTTCAATGCTGAATCGCGCGAGGCGGCTCGGTACGACGTGTCGATGAAAGCCTATGCCGGGGCTGCGCTTAAGACAGCGTATTCGCTGGCCTTCCTGAATTTCGGTCAGTCCCTTCTGATCACTTGCGGGCTGATCGGCGTGATGGTTCTGGCGGCCATGGGGGTGCAACAGGGAACGCTGACCGTCGGCGATTTCGTCATGGTCAACGCCTATATGATCCAGATCACCGTGCCGCTGAACTTTCTGGGCACTGTTTACCGGGAAATCCGTCAATCGCTGGTGGACATGGGGCAAATGTTCGACTTGCTGGAACAACCGACCGAGGTGCAGGACAAGCCCGGCGCGCCAGATCTGGTGGTCAGTGGTGGTGAGGTGACATTGGACAATGTGCGCTTTGGTTATGATGCGGACCGCGAGATCCTCAAAGGTGTGTCGCTGACGGTACCTGCTGGCCAGACTGTTGCAATTGTCGGTGCCACAGGTTCGGGTAAGTCGACAATCGGCCGTTTGCTGTTCCGGTTCTATGATGTCACCGGAGGCGCATTGAAGATCGACGGGCAGGATGTGCGCGACGTAACACAAGGAAGCCTGCACGCAGCCATCGGCGTGGTACCGCAGGACACTGTGCTGTTCAATGATACCATCCGGTACAACATTGCCTATGGCCGGGACGGGGCCACGCAGGAAGAAGTCGAAGCAGCTGCTAAAGCTGCGCAGATCCATGATTTTATCGTGACGTTGCCAGAAGGCTATGACACCAAGGTAGGCGAACGGGGGCTGAAACTGTCGGGTGGTGAGAAACAACGGGTGGGCATTGCGCGTACCCTTCTGAAGAATCCGCCGATCCTGCTGTTGGATGAGGCGACCTCGGCGCTGGACACAGATACCGAACAGGACATCAAGGATGCCTTGGCGCGGGCGGGCGAGGGACGGACCGTTTTGACGATCGCGCACCGCCTTAGCACGATTGCCGAAGCGGACCGCATTGTCGTTCTGGAACGCGGTGAAATCCTTGAACAAGGCACCCATGACCAGCTTTTGAAGCGCGAGGGCCGTTACGCGCAGCTCTGGAGTCGACAACAAGCGGACGCGGCCTGATCCGGTCAAAGGGGTATTTTAAGAGTCCAGGCAGAACAGCACAGCACAGCACAGCAAAAATACGTTCATTCCTCCAAGTTTAATTTGACGTTCATTTTCCTTGGTGACAATTCACCTAAAGTCACGGTGCCAGGTTCTTTGGCCGGACCTTAATCATAGGAATATCTAATGAAAATGCGTGCAGCAGCAGCCTTGGCCGCGACTGTTTTTACGGCGACTTCGGCATTTGCCGAGGATCTTGAATTTCTGGTTGTGAATGAACTCAGCGCGGATCTGGTTGAGTTCAATGTCTCGCCTGCGTCTTCCGGCAGCTGGGAGGGGAACCTGCTAAGCGGTGGCTATGTCGCGCCCGATTACGAAATCGATGTTGTCATCTCGGATGGCCTGACCACATGTGTCTACGATATTCGGGGGGCGTTCGACGATGGGTCGTCGGCTGAAGACTTCGGTCTGAACCTGTGTGATTTGGGTGAATATGTATTCACCGACTAGGTCTTAGAGACTAAGTCCTGGAGAAGAAAAATGGCGAACCTTGCTGTTCGCCATTTGCATTACTCGGCCGCCTTTAGGGGTGACGTTGGCGGGTGATTGGGACGCTCATCCTTGTCTGCATCCGGTGCGGGCGCAGTCGGCGTCTCATCCCCCCAGACAACCTCGGTGGCCTGTACCTGTCGGGCAGCGTAACCAACCGCCATATCCTGGGCGATTTGGCTGGAACGACCTGCGGTGGCCCGTGCCACCGCCTTGGCCAGCCATACCGCATAGGTGGTGACCCACACCCGCAGGGCCAGGAACGATGGCGTCACGATCAGGGTCAGCACCGTTGCAATACCCAGGCCAAACACAACCGCCGTCGCCAGCTGTTTCCACCACAGCGCAGTTGGGCTGTCGATGGAATAGCCGCCATTGATGAAATCCAGCGACAATCCGAACATCATCGGCGTCAGACCGGCCATCGTGGTCAGGGTGGTCAGCAGAACCGGGCGGATACGCGCCTCAGCCGTGCGGATGATCGCCTCGATCCGGGGCATATATCTGCTATATTCCTGATATGTATCGATCAGAACAATGTTGTTGTTCACCACAATCCCTGCCAAGGCCACAATCCCTGTACCGGTCATGATGATCGAGAACGGTTGCTGCATGACCATCATCCCGATCAGAACACCGGTGGTCGAAAGCACAACGGCCAGCAGAACAAGCACCGAGTTGTAGAACGAGTTGAACTGCGCCAGCAGGATCACAAACATCAGGCCTAATGCAGCCAAGAAAGCGCTGGACAGGAAAGCCTGGCTTTCTGCCTGATCTTCCTGATCGCCGGTCCATTCCCAACTGACGGTGCTGCCGAAGGGATTAGTTTCAAGCCACTCGGTCAGCACTGCAATGCGTTCGTTGGGATTGATCAGGCTAATCCGGGCGTTTCCAGATTCCAGATCGGCCCGCACCGCATCGACATCTTCCGCACCTGTCAACATGACAAGCTCGAAATTGCTGCCGGTCGGTCCAGTGAAGATCGCACCTGTGGGTTCTGTACCTTCCACGACGCCGCGCACGACCGCCAGCCGCTGTTCCGTGCCGTCTGCGTTATCTATCACAACTTTGCTCAGACCCGGCTCAACGTCGGCCTTCACGTCATAGTAACGCTGCTGGTTGATCCGGTTGATCTCGGCCAGTTTGGTCACTGGCTTGCGCGTGACAAAGTTCGACAAAGGCACCAGCCCATCCGGCGTACGCACCTTGAGCGTATCCAGTGTCGACAAAACCCGATCTTCGTCGGGAAGGCGAACGCGGATTTCGATTTCCTCGTCCACGCTGTCGGGGCGCATTTCGCCCAGCAGCAGCCCGCGCGTGACCAGTTGCACCATCGCGCCGACGGTTGCCACATCCGCGCCGAAACGACCCGCTTTGGCAACATCCACGTCGATCTGCCAGTCGATGCCGGGCAAGGGCAGGGTGTCTTCGATCTTGATCAGGCCGGGTGTTTCATCGAACATTTTACGGGCCGCAACAGTGGCTGAGGTCAGTTCTTCCCAGCCATCCGCCTTGATGCGCAAATGAACGGGCTTGGCCGAGGCCGGGCCTTGTTCCAGCGGTAGGATTTCCACGATGAAGCCCGGAATTTTCGCAAGTTCGGCGTTCAACTGATCGAGCACGAAGTCACCGTCATATTCCGGGGCAACCGTTTCACGGTCGATCAACCCGCCGAAGATCGGTTCGGACACGTTGGGTCGATCTTCCCACGGGATGATTTCGAACTGGACGCGACCGACAGTGTCTGCCGGTGCTTGCGCACCTCCATTGTTTTGGTTCAGCCCGCCTTCTCCGGCAAAGGAAAACACGTTCACGACTGCGGGATGTGCGCTGATAATTTCTTCGGCCGCCAGTACCATCTGGTCCTTTTCGACCAGTGATATGTTGCCACGTGCACGAACATAGGCCGTGGCTTGCTCGGGTTCGCTTTCGACGAAGAACTCTACGCCCCGATTGTTGTTCCCAAATGCGGTCATGACTGACATCACAGCGAAGCCAATGACGACAATCGAAACAATCGGCATGATCGGGTTGCCGACCAGGAACTTGATGACATAGCCAAAGGGGGTGTGTTCGCGCGCTGTATGTACATGCTGATCTGGTGCGCGTTCTATTTTGGCGGCACTCAACGTAACAGAACCAGCAAATGCTCCAAAAATGAACAGGAAGGCACCAAGCAGAACTGCTCCGAATGCGCCTTCGGGCAACAGATAGGTCGGATTCAGCAGTTGCATCGCACCAAGGAAGATCAGGTACAGCGATGGCGGCACCATAACCGCACGAACCCACCACCGGGTGCGCGCGCGCAGCCAGTCGGAGGTGCGGTCAAAGACGCGGCTCAGGCGGCCCGAAACACCGCCCATGACAGGCAGATAGATCAGTGCAACGATCAACGAAGCGGACAGAACGAAGATCAGCGTGACAGGCAGCATGCCCATGAATTCACCCGGGACACCCGGCCAAAACAGCATGGGCAGGAAGGCACATAGGGTTGTGGCCGTGGATGACACGATAGGCCAGAACATACGCTGCGCAGCCTCGACATAGGCGTGCATCGGGCCGACGCCCTCTTTAATGCGCCGGTCAGCGTATTCCACGACAACAATGGCCCCGTCGACGAGCATACCCACCGCAAGGATCAGACCGAACATCACGATGTTCGAGATGCTGATGCCCATGACTGCGAGGAACGCAAAACACAGCAGGAATGAGGTCGGGATCGCAAAACCCACCAGCAATGCCGCGCGTGTGCCCAAAGAGGCCAGAACAACGATCATTACCAGTGCGATGGCCGTCAGAACCGAGCCTTCCAACTGGCTGACCATCGAACCGACGATGCGGCTTTGGTCGTTCGAGGTGCCCAGCTGGATTGCGGCCTGCATCTCGGGTGGCCATTTGGCCTGCGCAGCGGCGATGGTTTGTTTCACACCCTCGACTGTGTCGATCAGGTTGTAGCCCTTGCGCTTGACCACCTGCAGCGCGACGGTTTGTTCGCCGTTGAAACGGGCGGTGCCTTCGCGGTCCTCAAAGGTATAGTTGATCTGCGCCAATTCCCCCAGGGTGACGACCCGGTCGCCATTCACTTTGACCGGCAGGCCATAAACATCCTGCGCAGTTTTGAAGGAAGAGGGGATCTTGACCGAGAATGTGCCCTGTGCGGTTTCGACCTCACCGGCAGCGATCAGCTGATTGTTGTTGCGCACTACATCGATAAGCTCGGCGGCGGTGACGTTGTATGCCTCAAGCCGAAGAGGGTCGATGATGACCTCAAGCAATTCGTCGCGGTTGCCCGCGATACCGGCTTCGAGCACAGAATCCATCGCCTCAAGGTCGTCCTGTAAAGCCTTGGCAACCCGCGCCATAGTGCGCTCGGGGACTGCACCCGTCAGGTTGACGATAACGATGGGGAATTCTGAGAAATTGATCTCGGTCAGCGAGTATTGCTCAGCTCCGTCGGGGAATTCGGCTTGCGCACTGTTCATCGCGTCGCGCACATCGGCCATGATCGCGGTCTTGTCCCAGCCGAAATCGAACTCCAGCGCGACGCCCGCATACCCTTCGGCGGCGGTCGAGGTCATCTCTTTCAGCCCATCAAGGTCCGCAAGTTCGGTCTCCATTGGTTTGACCAACAGGTTTTCGGAATCCTCGGCTGAGATGCCCGGAAACTGAACCGAGACAAACAGGGCAGGGATTTCAATGTCGGGCTCGCCTTCTTTCGGCAGGCTGACATAGGCAAAGCCGCCAATCACCAATGAGATGGCGATAAAGGCCAGAACCATTCTGGCCCGGCCAGCGGCCCAACTGACGATTCCGGTCATTTCGAAGCTTCCCGATATGTAGGTTCAACTGTGACGCCGCGGGTTACGAACTCTTGCCCGATGACGATGATGTCCACAGTTTCCGGCAGGCCACCGACCCAAACGCCTTCGGCAGTATCACGCAGAAGAACGACGGGCTGGAAATCGACCACGTTGCTCTGGCCAATGGTGCGGACACCGAGTTGACCGTTATTGCTCAGGGTCAGTGCCGATTGCGGCAGGAAATGCGCCTTGGCCCCGGCGGCCGAAATGCGGATGTCGGCGGTTTGGCCGTCCCGAATGGCCAGTTCCGGGTTCGGAACAGTAATTTCGACTTCGAACGTGCGGGTTGTTTCATCGGCCGAGCGGCTCAGGAATGTCACACGACCAGAAACCTGCAGGCCAGTGACCAACTGCGCTGTGGCTTCGGTTCCGACAATGATGCGGTTAACCTCGGTTTCCGGCACAAAACCCACCAGCTTGATCGGGTCCAGTTGGATAACGGTCGCGCATAGCGCACCGGGCTGCATCAGGCTGCCCAATTCTGCGGTATCGCTTTCCAACAATCCCTTGAAGGGTGCTGTGATCGTCTGGCGATCGATTTCGCGTTCCGCGGCTTTGACCTCGGCGGTTGCGGCTTCGATCCCGGCGCGGGTGGCCTCAAGACCGGCTTCGGCGGTCTTGATACCGGCCTCGGCGGTTCTCATCGCCGCCTCGCTTGAGATTCTGCGCGTCTCAGATCCAAACCCGGAGTCAGACAGTTTATTCGCAGCCGTCAGGTTGATCTCGGCCTCGGCGACACGCGCATGTGCTTCTTCCAGGCGGGCTTCGGCTTCCGGAATGCGGCTTTGGGCTTCTAGCTTGGCAGCCTTCGCTTCGGCCAAACTGGCGGGGCGGGTGCCCGGGTCAAGCTCGCAAAGAAGATCGCCGGCTTCGACGAACGTGCCTTTGCGCTTAGGCTCTGAGATGACCGTCGATGTGGTTTCGGCCAGAACTTCGACCTGACGATTGGCCTTGGTCTGGCCCCGCAACAACACGGCGCTGTCAATTTCACGTGCAGTTGACCTAACGGCAACGACGCCAATCGTCGCCTGATCCACGTCCACGACTTCGCCAGATTCGCTGGCAACCTCAGGGCTGGCCTCGGCTTCCGCGCGCCCGGCGAAAGAGAACAGGCTATCCCGTTCGAAAACCAAAAAAAACAAAACAACAATAACCAAAGCGGCGTTTACTAATGAAATCAATCGCATGCAGGACAACTCCCAGAATTCTGCGCCACATTTTTTTTGCGGTCATGCTAGAAAGTGGGGACGATTATGTATCGTTTCCACACTAAACTGAATAGTTCGGTTTATTTTTTTCTACAAGAGGGCAGGCCACCGGCGAGATTGTAAAAAATCGGGCTCTTGGCTTGGCGATTGCGCCGGGGTATGACATGGCGCCATACACCAAGGATGCAGCCCCGGAGGGCAGGGATGAGCGACGTCGACAGTTTTATTGATGAGGTGACCGAAGAGGTACGCCGGGACCGCCTGTTCTTGCTATTGCGCAGATGGGGTTGGGTCGGTGTACTTGTGGTTGTCCTGATCGTGGGCGGTGCTGCGTTCAATGAAGTCCGCAAGTCGCGCGCAACCAGTCAGGCGCAGGATTTAGGTGATTCAATCCTGGCAGCGCTGGCACAGAATCAGTCGGAAGACCGTGCAGCCAGTCTTGCCGCCGTCGAAACACAATCACCGGGTGGGGATGCGGTTCTTAACATGCTGTTGTCGGCCTCTCAGTTTGAGGCCGGATCGGAACAGGATGCGGTCGTCAGCCTGAACGCCATTGCGTCCCAAGGGGATCTGCCGGAAATCTACCGCGCGATCGCGGCTTTCAAGGCGCTGCTGCTGCAGAGCGACACTCTGCCTGCAGCCGATCGCCGTCTTCAGTTCGAGGCGCTGGCCGCACCGGGTGCTCCGCTGCGGTTGCTGGCCGAAGAACAGTTGGCCCTGATTGATGTGTCCGAGGGCAATGTTGACGCGGCCATCACGCGGCTTCAGGCCTTACGTCAGGACGCAGAAGTTGGCGTGGATCTGCAACAGCGTGCGGCTCAGTTGATTGTAGCGCTGGGTGGCGAACCAGAGCCGCTGATCGCCCAACAGGGCTGATCCGGTGGCGGCAGGAAAACTTACAGGCGAGTTCGGAACATCATGGTAGCAAGTCTATTCTCCCGTATTGGATTGCCGATGGCAGCCCTTTCATTGACCCTGGTCGCCGCCTGCCGGGAACCCGAGGTTATCTTGCCGGGGCCGCGAGAAGATATCCGGCCCACTGCCGATACCGAAACGGTGGAAACTCGGGGCTCAAAATCGATCAGCCTTCCGGCGCAAAGAGCCAACGCAAGTTGGCCGCAAAGCCCGGGTACGGCTGCTTTCCGGACGACCAATGCACAGTTGCGGACAACGCCGCAGCGCATCTGGTCCGCTTCAATCGGTCAGGGTGACTCGCGCAAGCAGCGGATCACGGCTGATCCCGTTGTTGCGGGTGGGTTGATCTATACGCTTGATGCCGGCGCAACGGTGTCTGCAGTGTCGCCGCAAGGGCAGGTTGTTTGGAACACCGATCTTATTCCGCCAAGTGATGGCGACTCGGATGCCACGGGTGGTGGCATGGCCTATGACAACGGTGTGCTTTATGTGTCTTCCGGTTATGGCCGCCTGACAGCATTGAATGCCAAGACCGGTGCAGTTCGTTGGCAAAAAAGGTTGAACGCGACCGGCAGCGGCGCGCCTTTGGTCAGTAACGGTCTGCTGTATCTGGTGGCGGGTGACGAAACCGGTTGGGCGGTCAACACCAAGGACGGCCGCATTGCCTGGCAAATTCAGGGCACCCCAAGCGTTGGAAACGTTCTGGGTGCACCGGCGCCAGTCATTGCATCCGATTTTTCCGTGTTCGCCTTTGGCTCGGGTGATGTCGCAGCGACGTTCCGTCGGGGGGGTATTCGCCGCTGGAACGCGTCAGTAGCCGGGGGACGTCGCGGACGTGCGGCGGCGCAGATCGTCGATGTAACCGGTGGACCAATGGTTGCGGGAGATAAGATCTATATCGGCAACCATTCTGGGCGCACAGTTGCGTTTGACGCCAATTCCGGCGAACGGATATGGACCGCAGACGAAGGGGCCGTCGATACGGTCTGGGCCGCTGGCAACAGTATTTTCCTGATCAGTGACCGCAGCCAACTGGTGCGGCTGGACGCTGCGACCGGAGCGATTGTTTGGGCGCAGGACCTGCCGGGTTTTGTCAAGGATAAGCCGGGACGCCGGGGGGCGGTCTACGCGCATTATGGTCCGATCATCGCGGGTGGGCGCATCGTCATCGCCTCGAACGATGGCTATGTTCGGTTCTTCAGCCCTGTTGACGGAGCACTGGTGAACCGTGTCGAAGTGCCAGGTGGCGCGACCACGGCACCGGTTGTGGCGGGTCAAACACTGTACGTCGTGTCGACCAAAGGTGATTTGCACGCTTTCCGTTGACCACAAGATGCGCTAAAGGGCGCGTCTGAGTCTTGAAAGTTGAGTATCATGTCGCTGACCCTCGCCATCGTGGGGCGCCCGAATGTGGGCAAATCCACCCTGTTCAATCGCCTTGTGGGCAAACGTCTGGCTTTGGTCGACGACCAGCCCGGCGTGACGCGCGACCTGCGCGAAGGCCAAGGGCGTCTGGGGGATCTGCGCTTTACCGTGATCGACACTGCTGGGCTTGAGGACGCAACCGACGACAGCCTTGAGGGCCGCATGCGCCGCCTGACTGAGCGTGCGGTGGACATGGCAGATGTCTGTCTGTTCATGATTGACGCGCGCGTCGGAGTCACGCCGACCGACGAATTGTTTGCCGAGATTCTGCGCAAACGTTCCAAACATGTGATCCTTGCGGCCAACAAGGCTGAAGGAAACGCAGCGGATGCGGGTGTGCTTGAAGCCTATAACCTTGGTCTGGGTGAGCCGGTGCGCCTGTCGGGCGAACATGGCGAAGGGATGACTGATCTTTATTCCCAGCTTATGCCATTGGCCGATGCCGCCGAGGAAAAGGCGGTCGAGGATGCACCGGAAACCGATATTGAACTGGATGAGGACGGCGAGGGCGAGACGCCCCTGATCAGCGCTGAAAAGCCGTTGCAGGTGGCAGTTGTTGGCCGCCCTAATGCCGGTAAATCCACATTGATCAACAAGATCATTGGCGAAGACCGCCTGCTGACCGGGCCAGAGGCTGGTATTACGCGCGATGCCATCAGTCTGCGGATCGATTGGGCCGACCAGGACGGAGACAGCACACCGATGCGTATCTTTGATACCGCCGGTATGCGCAAAAAAGCCAAGGTGCAGGAAAAACTTGAAAAGCTTTCAGTCTCGGATGGCCTGCGCGCCGTGAAATTTGCTGAAGTGGTGGTGGTTCTGCTGGACGCTGCCATCCCCTTCGAACAGCAGGACCTGCGTATTGCCGATCTGGCCGAGCGCGAGGGTCGCGCCGTTGTTGTCGCAATCAACAAATGGGACATCGAAGAAGATAAACAGGAAAAGCTGCGGGATTTGAAAGAGTCCTTCGAACGTTTGCTGCCGCAATTGCGTGGCGCTCCTCTGGTGACGGTGTCGGCAAAGACGGGCCGGGGGCTAGAGCGCCTGCGCGCCGCGATTCTGCGGGCCCATGACATCTGGAACCGCCGTGTGCCGACGGCCGCGCTGAACCGCTGGCTGACGGCCATGTTGGAACAGCACCCGCCGCCAGCCCCGCAAGGTCGCCGGATCAAGCTGCGTTACATGACACAGGCCAAAACCCGCCCGCCGGGCTTTGTTGTCATGTGCTCGCACCCTGACAAAATGCCAGCCAGTTACACCCGGTATCTGGTCAACGGTCTGCGCGAATCTTTTGACATGCCCGGTACTCCGATCCGCCTGACTTTGCGCGGACAGGGGGACAAGAACCCGTACAAGGGACGCCGTAAGAAAAACGCGGGCGCCTTGGCCAAACATCTCAAGGGCCGCGCGTAACTGCGCCAATTTTCAGCATTTTCGGCTGAGGGGCGTGACAGCCCCAATTCCCCACGCTAGCATTCACTGGCGTGCATCTGTTTTGTGCGCGCGTAATTTCACGCGGAGCTTCCGCACCAGTTTTTGACAACCATTGGACCTGACCAACGTGAGGAGCGGCTGGATGGATCTGAGGGAATACACTCGGCAATACGCGGTTCAGGACAACAGATTGGCCGCGCTAAGCTATTTTGGAACCTTCGCGATGTATTTCACATCGCTGGCGCTGGCGATTGCCTATGTGGATCGCTGGTATGTCATGATCCCGGCTGGGGTCGTCTTTGCCTTTTCGGCGGTGCGCCTTTACGTGCTACAGCACGATTGCGGACATCACTCGCTGTTTGAGACACGTCGCCAAAACGAGTGGGCGGGGCACGGGCTTTCGCCGTTCACCTTTGCGCCCTTCGAGGTGATGAAACAGAATCACAACCTGCACCACGCCGGTATCGGCAATCTTGAGCACCGCGAGACGGGCGAAATCCATACGATGACCGTGCGGGAATGGAACAAGGCGGATTGGAAAGCACGCCTGTTTTACAGGCTCTACCGGAATCCCTTCATCCTGGTTCCGGCCGGAGCGCTGTTCACGTATTTCATTCGCTATCGATGGCCCAAGAACACGGTTAGGTTTGGCGTGAGGGGTGTATTGCTGCACAACTTATCGATCATCGTCTTTCTTGGCCTTCTTTACCTGATAGCTGGCACCACGGGTATTCTGGTGTGGTTGGTGTTTTCGCTTTTAGGCGGGATGCTGGGTGTGTTTTTGGTCTATCTGCAGCACAATTTCGAAGACACATACTGGGACCGTCGTCCGGATCTGGACCCGCAACTAGCGGCGCTGCAGGGATCATCGGCGCTGGATTTCGGGTGGTGGTTCGACAATGCGGTTGCGTGCATCACGCTGCACGACATCCATCATTTCAATGCGCGCATTCCGTCTTATCGGCTGCGTGCATGCCACTACAACCTTCCGCCCGAATTCACGCCCCGCCGGATCAAATTCCCCGAGGCTGTTGCCGCTTTAAACCTGAAACTGTGGGACGAAGACGCCAAGCGGCTTGTTCCGTTTCCCGGAAAGGATCAATCCGGTAACCTCGCACGCAGTAGCTGACACAAATGACCTGCATCTCTGGGCACTGGCTTGTGAGAACGTGTATCTGGTATACATAAGATAACGCAGGGAAAATCGGAAAGGACAAAGAATGACCGCAGTGACCGCAATAAAAGGCGTTGGAGAGGGGCTAGGAAAGTCACTTACAGCCAACGGTTTCAAAACCGCTGAAGCCGTTGCCAAAGCAAGCCCCGCTGCACTGGTCAAAGTTCCTCGTATCGGCAAAGCCCGCGCAGCCGTCTTGATTGCCGCCGCGAAAGAGGCGATTGCAGAGAAACCGCCAGCCGCCAAACCCGCCGCGGCGAAACCAGCCGCCAAACGCCCTGCGGCGAAAACAAGTACGCGCCGCGCGCCTGCCAAAAAGCCTGCAGCGCTCCGAACAGCGCCCCGCAAAACGATCGCTGCCGCCGCTGCCGAGAAGCGGGCGGAAGAGGCTGCGCGCAAAGCGGCTGAGGAAAAGGCCGTGGCCGAACTGGCAGAAGCCAAGGCAAAAAAGAAGGCCAAGGCCAAAGCCAAGGCTGAAAAGGCCGCTAAAAAGCTTCAGGAGATGGAAGCTGTCTTCTCGAAAGCCAAGGACAAGGTGAAGGCCAAGACAAAGAAGGATAAGAAGAAAGATAAAAAGAAAAAGGCCGACAAGACGGACAAGAAGAAAGATAAGAAAAAAGACAAGAAGAAGGATAAGAAAAAGGCGAAGAAGTAAGCCTTCTCCGCCTTGCAGCTTCTTGAACCGGCGCCCTGTTGGTCGCCGGTTTTCTTATGCCAGCGTGCCGTCCAGTTGCAGCGTCAGCTTACCACCCAGATAGGGGGCCAGAACCTCGGGCAGGGTGACGGTGCCGTCTGCGTTCTGGCCGTTTTCCAGCACGGCGATCAGGCAGCGCCCAACAGCCAGACCGGATCCGTTCAGCGTGTGAACGTATTCCGGTTTGCCTCCAGCCTCGGGACGGAATCGCGCGTTCATCCGGCGGGCCTGAAAATCACCACAAGTCGAGACTGAGCTGATCTCGCGATACGTATCCTGACCCGGCAGCCAGGCTTCGATGTCAAAGGTTCGGCGCGCGCCAAAGCCCATGTCACCTGTGCACAGGATCACTGTGCGATAGGGGATGCCCAGCTTTTCCAGAATACCCTCGGCACAACGCAGCATGCGTTTTTGCTCATCATCCGACTTGTCGGGATGGGCGACCGAAACCATCTCGACCTTTTCGAACTGGTGCTGGCGCAACATGCCGCGCGTGTCCCGGCCAGCCGATCCGGCCTCGGACCGGAAGCACAAGGAATGCGCGGTGTAACGGCGGGGCAGATAGCTTTCTTCAATCATCGTGTCGTTGACGATATTGGTCAGGGACACCTCGGACGTCGGGATCAGCCACCAGCCTTCGCGGGTCTGATAGCTGTCTTCGCCGAATTTCGGCAACTGGCCTGTGCCCTGCATCATCTCGGACAGAACCAAAACCGGGCCGTTCACTTCGGTCAGTTCGTTTTCGTTGATGTGCGTGTCCAGCATGAACTGCGCCAGTGCGCGGTGAACACGGGCGACGCCGCCGGACAACAGGACAAAGCGCGAGCCGGACAGCTTTGCCGCCGTTTCAAAATCCATGCCGTTCTGAACGGCCTCGATTTCAAAATGCTCTTTCGGTGCAAAATCCAACTCACGCGGAGTGCCCCAGCGGTTGACCTCGACATTGTCGTTCTCGTCCGCACCTTCTGGCGCGTCCTCGGCTGGCAGGTTCGGGATGCGGATCAGCTGATCAGTCAGCAGCGCATCCAGATCCTTGGCCTCGGTCTGCATCCGGGCAATTTCGGCCTTTTTCTCGGCGACCAGCGCGCGCAGGCGTTGAAATTCAGCCTCGTCGCCGCGTGCCTTGGCGGCACCGACCTCTTTGCTGGCCTTGTTCTGTTCGGCTTGTGCCGTTTCTGCGGACTGAATCTTGGCCCGGCGGCTTTCGTCCAGTCTCAGCAAATCTGACGACACCGGCGCGTCCCCACGGCGCGCAAGTGCGGCGTCGAAGGCGGCGGGGTTTTCGCGAATGGCGCGGATGTCGTGCATGGTTCAGATCCTTAAATGCGTGAATCACTGAAACCGCTTATGCACCATCTGAAAGGCGGGGTGTAGCGCCGGTTACGACTTATCGGCATCCTCGTGTGTTTCATGCGCCAGATGGCCATCCCAATGTTCGGTTGGGATCTTGGGATCAGGCGGATCAGCCATGTAAGAGGGCGTCATGATCTGCACACTGTTTTCATTGAACACGGCCACGATGTTGCGATGCAGGTCCGATTTTATCTTTGGAATAATACTGCCGCGTGTCGAATACCCGTTGATCTGATAATTGATCGCGTAATCGGCCAATGCTGTCCACAAAACAAACGGTTCCGGCTTGGACTTGATCCCCTTGGTGCGGTTGGCGGCCTCGATCAGCATCGCCTCGACCTTCTCGGGCGGCTCTTCATAGCCGATGCCAACCGTGGTATGCAGAAGCAGTCCGCTGCCGTCTGTTTTCTTCGAGAAGTTCACCACATCCGAATTCATCAGTTGCGCATTAGGGATCGAGATCAGTTCGTTCTTAATGGATTTCAGATGCGTCTCCATCAGTTTGATCTGAACTACATCGCCGATGTGGTCGCCGATCTGAATTCGGTCCCCGATCGAGGTCGAGCGACGATAGATCACAAACAGGCCAGCCAGCATGTTTGAGACGACAGAATTTGCACCCAGCGACAGCATGGCACCCACCAGGATCGTCAACCCCTGGAACGCCGCCGAATCCGATCCGGGGATGTAGGGAACGGCAAAGACCAAGGCGATCATGATCACCACAACACGGGCAATGTTGAAGGTTGGGCTGACCCAGTGCTTTTCGAAATCGCCCATGTCGAAGGAACCCGCCTCGACCGCGTCGAAGAACACTCGCATCCCCTTGATGATGTACAGCGCCACCCAAGAAATCAGGCCCAGCATGATCAAATTGGGGATGTAACTAATAATGCCTTTGAAGATCAGCAGTACCGGCTCGGTCAGATAGGTCAGCAATAGCTGCGCAAAATAGCGGGTTTCGGCGAAAGCCAGCAGAACAAACGAGAGGTAGTAATAAAAGCCGAGAAAGAAGATGATAAGCAAAACGAAGTTCAGCCCATATCGTACCAGCGCGGCGATCGCTTCGGCCTGAACGCTTTTGGCTGTGGCAGTTTCCACGTCCTTGAGGTGAAGTGAGACAAACTTTAATGTCTTCCGTCGAATCCGACGGTGCACCCACAGGATTGCCACCACAAACGCCACAAAACCAATGGTCCACGCCACTGCCTCAATTGCACCGGACACGCGCGCCCGATCGGTGCGGTTGGCGCGGTAGTCTTCGATAGATTGTTTGATCGCGTTCCCGTGCAAAACGCTTAGAACGCTAAGCTCCATCTGATCCAACTCGGCATCGGCTTCGGTGACGATCGAGACTCTCTCGCCGTCGGCCAGAGTCCAAATGCCGAACTCGGTCTCTTCGTATGTCACCTCAACCGTTGGCGCATCCGAGGCTTCGGCGATTTCGATGATCTTGTCCTGAACGTCTTCCGCCCGCTCTGGCGCGGGCAGGGCACTGGATCCCCGGACCTGGAACAATACGTCCCCGTCCACAATGACCGGCGCCACGAAACTGTCCGAGTCCGCCCCGTCAGAAGCAGGGGGCTCTGTCGGTGTTTCCTGTGCCAGTACGACGTCCGAAAACCACAGGCTGGACGCCAGGGCCGTCAGAAAATAAACCAGCAAAAGGAAGGGCTTGAATTGCCTTGCCATATGTCCCCCTTAACCCGAACTATACCCGGTTTCAGCGAGGTGCCTAGGACATATCTGCAACGACTGGCTTGTTCTTTGTGCACTGTGGCCGGGTCAGGGAGGTGTACAGCGTTGCCATCGCTTGCAAAGGCGCAATTCAGAGCATAGGTTCCCGCCAAATTTGCGGAGCATTTCCGCAGCACCAAAACAAAGGAATATCCCATGGAAGGTGGCGCAATCGCCCAGTTTCTCCCGCTGATCCTGATTTTCGCGATCATGTATTTTCTGCTGATCCGTCCGCAGCAAAAAAAGATGAAGCAACATCAGGCCATGGTCGAAGCCGTGCGTCGCGGCGATCAGGTCGTCACCCAAGGTGGAATGATCGGCAAGGTGTCCAAGGTCAAGGAAGGCGACAACGAGATCGAAGTTGAAATCGCCGAGGGTGTGAAGGTTCGTGTGGTCAAGTCGACCATTGCGCAGGTTCTGAACAAGACTGAACCAGCGAAGTAACTTCGCGCGACAATTCCTTGAAAAGGCAGGGTAATGCTGCAAATTGATACCTGGAAGCGGGTTCTGATCTGGCTGGTCTGTGTGATCGGTCTGATCCTTGCCCTGCCGAATGCGTTTTATACGCGCGTCGAGCAATCCAACGATGCTAAGGCCGCAATCGAGCTTGGCATCGACACTCCCGAAATGCAGGCCGAGGCGGCGCAATGGCCGAACTGGCTGCCGTCATCGCTGGTCAATCTGGGCCTCGATCTGCGCGGTGGTGCGCATCTGCTGGCCGAAGTTCAGGTCGGCGATGTGTACGAATCCCGGATGGAGGCCATGTGGCCCGAAATTCGCGATGCGCTGCGGGATGAGCGCGCCACTGTAGGCACCATCCGCAAGCAAGAGTCGGCCCCGGACGAGATTCGGGTGCGCATCAGCCAGCCCGAAGGCACGTCCCGCGCGCTTGAAGTGGTGCGCGGCCTGGCCCGTCAGGTGCAAACCCTGACCGGTGTAGGGGCAACCGATATCGAGGCGCGGGCTGAAGGCGACACAATCGTTGTTCAACTGTCCGAGGCGGAAAAACTTGCCACAGACGACCGCACTGTGCGCCAATCGCTTGAGATTGTGCGCCGTCGTATTGACGAGGTCGGAACGCGTGAACCCACGATCCAACGTCAGGGTGCGGATCGTATCCTTATTCAGGTGCCGGGTATCGGCAGTGCTGGTGAACTGAAAGAGATCATCGGCACCACCGCTCAGCTGACATTCAATCCCGTTGTGGGGCGGGGCACCAACCCGGACGCAGTCCCGGGGATTGGCGAACAGGTCCTCCCCTCCATCGACGAAACCGGTTTGTTTTACACAGTCGAGGCGGCCCCAGTCGTCACCGGTGAAGAGCTGGTGGACGCGCAGCCAGCCTTCGACCAGAACGGTCGCCCAGCGGTCAGCTTCCGGTTCAACACATCTGGGGCGCGCAAGTTCGGCGACTATACGCTGGAAAATATCGGCCAGCCGTTCGCAATCATTCTTGATGATGAGGTCATCTCGGCCCCTGTCATTCAAAGCCACATTCCCGGCGGCTCGGGCATCATCACTGGTAACTTCACCGTTGAGGAAAGCACCAATCTGGCTGTTCTGTTGCGCGCAGGCGCGTTGCCTGCCGGGCTGGAATTCCTCGAAGAGCGTACCATCGGCCCCGAACTGGGGCAGGACAGCATCGACGCGGGCAAGGTCGCAACCATCGTGGCCTTTGTCGCGGTGTTGGCCTTTATGGCGCTCAGCTATGGTTTGTTTGGTCTCTTTGCCAACATCGCCCTGATCATCAACGTCGGCTTGCTGTTTGGTCTGTTGTCCCTGATCGGAGCCACTCTGACACTGCCTGGTATCGCCGGTATCGTGTTGACGGTCGGTATGGCGGTGGATGCCAACGTGTTGATCTTTGAGCGTATCCGCGAAGAACTGAAATCCGCCAGAGGCCCGGCGCGCGCAATCGAGCTGGGTTATGAAAAGGCGTTGTCAGCCATTCTGGACGCAAACGTGACCACATTCATCACCGCTGTTATCCTGTTTGCCATGGGCAGCGGTCCGGTGCGTGGTTTTGCCATCACGCTGGGTTTGGGCATTCTGACCTCGGTCTTCACCGCGATCTTCGTGACGCGCCTGATGATCGTGATCTGGTTTGAACGCCGCCGCCCGAAAACGATCGAGGTTTGACATGAGACTGAAACTCGTACCCCAGAATACCTCGTTCGATTTCTTCAGCCGATGGAAAATCTGGCTGGGTATCTCGGCCTTGATGATGATCGTGGCGTTCACGTCCTTCATGCTTCAGGGGCTGAACTTCGGCATCGACTTCCGCGGTGGCACAACGATCCGGACGCAAAGCACCCAAGAGATTGATGTCGGAGTCTATCGTGACGCCCTTGCCCCGTTGGAATTGGGGGATGTGACAATCACAGAGATCTTTGATCCAAACTTTGGACCGGATGAGAATGTAGCGATGATCCGTATCCAGGCTCAAGAAGACGCCGAGGCTGTTACATCCGACGTGATCACTCAGGTCGGCGAGGTGCTTGCTGCTGCTGATCCGGGCCTCAAATTGCCATTTGAAAGCGTTGAATCCGTCGGTCCTAAAGTCTCGGGTGAGCTGATCCAAACTGCGGTTATCGCGGTGGTGTTGGCGATCGGGGCGGTGCTGGTATATATCTGGCTGCGTTTCGAATGGCAGTTCGCCTTGGGCGCGGTGGCCGCATTGGTTCACGACGTAATCCTCACGATCGGCATATTCTCGGAACTGCAAATCCGGTTCGATCTGGCCATCATCGCCGCATTGCTGACCATCGTGGGGTATTCGCTGAACGACACCGTGGTCGTCTTTGACCGTGTTCGCGAGAACCTGCGGAAATACAAGAAAAAGGACCTGAAAGAGGTTCTGAACATCTCGATCAACGAAACGCTCAGCCGGACGGTGATGACCTCCGTTACCACCCTGTTAGCGCTGATCTCGCTTTACGTGCTGGGCGGGGACGTGATCCGCGGCTTTGTCTTCGCGATGATCTGGGGCGTGATCGTGGGGACGTATTCCTCGGTCTTTGTCGCCTCGACGATCCTGCTGTGGCTGGGCGTCAAGCGCGACTGGTCGAAGCCTTCCAACAACGCGGGCAACCAGTTCGCAAATGTGGATGCCTGATCTTCTCGGCCAGTCCCCAACGGGGCTGGCCGTTATCTTTTTTGCAGCGACACTAGGCGGCATCGTACGCGGGTTTTCCGGTTTTGGCACCGCGCTGATTTTTCTGCCTCTGGCCACGCCGTTCCTCGGCCCGTTTGGGGCGCTGATCGGACTGACGATCATGGATATCTTTGGGCCCCTGCCTAACCTGCGACGGGCGTGGCGCGCCGTAGACCGCGGAGACCTGGCACGGCTGCTGCTTGGCTGCGCTTTGATCCTGCCTGTTGGCTTGTGGGTCCTCACGCAGGTCGAGCCCGAGGTTTTCCGATACGCGGTCAGCTTCCTGGCCTTGTTCATGCTCGCAATCCTGATCCTTGGATTACGCTACCAAGGCCGCGTGCGGCGCGCGATGGTGACAGCCATCGGTGGCGCTGCGGGTTTTCTCGGCGGCGTCGCTGGGTTGCCTGGACCGGCGGTGATCCTGTTCTACATGTCCCGTCCGCTGCCGGTAGAAGTCATTCGGGCCACGATCCTGCTTTTCCTTTTCGGCTTCGACTTTCTTATTTTCGGCTCTCTGTCTGTCATGGGGCGTGTGACCTTCGACAGTGTTGTTCTGGGGCTGGCTCTGTCGGTCCCGAACCTTTTGGGCAATTGGCTGGGCGGCTGGCTATTCAACCCGGAAAAGGAAAAGCTCTACCGCACCGCCGCCTACGTGGTCATCGCGCTGGCCGCCTTGTCGGGCCTGCCGCTTTGGGGCATAGAAGATATCCATGCGGTTGAATGAGATCACATATAACAACGCAACACCGGTCGATGGCTACGGGCCCGGCTTTTTCCGTATTGGTGGTCAGGTCTACGAAGGTGCGGTTCTGACTGGCACCTCCGGCACCGCCGGTTGGGGCGGGTACGACGATCAATCCTCTTTGCTTGCACTGGCTGGGCATGTGGATGTCCTGTTGATCGGAACGGGTGCTGATCTGGCCCACATCCCCCCTGACCTCCGAGCGGCGCTTGAGCATGCCAGCATAGGCGTTGAGATCATGAACTCACCCGCAGCCTGCCGTACCTACAATGTTCTGCTCTCCGAAGGCCGCCGTATCGCGCTGGCTTTGCTTCCCACCTGACGGGATCCGCTTCATCTGGCCAAAAATTTCCCGGGGAGCGCGAGGGGCTGGCCCCTCGTTTCCATGCTTATCCGAAAGCGGGTCTGGTATTGCCCTGCGGCAAATCCCGCCTTTTGCCCCTATGCGCAATAAGATAAGCGGGACCGTATGACACTGACCGTAACTGATCTTGCCATCACCCGCGGGGGTATCCCCGTGCTCGAGGGGCTCAACTTCTCGCTTCAATCCGGGCAAGCACTGATCCTGCGTGGGCCAAACGGGATCGGCAAAACAACTTTGTTGCGTACACTTGCGGGGTTGCAGCCGGCGTTGAGCGGAACCATTGTCGGGGCCGAGGATCAAATTGCCTACGCCTCGCATTCCGACGGGTTGAAGCCAACGTTGACGGTTGTGGAAAACCTGACCTTCTGGGCCTCGGTCTTTGGGACAGATGACATCCAACCGGCATTGGATGCCTTTGCTTTGAACGAGCTGTCGGACCGCCATGCGGGAAACCTGTCCGCCGGGCAGAAACGTCGCCTTGGACTAGCCCGGATGCTGGTCACCGGGCGGCCGATCTGGATGCTGGACGAACCGACGGTGTCACTGGACAAAAGCGCCGTCCAGATGTTCGCCGATACCGTTCGTGCCCATCTGGGGCAGGGCGGTTCCGCCCTGATCGCAACCCATATCGACCTTGGTCTGGACGGCGCGGTTCTGGATGTGGGTCCCAACAAAGCCAAACCAAAACCCATCGACGACGTTGACGGAGGCTTCCTGTGATCGCCCTGCTGCTGCGCGACCTGAAACTGGCGTTCCGCGCGGGCGGGGGTTTTGGCCTTGGCCTTGCATTCTTTCTGATTGTGACCGTTCTGGTGCCGTTCTCAGTCGGCCCGCAATCTTCGCTGCTGTCGACCATTGCCCCGGGTGTGCTTTGGCTGGGCGCGCTTTTGGCCTGCCTGTTATCGCTTGATCGTTTGCTTGCGTTGGATTGGGAAGACGGATCGCTTGACCTGTTGGCCACGGCGCCCTTGCCGCTTGAGGCGGTTGTGTCGATCAAGGCGCTGGCCCACTGGATAACAACGGGTTTGCCACTGGTTCTGGCCGCGCCGTTTCTGGGTGTGCTACTGAACTTGCCGGTGCCAGGCTTTTTCTGGCTGGTGATCTCACTTTTGGTCGGCACCCCGGCCATGAGTGTGATCGGGACCTTCGGCGCAGCTTTGACTGTCGGCCTAAAGCGCGGGGGGCTATTGTTGTCATTGCTTGTTCTGCCGCTTTATGTTCCCACGCTGATCTTCGGGGCCGAGGTCGCGCGCCGCGGTGCCACAGGGATGGAAACGCAAACACCGCTGTTGATGTTGGCGGGGATCACCGCCGCCACAATTGCGCTGTTGCCCTTTGCCAGCGCAGCCGTATTGCGGATCAACCTTCGGTGACGCTGTCGCAGTTTGACTGATGTCAATTGAGAACAAACACGAGTCGGACTAAATAGAGCCCATGTCTATCGCTGCCAAAGCCAATACCCTCTGGGAATACGCCAACCCGCGCAAATTCCTCGCGACCAGCGAGCGGGTCCTGCCGTTCTTCTGGATGACTTCTTTTGTGTGTCTGGTCGTCGGGCTGATCTGGGGCTTTTTCTTCACGCCGGATGACTACAAACAGGGCTCGACCGTCAAGATCATCTACCTGCATGTGCCTGCGGCGCTGATGGCGATCAATTGCTGGCTGATGATGCTGGCCACATCTTTGGTCTGGCTGGTGCGCCGCCACCATGTCAGTGCACTCGCTGCGCGAGCGGCAGCTCCCATCGGTATCGTGATGACCCTAATCGCGTTGGCAACCGGCGCGATCTGGGGGCAACCGATGTGGGGCACGTGGTGGGCCTGGGATCCACGCCTGACGGCTTTCCTGATCCTGTTTCTGTTTTACCTTGGCTACGTAGCCCTGTGGGAAGCGATCGAGGATTCCGATACGGCCGCTGATCTGACCTCGGTCCTGTGTCTGGTGGGGTCGGTTTTTGCCTTGCTCAGCCGCTATGCGGTGAACTTCTGGAACCAAGGCCTGCATCAGGGGGCATCCGTGATGCGCGCCGCAGCCGTCACCGGCGCGGATACCGAAGAAAAAGTCAGCAACATTTATTTCTATCCGCTGCTGGTATGTATCATCGGATTTGTGCTGCTGTTCATTGCGTTGGTTCTGTATCGCACAGGAACGGAAATCCGGGCGCGACGGATTAAGGCGCTGCTGGCGCGAGAAAGGCTAAACGGATGATCCCTGATCTTGGAAAATATGCCGACGCGGTCCTGTGGTCCTATGCGGCCTCGCTGGGGTTGCTGATTGCACTGGTCGTTCTTAGCGTAATGCGTGGGCGCAAAGTCCGGGCGGAAATGGAAAAGCTCGAACACAGGATGTCACGCAATGGCTAAAATCTCACCCCTGATGGTTGCGCCGCCGTTGATCTTCGGCGCTTTTGCCGTTTTGGCCGGCATTGGCATGTTCCGGGATGACCCCGATGCCTTGCCATCTGCACGCGAAGGGCAGCCCGCGCCACCTGTCGTTCTGACCGAGTTTCCGGGTAAAACGTTGTTCGACGATGACACCCTGCGTGATGGTGAGGTCAAGCTGGTCAACTATTGGGCCAGCTGGTGTGCCCCTTGCCGGGCCGAGCATCCCAACCTTGAGGCGCTGTCCGAAGAGGGCATCCCGGTCTATGGCATCAACTACAAGGATCAGTTGGCCAATGCCGAAGGTTTTCTGACCGAACTGGGTGACCCATATGAGGCCATCGGGCGGGATGAACAAGGGCGCATGGCGCTGGACTGGGGTCTTTACGGTGTTCCGGAAACTTATGTGATCGACGGGGAGGGCACGATCATCCTGCGCTTTGCCGGTCCGATTACGCAGCGCGTCATCGAAAGCAGGATACGCCCGGCATTGGAAAAAGCTGGCCAGTGATCTGATCCGTTGCCATGCGGAGCGTGCCTGCTGCACGCGCTCTATTTCTTGTTTCTGCTAGTTGCGCTGGCACCCAAGAAAAAGCCCCGGCGCATTGGCCGGGGCTTTGTTGCTTTAAGCGTCCTTGGCAAGGTTCCGCAACACGTATTGCAGCACGCCGCCGTTTTCGATGTATTCGATCTCGGGCGCGGTATCGATCCGGCATTTCAGCGTGATTGTTTTCTCGGTTCCGTCGCCGAAAATGATGGTGCAGGGCACCTCTTGCAGTGGCTCGACCGAATCCAAGCCGTGGATTGATACGGTTTCATCGCCTGTCAGGCCCAATGTCTTGCGGGTGTCGCCGCCGGTGAACTCGAACGGGATTACGCCCATTCCAACCAAGTTGGACCTGTGGATACGCTCAAAGCTTTCGGCGATCACGGCTTTGACGCCCAGCAGGGCCGTGCCCTTGGCAGCCCAGTCCCGGGATGAGCCGGCGCCGTATTGCTCGCCACCAAAGACGACCAGCGGCAGGCCTAGTTCCTGGTAGGCCATTGATGCGTCGTAGATCGAAGCCTGTTCGCCGTCAGGACCTTCGGTATAGCCGCCTTCGACGCCGTCCAGCATCTCATTCTTGATGCGGATGTTGGCGAATGTGCCACGCATCATGACCTCGTGGTTGCCGCGGCGGGAACCGTAGGAGTTGAACTCGCGTGGTTGCACCTGACGTTCGATCAGGTACTGACCGGCAGGCGAGGTGCTTGCAAAAGACCCTGCGGGTGAGATGTGGTCGGTCGTGACCATGTCCCCAAGAACCGCCAAAACCTTGGCCCCTTCGATATTTGAGATCGTGCCCGGCTCGGCACCCATTCCCTGAAAATAGGGAGGGTTCTGGATATAGGTCGAAGTCGGCGGCCAGTCATAGGTTTCCTGTTGCGGAACCTCGACGCTTTGCCATTTCTCATCGCCTTTGAAGACATCCGCATATTTCGACTGGAACGCTTCGCGTGTGACAGTTTCCTGCACCAGCTCGGCGATTTCGCTTTGGGTTGGCCAGATGTCCTTCATGAAGACGTCATTGCCGTCCTTGTCCTGCCCAATCGGCTCGGATGTCAGGTCGATATCCATGGTGCCAGCTAACGCATAGACTACAACCAGCGGTGGCGAGGCCAGGTAGTTGGCCCGCACGTCCGGCGAAATCCGGCCTTCAAAGTTGCGGTTGCCGGACAGAACGGACGTGGCGACCAGATCGCCCTCGGCAATTGCTTCGCTGATTTCCCTCTGGATCGGGCCAGAGTTGCCGATGCATGTGGTGCAGCCATAACCAACCAGGTTGAACCCGATGGCATCCAGATGTTGCTGCAGGCCAGCCGCCTCAAGGTATTCAGACACAACCTGCGAGCCGGGGGCCAGCGATGTTTTGACCCAAGGTTGGCGATTTAGGCCCAGCTCATGCGCCTTTTTTGCGACCAGACCGGCACCGATCATCACGTAAGGGTTCGAGGTGTTGGTGCAGGAGGTGATAGAGGCGATCACCACCTTGCCCGATTCCATGCCGTATTCTTCACCTTTGACTTCGATCTGTTTACCCATCGGGCGCTTGAAGGTATCCGCCATTTCCTTGGTAAATGCCGCCTTGGCGTCGGTCAGCGCAACATAGTCCTGAGGGCGTTTCGGGCCCGAGATTGCAGGAACGATCGTGCCCATGTCCAACGTCAGAGTGTCGGTGTAGATGGGCGCGTAGTTCTCATCACGCCAAAGGCCGTTTTCCTTGGCATAAGCTTCGACCAGTGCCAGGCGATCCTCATCCCGACCGGTGTTACGCATATAGCGCAGGGTCTCACCATCAATCGGGAAGAAGCCGCAGGTCGCGCCATACTCGGGGGCCATGTTGGCAATCGTCGCGCGGTCAGCCAGCGGCAAACGGTCCAGACCGCTCCCGTAGAACTCGACGAATTTGCCCACCACGCCTTTCGCGCGCAGCATCTCGACGACTTTTAGAACTAGGTCAGTGCCAGTGGTGCCTTCCACCATCGCGCCGGTCAGCTCAAAACCCACGACCTCGGGGATGAGCATCGAGATCGGCTGTCCCAGCATCGCGGCCTCGGCTTCGATCCCGCCGACGCCCCAGCCCAGAACGGCCATGCCATTGACCATGGTGGTGTGGCTGTCGGTGCCAACCAGCGTGTCGGGGTAGGCGACTTCGTCGCCGTTCTGGTCGGTGTCGGTCCAGACGGTCTGGGCTAGATATTCCAAGTTCACCTGATGGCAGATGCCGGTTCCGGGGGGAACAACACGGAAGTTGTTAAAGGCCGACTGCCCCCATTTCAGGAACTGGTAACGCTCCATGTTGCGTTCATATTCGCGATCCACGTTCATCTGGAACGCGCGCGGGTTGCCGAATTCATCGATCATGACCGAGTGGTCGATGACCAGATCAACCGGGTTCAGCGGGTTGATCTTCTGCGCATCGCCGCCCAGCCCCTTGATGCCATCGCGCATCGCAGCCAGATCAACAACAGCCGGAACGCCGGTAAAGTCCTGCATCAACACGCGGGCAGGGCGATACGCAATCTCGCGCGGGTTCTTGCCGCCATTACGTGCCCACTCGCCAAAGGCTTTGATATCATCGACCGCGACGGAAAAGCCATCGTCCTCGAACCGCAGCATGTTCTCGAGCACCACTTTGAGCGCGGCGGGAAGCTTGGAAAAATCACCCAGACCGGCCTCTTGCGCGGCGGGGATAGAATAATATGAAATGGATTTGCCATTCACGCTAAGGTTGCGGCGTGTTTTGGCGGTATCTTGTCCGACTTTGATGGGCATCTGTGGCCTCCCTCTGAAATGACTTAGATCCCGGGATTCGCTAATCTTTATCTGCATCACCAACGCCTTTGGTTCAAGGACCAAGGTGGTGAGCTCGTTGAGTTATGTATACCATTGCACACAAAATTTAAGGGTAACGATGGTCGCATGTCTCAAGAAACGTTGATTGGAGGTTGAACGGGCTTGCGTTTAAACCGGGCAGTACACCCAGCCAAAGGCCCGAGACCCGTAATGTTCAGATCCATTCGCGCGACAGCGCTAGTTTCCTTGTTTCTCTCCACAGCAGCCTTGGCCGAGGGCGACCCGGTTGTGGTTGAGTTGTTCACATCTCAGGGCTGTTCGTCCTGTCCGCCTGCCGACCGGATCATGCATGATTTGGCCAAACGCGACGATGTGATCGGCCTGGCACTGCATGTGGATTACTGGGACTACATCGGCTGGAAGGACGAATATGCCGACCCGGATCACACTCTGCGCCAGCGCACTTATGCGCGAGAAGGTGGGCGGTCGATGATCTATACGCCTCAGATGGTGGTGAATGGGCAGCAGGATGTTGTCGGAGCGCAATCGCGGGAACTGGATCGCTTGATCAATGCGCATCTCAAGGCCGCCCCGCAAGCGTCCGTGACGGCCGCGCGCTCAGGTGATGATGTGACGGTGGATGTGACGCCGGTCGAACTGCCGGCCGGAGAAACCTATGACATCCGGGTCATTCAGTATTCACCGATGCGCCATGCCTCGATCCGACGCGGAGAGCTGGCTGGTCACGATCTGGACTATGCCAACGTTGTCGAGGCCTGGCATATGGCAGGTCAATGGAACGGCGTCGCGCCTCAGGCGTTTTCGGTAACCGTCGACACAGAATTTCCGGCAGTTGTGCTGGTGCAAAGGGCAGGGCACGGCCCGATTGTGGCGGCCGCGCGGGTTAAATAATCAGGGCATGTCCTCGGGCTGCACGCCCAAACCGTTCCAGGCTTTCCAGCGCCGGTGGATCCAAAACCACTGACCCATATGCTGTCTCACCATGGCCTCAAGATCGTCATTGGTGAACTGGGTCATGGTCTTCGGATCTGTATGCGGCACCGGGTCGTGTAGCACGATTTCAAAATCCACGCCGTTTGGTTGCCGCACCGCATAACACGGGACCAGGACGGCGTTGTATTTCATTGCCAGTTCTGCATTCAGGACTGAGGTCACAGCAGGCTTGCCAAAGAATGTCAGCTCTTCACCGCCATGGGCGTGCAGATCGGATACGATCGCGATGATCCCATTTTTCTTGAGCGAACGCACCATCTCGACCATTCCGCGACGGCCCTGTTCGAACATCGGCGAGCCAGTCTTATGGAACGCCTCGACATACATGTCGTTGAAATAAGGGTTCGCCATGCGGCGATAGAGGCACCCAATCGGTTGACCGCTGCGTTCCTGCAGGGCGATGCGTGCTGCCAGATAGTGACCAAAATGCGCGGTGATCATCATGATCGGTCGCCCTTCGGCGACGGCAGTGTCAAATGCGGCAACACCCGAGCCGCTTACCTTTGCCGTGCGCTGACGTTCGGTGAACCCTTCCGGCGAAAAATGCTCCATAATCGCGCGACCAGCATTGTCCGGAACGGCGCTGCAAATTCTGTTGACCTCGGCCTCTGACAGGTCAGGGCGGGTCAATTTCAAGTTGCTGCGCACGCGTTTGGTAAAGCCGATCAACGGTGAAAGCCCACGTGCGATTGCGCCCATGGTGGCCAGGCGTGTTTCATAGGGCAACAACCTCAAGGTCCCGATCACGCCCTTCATGAACAATCCAGTGATGTAGTATTTTCTAAGCTCTGTGCGGCTTAGTTCCGACTTTTCGACGGGCATGAATAGGTCTCACCGGCTGTTGCGATTTGCCGGGCAAGACATACAAGGGGGAAACCGCAACCACAAGCGTTGCAAACCAAAGCCATGCTTTGTCCTGCCGGATCAGACTTGCCCGTCACTCTTCGCTATCCTCTTCGATCAACGCTATTGCGCCTTCGTCGACCAGTGTTCGAATTGAGCCGATGACAAGTGTCATCGCTTCTTCGGCTTCTGCCAGCTTCACCTTGCCGCGTTCGGTGATTTCCTCGCGCAGGTTATCCGCCATACGCGTCGACATGTTGGATAGCAGGAAATCGACCGCGGCTTTGTCATTCTCGGCCGTGGCGCCAGCCGAGGCGGTGACGAGATCAGCCTGATCCAATCCACGCAGAATCGCAGGCACGTCCCGGGGCAAGATGCGGGCCGGGATATGGGCGAAGGTGAATATTGATTGGCGCACCAAAGCTGCAAAGTCGGTGTCTTCTTCATCCAGGGCCGTCAAGAGCCCGTCGCGCGTCGCTGCGGCTGATTGGTTCAGAATCGCACCGACCCGCGCTCCGGGGCCATCCGAAAAGGCCGTGGCCGGGCGTCGATCAAGTTGCGCCGCCAGCGACCAGCCAATCCGTTCAACCGCCTCGGGTGAGATGTTGGCCGTTTTGGACACGGCATAGGTGATGCGCCGCGCGACCGGGCCGGGCAGGTGACCCAGAAGTTGCGCGGCATTCGCAGTTTCCAGCTTGGACAACATGACCGCTGCAATTTCAGTGCTTTCGGCCAGAGCGATGGTGGCCAAATCTCCTGTCGGGATTTCGCGCAGCCGTTGCCACGGATCGCCGATCTGGCGCACCCCGGCTTCCTTCCGCAACCTGGCCGCTGTTGCCGGCGTAATCTTGTCGCTGACCGCATCCAGAGCACCGGCCAGCCCATGCGGAAAGGACAGGCCGACACTGTCCAGAGCTTCGGCAAACTCTTGTGCGACGGATGCCAGCGTGATGCGATCCACAAGGCCCATTTGACCCAGCTGGTGCGTCAGCTTTTCCTGCAAATCGTCGGGAAGCTCTTCCAGGGGGATATCTGCGCCCTCATTCAACAAAAGGCGCACAACGACGGCGGCTTTTTGTCGGCTGCTCAGCGTCTTGGGGACGACGCGGTGCGCGTCGTTCTGGGCGTCGGCTGTGGGTGTTGATGTCCCCGGTGCCAGTTGAACCAAAGAGTTTGTGTCCTGCATCTGCCTGTGGTGCCAAGTTTCTGTTCCACAGGCAGATTACGGAGAGTCGGGTAAAGAAAGGCTGAAGTTTAGTAGTTGTAAGTCAGCCCGGTGCGGATCGCCTCGCGCAAGGATGCCTCGGCCCAGGTGCCTTCACCGCCGCGCGCCTTGATCTCGCGCCACTGTGCGATGGCAAGATCGGTTTTGCCTTCGGTGACAAAGCCCTGACCCATATAGCTGCGCGCCAGTATGTTGTCAGGATTCGCCTCAATAGCGTTCGAATAGAAGGCATTCGCCAGATCAAGCTCACCCATTTTGCGGTAGGTGAAACCCCAGTAGGTCAACACGCGATCATCATCCTGATCCATGATGCGCAGGATGTCCTGTGCATTTTCGAACTGTCCGTCATAGGCCAGTTCGCGCACGGCGTCATACAGCTCTTCTTCAGTAAAGTTGGTCTTGTCCGGCTTCACGCACCGTCCGGCGTCTTTGTCATAGACGCGACCGAAGAAACACTTCTTGGTCGTGTTGGTCGGTTTTGGCGGGCTGCTGTCACCGCCAGCGGCGATCGCGACCGGCGCGAATGCAAAGGCCTGAAGGGCGATGGCTGAAGCGAGTACTAGGCGCATTTTCCTACTCCGTTGTCTGGGCTACTTACAGAAAGCATAGTGCGTTTCTCTCAAAAGCTAACAACCGAAGGCTCGCGTTTATTCACGAATAAGGAATTTTTTCTCAGCTATTCACAATTTTGGCGCAGGTTTGGGCTTCTGCATCCCAATACGTGCCCGGCGCGCAGGACTGGGTTTGCTTGGAATGGCCACTACAAGCCAAGGCAACGGAGGCTGAACAACTAAGAGCCAAAGCGCAAATCAAAGTGCGGATCATCGTGTTTCTCCTGTCCGGACATACGCGGGCATCATAGCCTGTTTTGGCCTGTCTGGCAAAAGAGCAGGGCCCGGATCACGTCACGCGAACCGGGCCCTGCGAAGCATTTGATCAATCGCGGTTTATTCGCCGAACACACGGGCGAAGATCGTATCAACGTGTTTGGTATGATAGCCGAGATCGAATTTCTCTTCGATTTCTTCCGGGCTTAGTGCGGCGGTGACGTCAGCGTCTGCCAGCAGTTCTTCTTTGAAATCGGTGCGGTGTTCCCAGACTTTCAGCGCGTTGCGCTGAACCATGGCATAGGCATCTTCGCGGCTGACACCTGCTTGTGTCAGCGCCAGCAGAACCCGCTGGCTCATCACTAGACCAGGGAACTTATTCATGTTTTCGATCATGTTCTCGGGGAAGATCAACATCTTGTCGATCACACCTGTCAGTCGCGCCAGTGCAAAATCCAGCGTGATCGTGGCATCCGGCCCAATCATGCGTTCGACCGAGGAATGCGAGATATCGCGCTCGTGCCAGAGCGCCACGTTTTCCATCGCCGGGATCACTGCCGCGCGTACCATGCGAGCCAACCCGGTCAGGTTCTCGGTCAGCACCGGGTTTTTCTTGTGTGGCATGGCCGAGGAGCCTTTCTGACCCATCGAGAAGAACTCTGCCCCCTCCAGCACCTCGGTCCGCTGCATGTGGCGGATTTCGATAGCGACGTTCTCGATGCTGCTGGCGATGACGCCCAGCGTGGCGAAGAAGGCGGCGTGACGGTCGCGCGGGATGACCTGAGTGCTAATCGGCTCGGGCACCAGACCCAGCTGGTCACAGACATGCTCTTCCACACGCGGGTCAACATTGGCGAAGGTGCCGACCGCGCCGCTGATCGCGCCAGTGGCGATTTCAGCGCGGGCGTCGCGCATGCGGGACAGGTTGCGGTCCATCTCGGCGTAGAAACGCGCAAAAGTCAGGCCCATGGTGGTGGGTTCCGCATGGATACCGTGGCTGCGGCCGATGCGGATCGTGTCCTTGTGTTCGATCGCGCGGCGTTTCAGGGCAGCCAGCAGACCTTCTAGATCTGCGATCAGCAGGTCGGCGGCGCGGGTCAGTTGCACGTTGAAACAAGTATCCAGAACGTCCGAGCTTGTCATGCCCTGGTGGACAAAACGCGCCTCTTCACTGCCGACATGTTCGGACAAATGGGTCAGGAAGGCGATGACGTCGTGCTTGGTAACCGCTTCGATTTCGTCGATGCGCGCCACGTCGAATTCCACATCCTTGGCCTTCCAGACAGCCTCAGCATTCTCGCGTGGGATCACACCCAGATCCGCCATGGCGTCGCAGGCATGTGCCTCGATCTCGTACCAGATGCGAAACTTGGATTCGGGCGACCAGATGGCGACCATATCGGGGCGGGAATAGCGTGGAATCATTGGCAGCGGCACCTTATTGTGATTTGGCAGGAGGCGTTGCGGCGGGGTTTAAACCTGCGCAAGCAAAGGAACAAGGCGCGAGTGCAAAGATGAGACGGTTTGCCCTGATTTTGGCCCTTTGGCCCGGTTTTCTGGCGGCTGAGGAGTTCAGAACGCTGACGGGGGATGAAATTCTGTCGGCATTGACCGGACAGAAGCTCGATTACGGGGAAGGTATCTGGCAGACCTTCGATGATACGATGCTGACGCAGTATTTCTCGGGCGGGCCCAGCGCAGGGCGGTGGGCAGTGCGCGAGGATCGTTATTGCTCGGTCTGGCCGCCTTCGGATTTTTGGGCCTGCTATGATGTCCAGCTAAGTGGCAAAGTGATCCGGTTCGTTGATGATAACGGTGCCACGACCGACGGGACAATTGCCGAATGAGCCTGCCGCGCAGACTGTCGGATTTCGAAGGCCATTGGAGCCTGACCCGAACCATTCTGGATGCGCAGGCGGGGCAGGTGGTGCAGGCCGATGGTCACACGGTCCTGAGTCCGACCGAGGACGGCTTGATATACGACGAAGAAGTCACGCTGCGTGTGCCGGGGCAAGCCGAGATGAAAGGTACGCGCAAGTACCTGTGGCACGCGGCGGGTGCGGCGATTGCCATACATTTTGACGACGGCCGCTATTTTCACCGGCTGGCCTTGGGGCAGACACATGCGTCTGACCACCACGATTGCCCGCCCGACAGCTATGATGCCGCCTACGATTTTTCGGCCTGGCCAGTCTGGTCCGTGCGCTGGATCGTTTCGGGACCCAGAAAATCTTATGAAATGAGCACCGAATATCGGTTAAGATAGCGTAATCATGTTGCAGTCAATGCTCTAAGCGGGCATTTCTGCAGTTGAAAATAGGTGGAGACATAAGAATGAATGCGAATGTACTGGCCAATGCGATTGGCCCGCGCGAAGGCACCGCGCTGCGTGTCAAACAGATTGTGCTGGTCGCTCTGGGTATTCTTGCGCTGGCAATTGCCGCCAAGATCAAGGTTCCGATGTGGCCTGTCCCGATCACAATGGGCACCTTTGCCGTGCTGACTATCGGCACCGCCTATGGAACGCGTCTGGGGTTGGTCACCATGCTGGGTTACCTGCTGATCGGCGCGTTGGGCTTCGATGTGTTCGCAGGCTCTTCGGCCGAAAAATTCGGTCTGACTTACATGATGGGCGGCACTGGCGGCTATTTGGTCGGTTACCTGCTGGCAACCGTTCTGTTGGGCGCGCTGGCCGCGCGAGGCTGGGACCGTTCGTTCGGCAAGATGGCGTTGGCTCTGGTTCTGGCAAATGTCGTGATCTACGTGCCCGGTCTGCTGTGGCTGGGTCAGCTGTACGGATGGGACCAGCCGATCCTGCAGTGGGGTCTGACACCCTTCTTGGTGGGCGACGCGATCAAGCTGGTGCTGGCTGCACTGCTGATCCCTGGCCTGTGGAAACTGGTGGGCGACGCACGCTCGTAATTGCCAACCAATCCAAATCTGACGAAGCCGCGCCCGGAGATATCCCGGCGCGGTTTTTTTGTACCCGCAGATCGGGATGCTGGACAAAAGGGGCCACTACAGGCCAATCTGCACTCAATGAAATCATCAGGTTATTGAGATATGCGTATTCAATTAGCTTCGGCACTCGCTGTTTGCGCTTCGCTTTTGCTGAGCGTCGGGACGGCATCCGCCGACACTCCTGTCACTTATACGGACAACGGGCGCGCGCTATTCGGCTTTTCTGTACCCGATTTCTGGGCGCTGCGCACCGGCGGCCCGCGCGAAATTGAAGATACCGAGCTGGGCGATGCACGTGCCGTGGCCCGGGTCATGGGGATGCGGCCAGTCACGGACGATAATGTCTGGATGGGCTTTGTGTCGCCTGCAGGTGTAACGTCGATCGAGGGCGGTCTTCGGTATCTTGAGGATATCGACAGGTTTCTAGTCAAGGATCCAACTGTGTCCGAGACCACCACGACGCGCATTGGCGGGTTGCCCGCGCGTGTCATTCGCGGGACCGGCAGTCGCGAAGGGCGTGGTGTGAACTTCACAGTTTCCGTGATTGACTTGCCGAAGGGGCGCGTGGCCATTGCCGTGGCGATCCTACGCGATGGTGCTGATCCGGCTTATGTGGACGATCTGAACGCCGTGTTCGCGTCGTTCCGGTCCCTGCAGTGAGGAGGCGCACATGACCCGCAAATTGATCAAACGCGCAGCCCTTGCCCTTGGATTGGGTGCAGCAAGTCTGACGCTTTCGGCCTGTGACGGCGTCACAGTCGGAGTGGGATACGGGTATGACCCCTTCTACGACTCGATGCTGTGGAACGACTACTATCACGACGTAGACGTGGATATTGATATCGACCGACCGGATCGCCCCCGGCCGCCCGATGGTCGCCCCCCTGCGCGTCCCGTTCCGCCAATCGCCAAGCCACCGAACAGACCACCGGTGTCGCGACCGCCGAACAGGCCACGGCCACCGGTTGCACGACCCCCGGCGGCACGGCCGCCTATTCACCGTCCCGCAGGGCGGCGGTGAGCTGACGGGTCAGTCCAGTAATTCCGTCGTGATCTGGGCTGACCCTTCCAAGGTTCTGTGGACCGGGCATTTGTCCGCGATCTCCAGCAATCTGGTGCGCTGCTCAGCCGTCAACGGGCCTTCAAGGCGAATCTTGCGGCGGAACTGATCGACTTTTCCTTCGTTGGCCAGCCCGGCATCTTGTGCGTGGACCTTGTTGTGGCACACATCGACCGAGACGGTTTTCAGCGGCCACCGCTTGCGCCGCGCGTACATGCGGATGGTCATCGATGTGCAAGCACCCAATCCAGATGACACGAACCCGTAGGGCGACATGCCGCGGTCGGTGCCGCCGTATGAGGCGGGCTCGTCCGCGACAGCGTGGTGGCGTGGGCCGGACTGAATGTCCTGCAGGAACCCTTCCGGATCAGCTTCGGTCACTCGTACAACACCTTCGGGCGCACCAGGTGGTGGCGCAGGCGGGCAGAGCTTGACGTAGCGCGTTACCCACGCGGTGATCACGTCCGCCGCGTATTCCGCATCGGATGCGCGGGTAATCAGGTGATCGGCATCGTCGAGGGTCACAAAGCTCTTGGGATGTTTGGCGGCTAGGAAGATTGTGCTGGCATTGTCGATGCTTACGGTCTCGTCCCGAGGCGCATGCAAGATCAGCAAAGCGGCCTTCAGGTCTGCGATGGCCGGTATCAGGGCCGCTTCGGAAATATCATCCACAAAGGCTTTGCCGATGCGGAAAGGACGCCCGCCCAACATCACGTCCGCCGATCCAGCCTGCGTGATCTCAGGCAGCGCATCTTCAAAGTGATGCGCTACATGGCCCGGATCTGCAGGGGCACCCAAAGTGACCACGGCCTTGACGCTGGGAATGCCAGCACGGGCGCGCAACACAGCGGCACCACCCAGCGAATGGCCGATGAGCAATGCCGGAGCCATGTTGCGGCCAGCCAGATAATGCGAGGCTGCGATCAGGTCTTCGACATTGGAGGTGAAGGTTGTGTTGGCAAACTCCCCGCCGGAATGACCCAGCCCGGTGAAATCAAATCGCAGAACGGCGATGCCCATCGCCGCCAGTCGGGCCGCAATCCTGCGCGCGGCAGGGATGTCTTTGGAACAGGTGAAACAATGCGCAAATAGCGCCGTGGCCAAGACCGGCCCGTCCGGCAGATCCAGGCGCGCGGCCAATTGGTTGCCGTCGTGACCGGCAAAGGTAATGCGTTCGGTGGGCATGACAGTTCCTTGTTCGTCGGGATGACCAATAGTGTGTGCTTCCTACTGGCCGCTCAACCCCATTGTAAGAAGCGTCACGGGAAGGTGAGTGAAGCGAACAGATTGAGCGCAATCCTTTGTCCGCCCTGTGAACCTAAAGCATCAAATTTCGTGAAGTATATTCTAAAAAATATTCGTTTTACTAATTTCCGTCACGTCCCCATCTTACGATCATCGCAAACGTGCAGCCCAGGAGGTTCAAATGGCACATACTGCAATGGATCCAAGGGGCGTGGTTCTACGCCCGGATATACTGGCCGTGATTGCTCTGGCTGGGGTGATCGGATTTGCGCTTGGTCAAACCCTGCCGCCGGTGGCATCTACTGAGGCGCAGGTTGCTGATCCCGTGTCCGAAGACTGGCACGGAAATGTCAGGCGGTCACATTGGTCGAACTGAAACGTCAGCTCAGCCCCATAAGCTGCGGATCAAAGGGATAGGTGGTCAGGTTCTCATAGCCGTCTTCGGTGATCAGAACCTGATCCTCCAGCTTGATCGAGAAATCTCCGCCAACCTCTCCAACGGCAGCCTCGACACACAGGACCATGCCGGGTTCGAGCGCGTAGTCGTAAGAGCCCGCCACTGACTTGTCCGGGTAGGCAACCAAAGGCCACTCATCGCACAGGCCGACGCCGTGCATCAGGCAGCCGTATTTCTGCGCCAGGAACTTGTCGTCCAACTTGTGTGCATTGGCTGTCAGTTCCGGGATCATCACACCGGGCTTCAACATCTCCATGTTGGTCATGATATGCTCATGCGCGTGCTGCATGGCGTACACCATGTCCGGTCGGGGCTTTTCGTCCCCGATCCACCATGTGCGCGAGATATCAATACAGATGCCGTAGGATCCGATCAGGTCGGTGTCAAAGGCGATGATCTCATTCTGTTGGGTGATCCGGGGACCGCATTCCTGAAACCAAGGATTGGTGCGCTGACCTGAAGCCAGCAGGCGGGTTTCAATCCATTCGCCGCCGCGCCTGATGTTTTCTGCGTGCAGAACCGCCCAAATGTCGTCTTCCGAGGTTTTGCCGTCTCCCACATTGGCGCGCGCGAATTTCTCCATTTCCGCCACAGCGGTTTCACAGGCGTGATTGGCACAGCGCATGGCAAGGATTTCGTCCGGGCCTTTGATGGCGCGGGTCTTTTCCGTAGCCTCTTCGCCCTCCATAATTTCGAAGCCTTGCGCCTCAAGCGCACGCAGGCCGTGCAGCATGATCTTGTCCACGCCGAGGCGCTTGTTGCCGCCACCATGTTCGTCGATCAGAACGCGCACCTCGTTTGAAAACACGTCCGCTGCCACATCTACCTTGTCGCCCCGGTCAAAGTAGAACAGGTCGGCGCCGGATCGTTGCTCGCGCACCAGTGGGTTGAACGTGGAAAGGAAAGGAGAGTTCTTATAGTCCCAAATCACCATGTAGCCGTCGGCGCATAGCAACACCGCGCGAAACGGATTGTGCGTGTTCCACAACTGCATGTTGGTGCTGTCGGTGGCATAACGAATGTTCAGCGGGTCGAACATCAGCAGCCCGCCATAACCGCGGTCGACAATGGCTTGCGTCAGTCGTTTCCACCGGTGTTCGCGCATCCGGGCCAGATCGGGCAGGGCAAGGCCGGCCTTTTCCCATTCTGAAAACGCAAGCTGCGTCGGGCCAATTTCGATCCGGTCGTTTTCATTCGGGGTACCATCACCAAGAGTCGCACCTTTGGTCGGGTCGATCTTGCGGCTGTCGCGGTAGTGTCGGTTCATGGTGGGTCTCCCTGCCTGTTCTTTGAGCGTGAAGAATCAATCTCTCGGCGTCTTGAAGGTTTGCGACGGTGCGTTCGTCGCTTTTTGACCGACAAGCGGAAATTCTGATGATACGTCAAATTCATGACGCCCATTCTTCAGACTTCAATTCCGTATGACCCGCTGAACAAGCGCCCTTTGCCAGGCATTCAGCCAGCAAGCATGGACAACTGGTTGCACCGCGATGATGCGTTTGCCGCCCAGATGCAAAGACGCGAGGACCTGTTGGTTAGTCATCGTTCGGATGTTCTGGCGATGGATGCAGGCGCTAAACCCGCTGCGCAGGAGTTGTTGGATCTTGTCCTGAGCCAAGCCTATCCCGCGTGTACAGATCACGTCGCTCGCCCGGACGGGACAGGTGTATCGATCGATCAGGATCAGCCATTGGATACGCTGTGCCGATTGGTGCAGGAAGATTTCTGCATCCTGCAAAAGCAGGGGGATGAACATGTTCTGACCGGAGCTATCCTGTGTTTTCCTGCCAGTTGGCGTTTATCCGAGAAATTCATGCGGCCCCTGATCGACATCCATCTGCCTGTTGACAACTACAACGGCGACATCGCCCGTCGAGTTCAACGGTTGTTTGACGGGATACAACCGGGACGCCCTCTGTGGCGGTTCAATGCGCTGTGGTATGAGGACGCTGAGCTGCATCAACCCCGCAGTGCAAACGACCGGCGGGCCCCGCAGAAACCAGGACACGCGCGGTTCCTGCGAAGTGAGCGGCAGACGCTGTTGCGACTGCCTGAGACACAGGCCGTGGTTTTCTCGATCCATACATATGTTCTGGCGGCAGAGCAGGTGCCAAAAATGGAAAACCCCGCCTGACGGCGGGGCCTCCAAGGAGGGTCATTTCATACCAGGCTACATGCCCAGCGCGCTGGCAGCGCCCGCGAGTGCCCCGCTTGTGCTGAGAGCGGAGATCGCGACCGAATATACCAGCACCTGAGTGTTCAGGCGGAAGTCTTCGCCCCTTATCAGGTTCACAGCGGCCAAAGAGGCCGCAATCGGGACGGACACGCTTGCCACGGCACCCGTCAATCCCCAACTGGTCAGTCGAAGGATATCGCTGGGTTGCTCGTGGACGAGGGGGGGCGTGTCGTCCCGATCGGTAGGCTGCTCGATAGGTTCTGTCCGAAAAGCGATGCTGAGCAACTGCTCATCTGACAGCTGGATTGGCCGGGCTACTGGGGTCAGCGCCTTTTTTTCTGGCTCATCCAGGTCTTCTGCGTCAGTAACATTCAGTCCGGCAAACGGGCCTGTCACTGCCTCGAAAATCTGTTTTCTGTCACGCGGTCTGCTTGGGGCCAGCGTGTCAAATGCGCTCATGAATTGTTCGATGGTCAAAACGGCATTGGGCGACAGCCATTCGACCCGCTGCGTCGCGCAGACGTCAACCATTCTGTAAAGGATCACGACCAGCATCAGCTCGGAAACTTCGCTGTCATCCAATAGGGGGGAAACGGGGGTCACAGTGATCGTCAGCCGGTTATTCGGCGGGGTGACAATCGGTTTCTGGATTGTCTTCAAACCTGCGGCGCGGTTAAGGCGCTCGAACCGGTCTTCGGTTTCGGCGACCTTGGTATCCAGCGTCAGGCGCACCAGATACTGGCTGGACACAATGCTTGCTTCGGTGTCGTTCTGCAGAGACTTACGCTCGACCAGGTGACCATAGTCCGCAAGGGTCTTGGCAACGATGTCGCTGAAACGCTCGACCGCGTTTTCGGTCTTACCGTTGAATTGTAGACCACCGTGATAGCTGTGCTTCGGAGTCACTGCGCTGTCCTTTGTCGCATCCTGTGTTTGGAAACAATCTAGCAAGCGATCTGGGGCAGATTTGGGCAAAAATGGAAAAAAATGAGAAATCGCGCGGATTGATTACGCTATGGAAACCTAGGCATTTTAAGGGCCTTTTGACGTCTGTGGCGACAATGTGGCCAAAATCGGGTGTAACTGCCGGAATCCCAAGCCAGCTTCAACCGTCGATTCGGGCAGCCATTATTGCAATGGATTGTTGGTAAACCGAGGCGGCATTCCACTGTTGAATGACTGCAAAGTTTGGCTGACCCTGTTGATAGCCCCGACCGGGTTTCCAGCCCTTCTTACGCAGAAAATTGGCAGTTGAGGCCAATGCATCGGTCATATTGTAAAAGTCGACCTGACCGTCGCCGGTGGCATCAACCCCGTATTGCATGGCATTGCCCGGTAGGAACTGGGTGTGCCCAAGTTCGCCATGTTTTGCCCCTTTTGTCGCTGTCGTAATGCTGCCTTGATCGACCAGCTTCAGCGCCCCGATCGCGTGAGGAATGAAAAATTCGGACCTGCGGCAGTCATAGGCCAGTGTTGTGATTGCGGAAACAACCTGACTGTCCCCCATGAAGTTTCCGAACCCGGTTTCCATGCCGTGAATGGCGATCAGCACCCCGGCCGGTACGCCGTATTGACGTTCGAGTGCCGCATAGAATTGTGGGTTGCGCGCTTTGCGTTTGCGCCCTTGCGCCACGATGGTGTCTGCCCCTCGGACGCGCATGAACTTGTCTAACGAGTATTTAAAGCTCTTTTGATTGCGGTCCGCGGCTATGGTTCGCGTGGCGTATTGGGATTGGGCCAGTGCCTGCAATCCTTTCTTTCTGACGCCCGCGCGTTTCGCCTGTTTGGCAAAGTCCCTCTTCCATGTCTCAAAGCCGCTACTGGTGTTGCCGCAAGGTGCCGCGGAAGCATGGGCGGGAAGGGATAGGGCGAACAAGAGAGCGAAGCGAAGCATCAGGGAAACCCGGAAAATTGCATTGTCAGGAAAAGAGTACGCTGCATTTCTCTGTCCGAAAAGACGTTAGTACAGGTCCAGCTCTCCGGTGCCTTTCAGACTTTCAAACCACTCATCGGGTGTTTTGTCGATTTTGGCGTGTTTGACCATCATCGCGTTCATATTGGGCAGGTCCGAGGAATCCGGCCATTCCTCCGGTTGCCACAAGTTCGCGCGGATCACACATTTGGGGCAGTGTGCGAACACTGTTTCGACGTGAATAACCAAGGCCAGTTTCGGCGAGCGGTTGTTTATTGCCATGCTATCCAGCAAGTCGCGGTCTTTGCATAAACGGGCAGTGCCACGAAGGCGCAGAGTTTCCATCTTGCCCGGCACGAAGAATATCAGGCTGACACGTGGGTCCAGCAAAATATTGTGGAACGTATCCACGCGCTTGTTGCCGGGTCGATCAGGGATTGCGATCATTGTGTCGGATAACACATTTACGAACCCTTCTGGATCACCTCGGGGCGAGATGTCCAGATGACCACCTGGGTTGGCTGATGCGATCAGGCAGAATGTGGACTTGGCAATAAAGTCGCGGCACATCTGGTCCAGCCCGGACAGCTCTTTGGCGATGATCTGGGGCAGGGGCGCTCCGGTTATGCGCTCCAGTTCATCGCTCGAAGTCACGAAGTCTGTGAATTGAGAAAAGGGGGCGTCTGATGACATGCGATCTCTCCTAACCGGGTGGGTCGAGTGTGAGAGATCGTACCAAACGAAACAAGGGCGCCCGAGTGGACGCCCTTGAATTTTAAACCGCAAATCGGATCAGCAGCTGTAGTACATGCCGTATTCAACCGGGTGCGGGGTGTGCTCGTAGGTTTCGACTTCTTCCATCTTAAGTGCGATGTAGCCGTCGATCTGGTCCTTGGTGAACACGTCGCCCTGCAGCAGGAAGTCGTGATCCGACGCCAGAGCTTCCAGAGCTTCGCGCAAGCTGCCGCAGACGGTCGGGATATCGGCCAGTTCTTCGGCAGGCAGATCGTACAGGTTCTTGTCCATGGCTTCGCCCGGATCGATCTTGTTCTTGATGCCGTCCAGACCGGCCATCAGCAGAGCGGCAAATGCCAGGTAGGGGTTCGCCGCTGGATCGGGGAAACGAGCCTCAACGCGCTTGGCTTTCGGGCTTTCGGTCCAAGGAATACGGACGCAACCCGAACGGTTACGGGCCGAATAGGCGCGCAGAACTGGGGCCTCAAAGCCAGGGATCAGACGCTTGTAGCTGTTGGTCGCCGGGTTGGTGAAGGCGTTCAGCGTTTTGGCGTGCTTCAGGATGCCGCCGATGAAGTACAGTGCCTCATCCGACAGATCGGCGTATTTGTCGCCTGCGAACAGCGGCTTGCCGTCTTTCCAGATCGACATGTTCACGTGCATGCCGGTGCCGTTGTCACCTGCGATCGGTTTCGGCATGAACGTGGCCGATTTACCGTAGGCGTGCGCAACATTGTGGATGATGTACTTGTACTTCTGCAGCTCGTCGGCCTGTTTGGTCAGGCTGTCAAAGATCAGACCCAACTCGTGCTGACACGACGCCACTTCGTGGTGGTGCTTGTCGACCTTCATGCCCAGACGCTTCATGGTCGACAGCATTTCTGAACGCAGGTCCTGCGCTTCGTCGATCGGGTTCACCGGGAAGTAGCCGCCCTTGACGCCCGGACGATGGCCCATGTTGCCCATCTCGTATTCGGTGTCAGTGTTCCACGACGCGTCGGTCGCATCAACTTCGTAAGATACCTTGTTGATGCTGTTGGAGAAACGGACGTCGTCGAACAAGAAGAATTCCGCTTCAGGGCCCATATAGGCCACATCACCGATACCCGATGCTTTCAGATAGGCTTCGGCTTTCTGAGCGGTGCCGCGCGGGTCACGCTCATAGGCTTCGCCGGTGTCGGGCTCAACAACCGAGCAGTGCACACAGATGGTTTTTTCCGCGTAGAACGGATCGACATATGCGCTGTCGGTGTCGACCATCAGTTTCATGTCGGATGCTTCGATCGACTTCCAGCCCGCGATGGACGAACCGTCGAACATGAAGCCTTCTTCCAGGAAGTCTTCGTCAACCTGATCAGCCATCAGCGTGACGTGCTGAAGCTTGCCGCGGGGATCAGTGAAGCGAACGTCGACGTACTCGGCGTCCTCGTCTTTGATCAGCTGAAGAACTGCGTCCTTGCTCATAACTTAATATTCCTCTGCTTTGAGTTTGTTCTGTTACAGCGCTTCCGGGCCGGTTTCCCCGGTCCGGATGCGAATGGCTTGTTCAACGGGCGAGACAAAGATCTTGCCGTCGCCGATCTTGTCGGTTTTCGCTGCCGAGACGATGGCATCAATGGCTGCGTCGACCTGATCGTCGTCCAGCACAACCTCGACCTTCACCTTGGGCAGGAAATCGACGACGTACTCCGCGCCGCGATACAGTTCGGTGTGGCCCTTTTGACGGCCAAAGCCCTTAACCTCGATCACGCTGAGACCCTGGACGCCGACATCCTGCAGCGCCTCTTTAACCTCATCGAGTTTGAACGGCTTGATGATCGCTTCGATCTTCTTCATTCCGGGCTCCTGTTAACTCTTGTCAGTTTGGCACTGACCACGTCTAAATTCGGGCGGCAATGTGATTGCGATATCGGCCCGAGCCGGGCGCTGAGAAAATGGGCGTCGGATCAATTTTTGATCAACTTGCACAAAAAGTAAGCGAAACTGAATCACCAGAGGATTTGAGATGACGGAATTGCTGACAGCGGCGCAGATGCGAGCAATTGAAACAGCGACGATTGAGTCCGGACAGGTGACCGGTCTGGAGCTGATGGAGCGCGCCGGTCGCGGGGTAGTCGAGGCGGTTTTTGAGGAATGGCCGGAGTTGGCGAAAACTTCGGGGCGTGCTGTGGTTTTGTGTGGCCCCGGCAACAATGGCGGTGATGGGTTCGTCGTTGCGCGGTTGTTGAAAGAGTGGGGTTGGGAGATCGATGTATACCTGTATGGCGATCCGGAAAAACTACCGCCCGATGCGCGAACGAATTTTGAGAAATGGAGAAACAAGAACCAAGTCAGTTTTCGACGGATTGATCCGGCTCCGCTGGAAGATGATACCTTTCGATTCCAACCCGGTACAAGCTTAGTAATTGATGGGTTGTTCGGAACTGGTCTGACGCGCCCTTTCGGAGGAGTCTTTTCACTTTTAGCATTTGAGCGGGCAAGGAGCTTGCTGCGAAATAATGATGTCCGGGTCGTTGCAATCGACGTTCCAAGCGGGCTGTGCGCTGACAGTGGGTGCATTCTTGGGAATGTCATCGCTGCTGATCTCACTGTTACTTTTCATGACAAGAAGATCGGCCATATGATCAACGATGGCCCCGCAAACTGCGGATTGGTCCGGACAAAACAGATCGGGCTTGTGCAAAAGGAAGCCAGCGCAATCGTTCAGTTGGTTTCTGAAGACGGTCTTTCCGCAGCAAAAAGCGAAACGGATCATAAGTATTCCCATGGACATGCGCTGATCCTGTCCGGTGGTTCTGGCAAGACCGGCGCGGCGCAATTGGCGGCGCGCGGCGCTTTGCGGATTGGGGCCGGGTTGGTAACATTGGGGGTTCCCCCGGCGGCGCAGATGGAGGTTGCGGCACAGGTTACGGCCATCATGTTGCAACGGGTTGAGGGTGGCGACGAGTTGTCCGATGTTCTCGACGATGAACGGCTGAATGCCCTTTGCTTTGGCCCTGGTCTGGGATTGGAGCGTGCGCGGGATCTGGTGCCGGTTGCTCTGGCGGCAAATCGGGCGACGGTTTTGGATGCCGACGCTTTGACCGCGTTTGCGGACGACCCTGCGGCTCTGTTTGACCAATTGCACGATAATTGCGTTCTCACACCGCATGGTGGAGAGTTCGCACGGCTGTTCCCTGACATATCTGAAAAGCTCAAGGCGGTTCCAACCAAAGGCCCGGCCTATTCCAAGGTCGACGCAACGCGTGAGGCGGCCAAGCGGGCAGGGTGCGTCGTTCTGTTCAAGGGGTCGGACACGGTGATTGCCGCGCCGGATGGGCGCTGCGCGATCAATTCGGCCCATTATGAGCGTTCGGCACCGTGGTTGGCGACGGCTGGCTCTGGTGATGTGCTTGCCGGGTTTATCACCGGGTTGCTGGCGCGTGGGTTCGCTCCGATGCAGGCTGCGGAAACGGCGGCCTGGCTGCATGTGGAATGTGCGCGCCATTTCGGCCCCGGGTTGATTGCCGAGGACTTACCCGAGCAATTACCTGCGGTTTTTCGGAGTTTGGCTAAATGACGCATGGGCGGAAACTAGCCGCTTTTTTCAGCGTTCGGCAAGAAATAGCCGCACGTATACGCATCAGTGCATGTCATTCCTTTTGAAAGACATCAGACAGAGTGGCAGACTTGTACCCAGATTTTCCTGCCTACGAAGTCTTGGTAGCCAAATCTTTGATATGATTAAAATTTACTTTCTGCCGATTTGAACCGTAAGGCAGAAATCCTAAACGCGACTAACTCGGTTCCTTGCGGAGTGGTCCGTCACATCGGTTTTTCTTTTGGCGGTTCCCACAAACGAAACGTTCAAGGTGAATAAAATGACAGTGAATTTGAAACTTCCCTCGGTTGCCGCTGTTCTGGCGATGACCACGGCGATCCCTGCCGCCGCTGAATTGAAGTACGAAAATAACAGCGGCGGTTATGTGGTGCTGTACGGTCAGCTCGATCCGGTGATCGTATCGGTCGATGATGGCCAGGAGACCGAGACCCGGTTGCTGGACAATGACCTGTCCAACAGCCGCGTGGGTTTGCGCGTCATGCAACCTTATGGCAGCAATGAGTTCATGTTCCGGTTCGAAACCGGTTTGGGTCTGCCAAGTACCGGGACAGCCAACCAAGATGGTACCAACACCAACGGTTGGAGCCGTGAAGATATCCGCCACGTCGATTTCTCGCTCAAAGGTGGATACGGCAAGTTCTCTGCCGGTCAGGGCAGTATGGCCTCGGACGGGGCCGCCGAGACTGATTTGTCCTACGTCGGGACGGCTTTGTATTCTTTTACGAACGATGAAAACGGCGCGTTTTTCTACCGGGGAGCAGACGGTGTCTTGAGTGGCATCACCGTTGGCGACTCGGCCAGCAACTTTGATGGCGCGCGTCGGGGCAGGGTCCGGTATGACACGCCCGATTTCAACGGCTTCTCAGCGGCGATTGCTTATGGTCAGAACATCTTGTCCAGCAGCGACGACGACGATTATTACGATCTCGCAGTCAAGTACCGGAACACCTTCACCAACGGTGTAGAGTTCGCAGCGAGCATTGCCTACGCAGTAAGGGATTTCGACGGCCAACCCGGCGAACGCAAGGATACCATCGGGTCCGCGTCCGTCCTGTTGCCCAGCGGGTTCAGCTTTACTGCAGCCCTCGGCACGCGGGACGATACCTCTACCGGCGCCAGCGATCCGGATTACTGGTACACCAAGCTTGCTTATGAAGGGGATTGGGTGTCCTGGGGTAAAACCGGCGTTGGTATCGACTATTTCGACGGTTCTGATTTCGAAAATCAGGGGTCCAGCACCAAGTCCTGGGGTATTGCCGTTGTTCAGCGGATCGACGCGATCAACACGGATGCCTACCTGAAATACCGCAACCACGATTTTGACGACACGGTCGACTTTGACAAGAACGAAGCATGGGTACTGGGTGCGCTCTGGAAGTTCTGACGACGTTTCCCCGTAAACTAACGGCGCCCCAGTTTGGCTGGGGCGTTTTTTTGTTCAAATCGGCGGCAAAACAAGGCTGATCTGGCCATTGCCTCTTGCACGTAAGCGGCTGGGCAAATAGAAGGCGTCAAATTTGCCCGGCGCGCCGTTTTGCGCGCCCCGAATCCTATGGGGACTACCATAATGCAGGTTACCGAGACGCTGAACGAAGGTCTGAAACGCGGCTACAATATCATCGTATCCGCAGCCGAGCTGGACGACAAAGTTAACGAGAAACTGGTCGAAGCGCAGCCGGAAGTCGAAATGAAGGGTTTCCGCAAAGGCAAAGTGCCGATGGCATTGCTGAAAAAGCAGTTCGGTCAGCGCCTGTTGGGCGAAGCGATGCAGGAAAGCATCGATGGTGCGATGAACCAGCATTTTGAAGACAGCGGCGAGCGCCCTGCGCTTCAGCCCGAGGTCAAAATGACCAACGAAGACTGGAAAGAAGGCGACGACGTCGAGGTCGCAATGTCCTATGAGGCACTGCCTGCGATCCCCGAAGTTGACCTGAAATCGGTCGAGCTGGAAAAGCTGGTTGTCAAAGCGGACGATGCAGCCATCGAAGAAGCGCTGAACAGCCTGGCCGAAACCGCGCAGGACTTCAAAACGCGCCGCAAGGGTTCTAAAGCCAAGGACGGCGATCAGGTTGTGATCGACTTTGTTGGCAAGGTTGACGGCGAAGAGTTCGAAGGCGGTTCGGCTGAAGACTATCCGCTGGTTCTGGGTTCCAACAGCTTCATCCCCGGCTTTGAAGAGCAGCTGGTTGGTGTGAAGGCCGAAGAAGTCAAAGACGTCAACGTTACCTTCCCCGAGGAATACGGTGCAGAGCATCTGGCCGGCAAAGACGCCGTATTCACCTGCACTATCAAAGAGGTGAAGGAACCCGTTGCTGCAGAGGTAAACGACGAGTTGGCGACCAAGTTCGGTGCAGAAGATCTGGCCGCGCTGAAAGGTCAAATCGCCGAGCGCTTAGAAGCGGAATATTCCGGTGCATCGCGCGCGGTCATGAAGCGTGGCCTGCTGGACGCGCTGGACGAGAAGGTCTCGTTCGACCTGCCTCCGTCGCTGGTTGAAGCCGAAGCCAAGCAGATCGCCCATCAGCTGTGGCACGAGGAAAACCCGGAAGTGGAAGGTCACGACCACGCCGAAATCGAGCCGACAGACGAGCACAACAAACTGGCCGAACGCCGCGTGCGTCTGGGCCTGTTGTTGGCTGAACTGGGCCAGAAGGCCGAGGTTGAGGTCACCGATTCCGAGATGACCCAGGCGATCATGAACCAGGCACGTCAGTACCCGGGTCAGGAACGTCAGTTCTTTGAGTTTGTGCAGCAGAACGCTCAGATGCAGCAACAGCTGCGCGCGCCGATCTTCGAAGACAAAGTCATCGACTATGTCTTTGAACTGGCTCAGGTCGCGGACAAAGAAGTCAGCAAAGATGATCTGCAGAAAGCCGTTGAGGCACTGGACGAGGAGTAATCCTCGTCCGCCCATCCCTATGGGCGCAAAAAAATACGGAGCCGTCTGGAAAAAGACGGCTCCGCTTGGGTGGCTTTAACCTATGAGGTGAGGGGGTCAGGCCTCATGAGCAAAAGCACGGGGGGGTCTTAGCAGAGCGGTCTTCTGCTCTGGCGTAAAGCGGTCTGAAAGCGCCTCGATCAGCTTCAGTACAGACTCGACTTCGGTTTTCGATGTTGCCGAACTCATCTGTTCGACAAAGTACTTTTCCAACTGAGTCAGCGGCTGGTGGTCGTAGTTTGCGGCACTTGGCTTGGTCTTTGCACCCTCAAACAACTCCAGCGCCTGTTCTTCAGTCAGGAAGACATCGTGTTCAATGTCGGCGTAATCCCGAATTCCAGCGATCCGTTCATCCGAACAGTCCATAAGGGCGGCCATGGCCACAACCTTGCCCATTGGCTTGGCAGTTCCAAGATAGTCGTAAGGCGCGTTACCGGACCGTTGCAGGACGCGGTTCATCACCGGATCGATCACGGCGATAGAGTCCAGAACACCGGCCATCTTGGCATATTCGAACGAGCCAATCATGATCTCGCTGGTGACATAGGATACCGAGTTTTCCCCACGTCCTCGCCCAAGCTTTTTGGTGTCGACGCAAAACCGGGTTGCTTCCCAGACCTGCGCGCTGCGGATCGGCGGTTCGCCGTCCAGGATTGAATGAAAAACGTCGGACAGCATGTGTGGCCCGGTCGTTTGCAGTAGTCTCATGCACCCGACAACGTCCCCCTCGTCGTCGATGCTAACTACATGTGCTGGATGAAGGTCGTCGAAATGGTCGCGTTCGCGCCCGTCTACGATATTTACATCCCAACCAAGGCGGTCGCCAAAAACGCGCGCGCGCAGTTTGTACATCTCGTCCAAGACATGCTTAAACTTATTCTGGTTGATACCATCAATTACGATGATCATTTCCATCCCCCTACAGTCTGGTTACCGTAAGGATGACGTTAACTAAGATTTGAGCTAAGACTATTGGGGGTTTCCCGTATTTTTTGATCTTTTTTGATTATCCTGGGGCAATTAGGCCCAATCCAATAGCTCTTCCAATGGCTTGCGGTGTTGTCAACGCGCCCATTTTTTCACGCCCGGATCGCATATGAACTTCGACGGTTCGGTGGGAAATCGACAGGATATCACCGATGTCTTGCTGTGATTTTCCGTCCGCAACCCACTGCAGGATCTCTTTCTCTCGCGTCGAAAGGGCTGGTAAATACAGTGCTTTGGCCAGCAGGCCAGACTGCATCACGGTATCATGCGCTGTAACTGCGGCCATCTGCAGATCCCCCATCACATGTTTCTTCAGCTTTGCCCACTCGGAATCCGAACAATTTCGGGTCACATTCAGCAGGCCACATTCCCCGTACGGGCCACGTACCGGAACGGTTAAGCCACGGGAAGTAATGCCAAAATCATGCGCATCCCGAAAAACCGAATGGAACTTTTCGTCGTGATTAAATCTGCCCCAGTCTACCGGAGCGATGCTGAGCGCAGATTGATACAAGGTCGGATCGAAATGGTGGAAGCCTTGGCTGCCATAGTGAATCTTCCATTCGTCCGGGTAGTTGGCATACCCCTGCACGTCACCCTTTACAGGGTTAAAAGTGGCATAAGACGCGTAATCGAAACCCAATTCATCGCAGACAGCATTAATTATGTCGGCTGCCGACTTTTCCTCGTGGTCGATCGCGGCCAAGTCTATAAGTTTCACCTGTCCAACCTTTGCGGCGGCAAATCTTTCCCCAAAGACATGCCAAATCTGTCCATTTCACCGAATACGTTGCGTCAACTGTGGTGCCTGACGCAAGCTAATTATGCATATCGCTTAGGCATAATGCGTGGTTATGGCAACAGAATACCTTAGCGATTACATAAGTCATTATTGCAACCTTTACGCTAATGACAAGCTATATCCTTACCCAACGTCACTCTGACCTTAGGCCAGTTTCAACCAGCATCCCGGCGGCCTTCGCCTCGGGATAGTAACCTTTGGCATAAAGGAAAATAGCCCGCTTCTGGTCGCCGTCTGACAAGAGCCACGCCCCACGCAGGTATTTTCCGGCAAACTCCAGATTGGTGTCTGCATCCAACAAACCCTGAGCGTTGCCTCTGTACCCCATGGTTCGCGCTGTCGCGGGCAGGATCTGCAGCAACCCGTAATATGGCCTGTTGACGGCCCATGGCCGGTGCGTGCTTTCCCTTATGGCGAGCTTGTGCAACAGCTCGCGCGGCAGTTCATAATGGTCAGCCCACTTGTTGATTGATGCACGCAATTCTGGGGTCTCATTGGGGTATAGCGGAGGATCAAAAGGGGCATTGCGAGAGCTCTGCTTGCCATCCAAGCCGCCGCAGGCAGCCAGGGCAGGTGCGCCGAGTAATGCAACAAGTAAAGCGCGGCGCGTGTAGTGGGGCATGTGTAGTCTCCGGATGGGGTTTGGCCGCATGATAGTCCCGTCGAATGCAACCGCAAGCAGACACACAGTCCGCGCGCTGATTTATGCCGGGTCCCGTTGCGTCATAACCCGGTGCCAGAGTGTTCCGTAATTGTCAGGTCGGGTAGGCGGGTCGTTAAATTTCGACCTGGAACCACAGAATGATATCGGCAAACCAGATCTTGTTCTCTGTCGCGCGAAACTGAACGGTGTTGTTGATCCCCGGGTTCAGGACGGTTCCGGGAAAGGCCTCCCATAATCCGCGAATGTCGCCGCCGGATATGGACGGGCCATAAACGAAGGTGTCGTTAATTTCGATCTGAAAAGCCCCTCCGGACGGCGTTGCCCAAGCTTTGAAGGCAAGGATAGGCTTCGCGCGGTTGGTTCCGATGATCAGGTTGGAAGGGATCGGGTCGCTGAAGGTCTGGCTTTCACCGGGGTTTAAAGAAAAAGAGCCATCATTCACGACGATGTAGTTGCACAAGGATGCCATAGTGGTTTCTCCTGTCGGATCGCGATCCGCCCAGATGTGCGATCACGCAAATTGCTGATAAAATGAACTTCAGAAAAATGCGGCTGGGGCGGCAGGGGCCGCGTGACCGTAGGATAGCATAATTTCAATCCAAATTCCTGGTCGTGCTTGACGTCACTCTTTGTCACGGTCTGGGGTTCGAACACAAAAAAAGGCCGCGCCCTTCGGCGCGGCCAATCAATCTTTCAAAGGCAGCCGGATCAGGCTTTGGCTTCGTCTTCCTCAGCCGGGGCCTCTTCGGCAACCAAATCGTCATCGTCGGAAGCTGCGGAACCGATATCGTCGAACAGTTCGGCGATTTCGAATTCTGCGGCGGCCTCTTCTTCGGCAGCCAGTTCCTGGATCGACTTGCCCGAAGCCTGCAGTTCGGCTTCTTCTTGCGAACGGGCAACGTTCATTTGGATCTTGACTTCGACCTCGGGGTGCAGCTTGACCGCCAGCGAGTGCAGGCCAAGCTCTTTGATCGGAGCGATCAGAGCAATCTGCTTTTTGTCGACGGTGAAACCAGCTTCGGTTGCGGCATCTGCGGCGTCACGCGGGGTGACCGAACCGTACAGAGCACCAGCATCCGATGCCGAGCGGATCACGATGAACTGCTGACCGTCCAGCTTTTCAGCCAGAGATTCAGCTTCTTTCTTGGTTTCCAGGTTGCGCGCCTCAAGCTGCGCTTTTTGGGATTCGAACGACGCAATGTTGGCGTTCGAAGCGCTCAGCGCTTTGCCTTGGGGCAGCAGAAAGTTGCGGGCGTAGCCAGGCTTGACGTCAACGACGTCGCCCATCTGACCCAGTTTCGCAACGCGTTCCAGCAGGATAACTTGCATATCAGTCTCTCCTTACTTCACAGCGTAGGGCAGCAGGGCGAGGAAGCGGGCGCGCTTGATAGCACGGGCCAGTTCACGCTGCTTTTTCGCCGAAACGGCGGTGATGCGCGAGGGAACGATCTTGCCACGCTCAGAGATGTAGCGTTGCAGCAGACGGGTGTCTTTGTAATCGATCTTCGGCGCGTTATCGCCCGAGAACGGGCAGACCTTGCGGCGGCGGAAAAATGGTTTTGCGGCCATGGTATATGTCCTTTCGTCAGGCGTTGATCAGCGGCGCTCGCGGCGGCCTTCGCGCTCGTCGCGCTTCTGCATCTGGACCGAAGGGCCCTCGTTGTGCTCGTCGACCTTGATGGTCAGAACGCGCATAACATCGTCATGCAGGCGCATCAGGCGCTCCATTTCCTGAACGGCGCCAGCGGGGGCGTCGGTCTTCAGGAAGGAATAGTGACCCTTGCGGTTCTTGTTGATCTTGTAGGCCATCGTCTTGACGCCCCAGTACTCGCTTTCGACGACGTTGCCGCCGTTGTCAGCCAGAACGGTGCCGAAATGTTCGACGAGGCTTTCTGCCTGCGCGTTGGACAGGTCCTGACGCGCGATCATTACATGCTCATACAGTGGCATGTGCACTCCTGTTTCTATCAAGGCGCATTTCAAAGGCGGGGCCGGTTCGTCCTTCGCGACCCTGCCACGAGAGGCTGCGCGATTCATAACTCTTGCGAAGGATGGCCCCATATACACCATTCGCGTCGGGGGGCAAGGGCCGTCACACATGCCTTGGTGAAGTCGCGCTATTTCCTTTGCGCTGCCCAATTCCTGACGCTTTTCGGCTCAAAGTTGTTTTGCATACCGGGAACTAACCGGACAGACCGAACCAAAGACGGCAACGTGAACTAGGGTACAGAGAAATGACCGCGATGAACACGAATACCTTCGAGAAGTCTGCGACCAGCACGACTTATGATCAATCGGTTCCAGTTCTTATCGCATTTGCGCCGAATTGGAGGGCACGCACCGTTCTGGCACGCATCGCGGGGGCGTTGTTGATCGTTGTCGCGTTTTCCATGTGGCTGATGTCTGGCGCGGTGATGGCAACCGAAGTTTGGCCGATCAAACTGGCTGCGTCGCTGACATTCTTACTGATCGGCGTCAGCCTGCTGACCATTCAGGTGCTTGATGCGCGCCCCGATGCCTATTTTGATCCGATCCGCCGCGAAGTACGCGTGCTGCAAAAGAATGAAAACGGGCGTCCCCAGACAGTACTGCGCCGCAGCTATGATACCTTGGGTGGTGCACGGTTCGATGATGATCAGGTCGAACTCTATGATGTGGACGGCAGCCTGCTGATGAAGTTGCCGCTACAATCGGCGGATGTTGGCCGAGCGCTGAAGGGCCAATTGAGCGGAAGTGTAACGATCTTCGCCTGACTTTCACTTCTGTTCATTTAGGAACAGAAATTGTTAGAGAATAAGTCTTGTGTGCCGCCCAAGGGCGGCACATTTTTGTTGTTGAGCATTCCAACTGGTTTGCACTCACAACATTTTTGGAGATAGTCATGAAATCCACCCTTCTTGCTGCTGCACTGGCCGTATCGGCGACCTCGGCGTTTGCAAGCGCCGAGAAATACGTTTTGGACCCCAGCCACAGCCAGGTTGTCTTCAACTATAACCACCTTGGTTTTTCCACCACGACTGGCATGTTCTCGGGCTTTGAGGGCGAGATCATGTTCGATCAGGAAAACCCGGCAGATTCCAGCGTGAGCGTGTCGATGCCAGTGGTCGAAATGATCACCGGCTGGAAGCCGCGCGAAGATCACTTCATGACCGAAGACTTTTTTGGCGTCGCCGAGGGTGACCTGATTTCGTTCACCTCGACCGGTATCGAAGTCACCGGTGAAAACACCGCGAACATCACCGGCGATCTGACCATGAACGGCGTGACCAAGTCGGTTGTTCTGGACGCCAAGCTGAACCAGGTTGGCGAGCATCCGATGGCGGGCAAGCCCTGGGCCGGATTTGATGCCACCACCACACTGGTCCGCAGCGAGTTCGATCTGGGCCAGTTCGCACCGTTTGTAAGCGACGAGGTTGAGGTTCGTATTTCGGTAGAGGCGCAAAAGGCCGAGTAAGCCCGCCTTATATGCAAAAAGAAACCGCCGGGACCCTTCAGGTCTCGGCGGTTTTTTCTTTATTCGGCTTGGGTGGCTGTCAGTTCAACAGCTACTTTGACTGCAAAGGCCAGCGAATCTTCGGTTGGCTGCGACGTGCCAACGTCATAGTCCAAACGGTTCAATTCCAATTCACCCTGCATTTTTGCCGTACCGTCCTGCAGGTCCAGCTCGAACGGCAAGACGACGTCCATGGTTTTATCCCGGATGGTTAAGGTGCCGCGTGCCTCATAGGCCAGATCGGTCTTAAACAGTTCGGCGTTGAAATTTGCGGTCGGGAACTGAGCGCTGTCAAAGAAGTCCGATCCCATAGCCTGCTGTGTCACGGTGCCAATGGTCAATGAGCCGATGGCGATTGTCACATCAACAGCCCCGGCCGGTCCGGGTTCCGCAGGGTCGTCGAATGTGATTGCCGCAGTCCAATCAGAGAACGCTCCGCTGACGGGGCTGCCCAACTGGGTGATCGTGATCGACAAAGTGCCTTCCTGCACCTGCCAGTCGGATTGCACCGCCTCCAGTTCGGCAGATGCATGATCACCGGTCGGATGTGCCGAGTAGGCTCCGTCGAACCACCCGATGCTAAGAGCAACGGCCCAGATCACGACTGCTGCGACGACGGGGGCAGGTGAGTGCCATTGCGTTGGCGGTTCCGGCAAATCCACCCGTCCTGGCATCATACGGCGCAATGTGCTGTCTTTGTCGATCACGTGATGCTTGAGCGCGCCAACGATATGCAAAACCAGAGCACCGACCAGCACCAGCATCAGGACGAAGTGTAACCCGGCGCTTGTTTCGGCCAACGCGGGGGATTTGGGCACAAAGGGCAAGTTCTGACCGAACGGCCAGAGGATCGGCGCAAACCCCTCGGTGGCCGCATGGTGAATCCAGCCTGTCAGGGGAACCAGAACCAGCGAGCCATACAACAGCCAGTGGACGGTTTCAGCCGCAAATGCCTCGGGCTTGTTTTCAGCATTGAGCAATCCCGGCTTGGGTTGGCTGATCGCCCACAAGATACGGGCAAGCGCCACGAAAAAGACCGTTACACCGATAGTTTTGTGCAGCGAAAACAGCTGCGCCGCCTGTTGCAGGTCTTCCGGTGTCGTTGGAATGGTCGGGTCTTCGATTGCGTGTGCCAGTTGGTTTGCAAACCACCCAATCGGCAGCGCCGTCAGAATGAGCAAGGCTGTCAGCCAGTGGAAGGTTTTCGAAACGCCTCCATAGCTTTGGGTGGTGTTGGCAAGGGGCATTGGTTTGCGACTCCGATCTGTTTGCTGTGGCCACCCTAAATGCAGCCGGGGCCGACACAATAGGCTTTGACGCACAGTTTACGTGTCAGGATGCAGAGCTTGTGCCGCTCGTTCACTCGGTTTACACCCCATCGCAACCTAACGTCATCCAAGAGGTTGTAATGACACGCGCGTTCGTTTTTCCGGGGCAGGGCGCCCAGACCATCGGTATGGGCAAGGCACTGGCCGAGGCCTACCCGGCTGCACAGGCTGTTTTCGACGAGGTCGATGAAGCGCTTGGTGAAAAGCTGAGCACCCTAATTTGGGAAGGTGATATTGCAGACCTGACCCTGACGCAGAACGCACAGCCGGCGCTGATGGCAACCTCGATGGCCGCGATGCGTGCGTTGGAAGCCGAAGGTGTAGCCGTCACGGATGCTGCGTTCGTAGCGGGGCACTCGTTGGGGGAATACTCGGCGTTGGCCGCTGCTGGCGCGCTATCGATTGCTGATACGGCGCGTCTGCTGCGCACCCGTGGTCAAGCGATGCAAAGCGCTGTGCCAGTTGGCGAAGGCGCGATGGCCGCCATTCTGGGGCTGGACCTTGAGGCCGTGCGCGCAGTCGCAGAAGAGGCCGCGCAAGGTGAGGTCTGTCAGGCCGCGAACGACAACGATCCTACTCAGGTCGTTGTTTCAGGCGCAAAGGCAGCCGTGGAACGTGCAGCCGAGAATGCCAAGGAAAAAGGCGCAAAGCGCGCAGTAATGCTGCCCGTCAGTGCTCCGTTCCATTGTGCGCTGATGCAGCCTGCAGCGGATGTGATGGCCGAAGCGCTGGCGGCAGTAGAAATCAAAGCCCCTGCGGTTCCGTTGATTGCAAACGTTCGCGCAGAAGCCGTCAGCGACCCGGACCTGATCCGTCAGTTGCTGGTCGAGCAGGTCACCGGGTCAGTACGCTGGCGCGAGAGCGTGCAGTATATGGCCGCGCAGGGCGTTACCGAGACTTGGGAGATCGGCGCAGGCAAGGCGCTTTCGGGGATGATCCGCAAGATTGACCGCGCGATTGCTGGCAAGGCTGTCGGCACGCCGGATGACGTGCAGAATGTGGTTAAGAGCGAATCATAAGAACAATGTGCGACGCAAGTTGCGCTGTAAAAGGAAGATCGAATGTTTGATTTGACAGGTAAGAATGCGCTGATCACCGGTGCGTCCGGCGGGATTGGTGGCGAGATTGCACGCGTGCTGCACGGTGCGGGGGCCACCGTTGCGTTGTCGGGCACTCGTGTCGAACCGCTCGAGGCATTGGCCGCCGAACTGGGCGAGCGGGCGCATGTTCTGCCATGCAACCTGAGCGACGGCGAGGCTGTTTCCGCACTGCCAAAGCAAGCGGCTGAGGCGATGGGGTCGGTTGATATCTTGGTCAACAATGCTGGGATTACCCGGGACAACCTGTTCATGCGTATGTCGGATGACGAATGGCAAAGTGTGATCGACGTAAACATGACCTCGACCGCCAAGCTGTGCAAAGGCGTCCTGCGGGGTATGATGAAAGCGCGCTGGGGTCGGATCATCAACATTTCATCCGTCGTCGGTGCCACTGGGAACCCCGGTCAGGCAAACTATGCAGCGTCCAAGGCAGGTATGGTCGGCATGACCAAATCCCTGGCCTATGAGGTTGCCAGCCGCGGGATCACGGCTAACGCGGTTGCGCCCGGCTTCATCACCACAGCCATGACCGACAAGCTGACCGACGATCAGAAATCGGGCATTTTGGGGCAGGTTCCCGCCGGTCGCATGGGCGATGCGTCGGAAATTGCGGCGGCTGTACTGTATCTTGCCAGCCCCGAAGCCGGATATGTTACCGGAACCACCTTGCATGTTAACGGCGGTATGGCCATGTTGTGAGCGCGGACAGGGGCAGGTGCGAAAGCGTTTGCCTCGCGCGTTGTCTATGCTATAGGCGGCGCATAAATGCTGGGGTCGACCAAATGGTCGGCCTTCTACTTTCCCGGTCATCCGGGACCCAACCGCCCGCACCGGGCAAATCAAAGCCAGCCTGAGCGGGCAAGGGCAGAACCGGGCACTAGGCCCTGAAAACGGAATGAGGAATAGACATGAGCGACGTCGCAGATCGCGTTAAAAAGATCGTTGTTGAGCACCTGGGTGTTGAAGAAGACAAAGTGACCGAAAACGCGTCCTTCATCGACGATCTGGGCGCAGACAGCCTGGACACTGTTGAGCTGGTTATGGCCTTCGAAGAAGAGTTCGGCATCGAAATCCCCGATGACGCAGCCGAGACCATCCAGACATTTGGCGACGCCGTCAAATTCATCTCGGAAGCTTCCTAAAGCTTCAAAATAATTAAAAAGCGGCGCTTCCGGGCAACGGAGGCGCCGTTTTTTTGTGCCTTGCCCAATTCCGCCTTGCAAGGTGCCGTATTCGTTCGCAACCTTTTACCCGAGGCACATAATTCAGAGCGGGAAGGGCATGATAAGATCCACCCCGATGATCAATACGGCCCGTTTGACGCTGAGCGGCATGCGGCCAGAGGATTTCAACCGGTTCGCCGAGATTTGGCGCAACCCATGCATCGTGCGACATATCGGCGGCAAGCCGCGGTCGCGCGGAGAGGCGTGGGATTCATTCCTTCGAAATGCCGGGCACTGGCAAATGGCCGGTTTCGGGCAATGGGCCGTGGTCCAGCAGTCGAATCGCCAGATGGTCGGTCAGGCGGGGTTCTTTTACGGTAACCGTTCGATTGGCGAGGATTTCGACAGTTTTCCCGAGGCCGGATGGATTCTGGTCCCCGAGGCGCAGGGACAGGGATTGGGGCTGGAGGCGGCACAAGCTGCACATGACTGGTTTGACCGGATCATGCCCGGTCCGTTGGTCGCGATGGTGAATTCGGCGAACTTGGCCTCGCGCAATCTGGCGGGCAAGCTGGGCTATACCCCGATGCGCGAATGCGCGTTCAACGGCAGCGACGTCACGCTTATGCGCCGCAACGGACCGCCGCCGCGCCACTGACAATTTGAGACTTCGCGAATGCCGCAAACCGGCCGTAGTTTGCCGATCCTGGTAATAGCGGACCGTTCTTCCGCGTGTATGGTACTCTGGAATTGCAGAGCGATTGAGCGGAGGAGAATGCTCATGAGGATTTACCCCACGATGGAATTGCAGAACGGCCGGTGTGTCACACTGGACAAAGGCCGTCTGGACGACGCGATGATCTGGCATGTGAATCCGGCGGACACGGCACGCAGCTGGTCTGCAGCCGGTGCCATGTGGATGCACCTGACGGATTTCGATGCGATCGAAGGCCGCGATACCAACGCCGAATTGGTCGAGGAAATTATCCGCACGTCCGAGATGTCTGTGCAACTGGCCGGCGGTATGCGGACGCGGGAACAGGTCGAATACTGGATCGACAAAGGCGCGGGACGGGTGGTGATTGGTACGCTTGCCGCCTGGGATCCGAATCTGGTCAAGGAACTGGCCAAGCTTTATCCGGACCAGATCGTTCTGGCTGTGGATGTCTGGCAAGGTCAGGTCATGACTGAAGGCTGGCGCAGTCAGAGTGCGTTTACGCCCGAAGCGTTTATTCAAGCGTTCGAGGGCACGCCCTTCGCGGCGATTCTGGTGACCGATATCGACAGCGACATCGAAGACGTCGATGCGCAGCTGGGTCTGATCTCAGGTCTTGCACAGCTGTCACGCACGCCGGTTATTGCCAGCGGTGTCGTTCGGACATCAGATGACATCTCGCGTCTGGCCTATGTGCACAACATCTCGGGCGCATTGGTTGGGCGGGCTTTGTTCCGCAAAACGATTGACTTGGCAGACGCGCTTAACGTGGCCGAGCAGGCCCACGAGCCCGTCGCTGAATTCCAGTAATCCTGTCTTGCACGTCATTGCCCCGGCCTTTCAATTCCCTGAAAGAGCCGTGGCAATGTGTTTTGGTACATCCTGCACAGACGGACCATCCGGCGAAATGGTGCCAGGTGGGAATGTGCCGTTGCTCTTGCCCCCGGACCCCGGGCCGGGGTATGAGCGGTTCTCAAATAGGAAGCAGGCAAGAGGCATTTCATGCGCAGAGTCGTTGTAACCGGTCTGGGATTGGTCACTCCTTTGGCCAGCGGGGTCGAGAAATCTTGGTCACGGCTGCTGGATGGGGAATCCGGCGCGGGCCCGATCACGAAATTTGATGCCGAAGCAAGCGGTGTCACCACGACCTATGCCTGCGAAGTTCCGCGCGGCGATGGAACTGATGGGACATTCAATCCCAACGATTGGTTGCCGCCAAAAGAGCAACGTAAGATCGAAGACTTTATCTTGTATTCGATCGCTGCCGCTGACATGGCTTGTCAGGATGCAAACTGGCTGCCCGAGGATGAAGAGGACCGCCTGCGAACAGGCGTCCTGATCGGGTCGGGTATCGGCGGGCTGGGCTCTATTGCTGAAACGGCGAACCTGATCCGCGACAAAGGTCCGCGTCGTGTATCGCCCTTCTTTATTCCCGGTGCGCTGATCAACCTGGCATCCGGCCAGGTATCTATCCGCCACGGGTTCAAGGGGCCCAACCACTCGGTCGTGACGGCTTGCTCGACAGGTGCGCATGCAATCGGTGATGCCAGCCGCATCATTCGCGCAGGCGACGCGGAAGTCATGATTGCTGGTGGCGGCGAAGGCTGCATCTGCGAGATCGGTATCGCCGGCTTTAACGCGTGCAAGGCGCTGTCGACCAAATATGCCGACGATCCGAAGAAAGCCAGCCGCCCATATGACGTAGACCGTGACGGCTTTGTCATGGGCGAGGGCGCAGGCATCGTGGTTCTGGAAGAATATGAGCACGCCAAGGCACGCGGTGCGAAGATCTATGCCGAAGTGCTGGGTTACGGCATGTCCGGCGACGCTTATCACATTACCGCACCGTCCGAGGATGGTGATGGCGCTGAGCGTTCCATGAAAGCCGCATTGCGCAGCGCTGGGTTGGAGCCTTCGGATCTGGACTATATCAACGCGCATGGCACATCGACCATGGCGGATACGATCGAACTGGGCGCGGTAGAGCGCCTGTTAGGTGATCACGCCAGCAAGGCCACCATGACCTCGACCAAATCAGCCACCGGTCACCTTTTGGGTGCGGCAGGCGCGATTGAGGCGATCTTTTCGATCCTGGCGATCCGGGATCAGGTGGCTCCGCCGACGATCAATCTGGATAACCCCACCGTTGAAACTCCGATTGATCTGGCGCCCAACGCCAAGCGTGAGCGTGAGATCAATGTGGCGTTGTCGAATTCGTTCGGCTTTGGCGGCACCAATGCCAGCGTGATCTTCGGAAAGGTCACCTAAATGTTCCGGGCTCTTGCTTCGAACGCGCTGACTCTGCTGATCGTAGGCTTGTTCCTGATGGGCGGGCTGGTTGTGTGGGGGCAGTCGCAATACAAGGCCGAGGGTCCGCTGGAATCCGCCATGTGCCTGCAGGTCAGGAGCGGGTCGAATATGACCCGTGTCAGCCAAGAGCTTGAAGATGACGGAGCCATCAGCAGCGCCATGATCTTTCGCATGGCGGCGGACTACACGGATAAATCGCAGCAGCTGAAAGCCGGTAGCTTTCTGGTGCGCGAAGGTGCGTCGATGGAGCAAATCATCGATGAGATCACAAGCAGCGGTGCCAGCACCTGCGGGTCTGAGATTGAATACCGTATCGGTGTCACGCGCATCCAAACCCGGGTACGCGAGTTGGACCCGGCAACGCTGGAATTTGTCGAGATCGCATCGTTTGATGTGACCGACGAGGAAATCCCTGCCGAATACGGTCAAAAGCGTGAAGAAGCCGACACCCGGTACCGTGTGTCTGTTGCCGAAGGCGTGACCTCATGGCAGGTGGCGCAAGGCTTGGAGGCGATTGAACCGCTGACAGGTGAGATTGCCGAGATCCCGGCCGAAGGGATGTTGGCGCCTGACAGCTATGATTTGGCACCGGGCGATGACCGAACGGCCGTTCTGCAAGCGATGCAAGACAAGCAACAATTGCGCATCAACGCAGTGTGGGAGAACCGCCAAGGCGACCTTCCCATCAGCAGCCCAGAGGAAATGCTGATCCTTGCGTCGATCATCGAAAAGGAAACCGGTGTTCCCAATGAACGCGGGCAGGTTGCAAGCGTCTTTGTGAACCGGCTTGAGCAGGGCATGAAGCTGCAGACAGACCCGACGGTCATCTATGGCGTCACCAAGGGTCAAGGCACGCTGGGGCGCGGGCTGCGTCGCAGTGAACTGCGCCGTGCAACACCTTGGAATACTTATGTGATAGACGGTTTGCCGCCGACACCCATTGCCAACCCAGGGTTGGCCAGCCTTGAGGCTGCTGTCGCACCGGAAGAGACCAACTTTGTCTTCTTTGTTGCGGATGGCACCGGGGGGCACGCGTTTGCGGAAACCTTGCAGGAACACAATCGGAACGTCGCCAAGTGGCGAGAGATTGAGGCTGAAAGAAACAGCTCGAGCAACTAAGAAAAAGGCCGCGTCGAAAAACGCGGCCTTTTTCTTTTTGTTATGCGGCGGGACGTCCGCGTGGACGACGACGCTTCGAGGACGTGGGCTTCGATGTTGAATTTGCCCCCTGCGGTTTACGCCCCCGGAACCCTCCGCGATTGCGGGTTTTCTTAGGCTCGGAAAATTCTGGCATGGTGCCGCTGGCGACCGGAATTTCGATCTTCATCAGCTTCTGAATCTGGCGCAGCTGATCCACTTCGTCCGGTGAGCAGAATGCGATAGCTTCACCTTCGCGACCAGCACGGGCTGTGCGCCCGATGCGGTGGACATAGTTGTCGGGCACCTCGGGCAGGTCATAGTTGATCACATAGACAACACCGGGAATGTCGATGCCACGCGCGGCCACGTCGGTCGCGACCAATACGTTGATCTCTCCTGCCCGGAACGCCTTGATCGCGCGGTCGCGCTGTCCCTGGCTTTTGTTGCCGTGGATCGAGGCCGCGTTGAAACCATCGGCCACAAGGCCTTTCATCAGTTTCTCGGCTCCGTGTTTGGTACGGGAAAATACCAAGGTCAGAGCTTCCATGTCAGCGGACAGAATATCGCGGAGTTTCCGCGGTTTGCCGGCCCGGTCGACGAAATGCACAGACTGCGTGATCTTGTCAGCCGCTTTACCTGGAGGCGAGACCTGCACTCGCTGCGGGTTGGTCAGATAGGACTGGCTGAGTTCCTCCATCTGCTTCGGCATCGTGGCCGAAAACAGCATGGTTTGACGCGGCGTGCCCAGCTTGGGTGCGATTTTGCGTAGGGCGTGGATAAAGCCCATGTCCAGCATCTGGTCGGCCTCGTCCAATACAAGATGTCGCACCGAGCCGAGGTCAACGGCACCGCGTTCCATCAGGTCGATCAAACGCCCGGGCGTGGCGACCAGAATGTCGGTGCCGCGCGACAGGAACGAGATCTGTCTGCCGATCGACTGGCCACCGACCACGGTGGCCACGCGCAGCTTGGTCTTGTCGGTCAGGTTGCGCAGGCTATCCGCGATCTGGTTGACCAGCTCGCGGGTGGGGGCAAGGATCAGCGCCTTGGCGGTTTTGGGCGCGGGTTTGCCGGACTGCGCCAACAAGTGGTCGATCAGCGGCAGACCGAAGGCCAGCGTCTTACCGGTGCCGGTCTGCGCCAGGCCCAGGATGTCGTGACCGTTCAGCGCCAGCGGGATGGCCTGGTTCTGAATAGGGGTCGGTTGTGAGAAATTGGCACGTTTCAGTGCATCGTTGAGGGCTGGTGCAAGGCCCAGCATGTCGAAGTCGAACAAATAACTATCCTTTGTAATCCGCAAGGCGATAGCCGTACGGACAAGACGTGTCTGGCCTCGCAGCGCGTGACCGGCAGGGTTTCCGCTAAACCTCGGGACGTGCAGGCGAACCCTGCGCCATCTGGCGTCGCGTCAAGAACCCTGCGTGAATGGGAACTAGGAGATGTAGTGATGCGCTGTGGGGTCTGCTGCGACCGTCAATGCTCACGCGTCAGCGCTGTCTTAAGGTGGCACATGCTAGTTTTGTAAACAATTGTCAAGGTATGAATTGCGAAGTGGGAACACGTACTTGCCGCGGCCGTCAGGGAACGGATTGTTCAAATAGAAGAACCCTTTCCGGCTGGGCTTTGAAAATCCCGAAGTGCTTCTTGGCTTTCATAACATCGGTAAATATCCGATCCTTAGGGGCGATGACTTTTTGTGTATGACCAAAAAAAGGATTCCAGAAATGTGCGCTAAAATACTTGTAGCTACCACTCTGACCGTGGTTCTAGCCGCGTCTTCAGCAATCGCATGCTCTCGGATCGTCTATGAAACGGCAGACGGATCCTTCCTCACGGGGAGGGCGCTTGACTGGTTCGAAGATACTTCGACAGACATTTGGGCCTTCCCGCAGGGCATGGACCGTGACGGTGGTGCCGGAGAGAATTCGATCGAATGGACGTCAAAATACGGGTCTGTCGTGGCAACGATCTATGACGGAGCAACTGTTGACGGCATGAATGATGGCGGGCTGGTCGGCAACGCTCTCTATCTTGCCGAAGCGGATTACGGGACGGAAAATGCCGGAGACAAACCTCTCCTTTCTGTCGGAGGGTGGTTGCAGTATTTTCTGGATAACTCTGCAACAGTTGAAGAAGCCGTTGCAGCTATGGAGCAAGAGCCATTCGTGATTGTAGCGCCGATGTTGCCTAGCGGACATGAGGCCGGAGGGCATATTGCGCTATCTGATGCGTCTGGTGACAGTGCAATATTCGAGTATCTCGATGGCGAGTTGGTTATTCACCATGGCCGCGAATTTACTGTCATGACGAACTCTCCTACTTTTGAGGAACAACTCGCTATCACCACTTATTGGGGTGAAGTTAATAGTCTTTCATTTTTGCCCGGAACCCATCGGTCTTCCGACCGGTTTGCGCGGTTGAGCTGGAATCTGAATGCCGTTCCCTCGTTCGAAGACAAAAACGATGCGAATGCGGCGGTGTTCTCTCTTGTGCGATCAATTTCCGTACCATTTGGTGTGACGGACCCGGAGCGCCCAAACATCGCATCAACAACCTGGCGTACGGTCGCTGATCATGAGCTGGGTCGTTACTACTATGAGAGCGTGTTCAGCCCTACATTGTTTTGGGTGGATATCGAGAACCTTGATCTCTCCGATGGGGCTTCTACCCTGAAATTGGAACTTGGCGAAAAGCCCATCCTTGCGGGCGAGATTTCGGCCAGCTTTGAACCTTCCGAGCCATTTCTTTTTCTCGGCGATATGTAACGTTGTAGTCACGGGGCTCAACCACTGACGACCGTCTGCCACATAGTCCTATCAGTAAAGGTCTCTTAACTATCAGCGCACGTTACCCGTTGCGCCGTTGTTGCGCAACGCATTGACTTTGCGGACTTTCTCGCGTATAAGTTGTGTCATGCTAGAAGAGGTGGGCGACGGCCCCGGGGGCGACCCGGTGGCCGTTTTTCGTTTCTCTCGTGCGGAGATCACTCACGCATGAGGTCACAGGCACACATGACTTTGATTACCCCGGAAGAGCGGATGTCCCAGACGGCTGATTTGTTGCAGTCGCTTGAGAGATCCATTCGCGATCTGCGCCAAGCAGCGGAAGAACTGCGCAAACAGATCGGTGCCGGGGAGGATGCAGATCTTGCTGGTTCAGCCAAGCAACTCGGGCAGTTAGAGGGGCTGATCCGAAGTTGTCAGAAAGTGGAGACAAGCTTTGTCGAACAACATCACAGACAAGCCGGAATTGCCCAAAGGGGGTATGCGCTCGACCTTGAGCGCGCTCGATTTGAGGTTGGGTGCAGGCTGGCTCGCCTCCGCGCCTGCTGCGGTTCGGGACAGATTTCTGAGTGAGATCGGGGAGGGGGGGCTGTGCGCCCTCCCTTTCCTGTTCGAGTTCTGGGCGCTGCCGCATCAGTTGCCGCCCGAAGGCGACTGGCGGTCCTGGGTGATCATGGGGGGGCGTGGGGCTGGTAAGACGCGGGCCGGAGCCGAATGGGTGCGACGGGTGGTCGAGGGGTCTTTGCCGCTGGATCGCGGCGAGGCGCGTCGTGTGGCGTTGGTGGGTGAGACCTTCGATCAGGTGCGCGATGTGATGATCTTTGGCGATAGCGGGATTCTGCAGTGTTCTCCGCCGGATCGGCGACCTGTCTGGAAGGCGTCGGAACGCAAACTGATCTGGCCCAACGGGGCCGAGGCGCAGGCGTTTTCGGCGCATGATCCCGAAGGGCTGAGGGGGCCTCAGTTCGATGCGGCATGGGTGGATGAGTTGGCCAAGTGGAAGAAGGCTGGCGAGACCTGGGATATGCTGCAATTTGCGCTGCGCTTGGGGGAGCGACCTCGGGTCTGTGTGACGACCACACCGCGCAATGTGAAGGTTTTGAAGGAATTGCTGGCGTCTCCGTCCACCGTGCAGACCCATGCGCCGACTGAGGCAAACCGGGCCAATCTGGCGGATTCGTTTCTGGACGAAGTGCGCGCGCGTTATGCGGGTACGCGGCTGGGGCGGCAGGAGTTGGACGGAGTGCTGTTGTCGGATGCCGAGGGCGCGTTGTGGACCGGGGCGATGCTGGACGCGGCGCGAGTTGAGAATGTACCTGATTTGGACCGTATAGTGGTGGCGCTGGACCCGGCGGTAACGGTTGGGTCGAATGCGGATGCATGTGGGATCGTGGTCGTGGGCGCTCAGCTACAGGGGCCGCCCGAGGATTGGCGCGTCTATGTGCTGGCCGACCGCACGGTGCAGGGCGTTGGCCCGGCGGGCTGGGCGCAGGCGGCGATTGACGCGATGGATGAGTTCGGGGCGGAACGGCTGGTCGCTGAGGTCAATCAGGGCGGGCAACTGGTGGAAGAGGTCGTGCGGCAGGTGGACCCTATGGTGCCTTATCGCGCGGTGCGGGCCTCGCGCGGGAAGGTCGCGCGGGCTGAGCCTGTGGCAGCTTTGTACGAACAGGGGCGGGTGGCGCATGTTGCCGGGCTGGACGCGCTGGAGGAGCAGATGTGTCAGATGACCGCGCGCGGGTTCGAAGGGCAGGGCTCTCCCGACCGCGTCGACGCCCTGGTCTGGGCGCTGCATGAGTTGGTTGTGGGGCCTGCGGGGGCGTATCGGCGGCCTAGGGTGCGGAGTTTGTAAAAGGTACAATCGACCGAGTTAGTCAGACCAATTCGTGCGTTTAACATCCAAAGTGAAAGCTTCTGCTTGCTGGTAGAATGTAGTTTCAGTCCGCATTGAGTATTTAGAAACCGTGCTCCGACTTTAGCCTATTAACTAATCGTCCCATCACAACAAGTCCAAGCTGCCCAAATTTACCGGCTTCTTGTTTTGAGATTGGCTCAGCGAGCCACTTGTCGTTCCAATAGTATCGAGGGAGAAGTTCAATAACCCTCCAATTCCCATGAGTTCGTGCTGCTTCGGCGAGCACTTCTATCAAGCTCTCAGGCAATTCAGAGTAGATCTTACTAAAGCGTGTGTCATCAGCGGTCGTACGCACGTCGTAATGTGAAATGTCCCCTTCCCAATGACCGTTGGCCTCCATTTGTTTAGAAGCGTAATCCGTCCATTGAACTTGCTGCTCGTGACGACTGAGGTACCCCGTCTCTGTTAAGCATTGAACCAATGCTTCTTGTTTTGAATCGGGTGTGAACAACTCTCTCGTGCTGCTGAGACAACCTACGCGGCCATGCGCGATAAAAAACTGGAAGAAGAAGTTCAAAAGAGTATCAAGGTCATTAGATGTCAGGTTCTTATGTGTTTCAATCACCTTGATCACAGCGGATTCATCAACCTTGAGAACATAGTCAGATGGTTGTTCTCCTTTTTCGCACAGCCCGATTTTTACAAGTAAGTTACCGCCTTCACGCCCTGCGTAACGAAACTCAGGATCGGGTCCGGATGTTGATGACAGCTGATTAGCTACGCGTCTGTATAGCAGTAAGGTAATCTGCGCAGCTAAATTTCGATCTATTCGACTTAGTAGATATTGAGTCATGCTTGGCTGCTCCTTACGCTCTTGAGAGTATTAGTATGACTCGGTTTCCCGCGACATGTTTGCTTACGAATGCTGTATAAAAAACTCTAGTCTGTTCCTGAAGTGATCATAGGCATGGAAGAGGTAAAGGGTTGATTTGTTTGGGCGCAGCGGTGGTGATTCAAGTATTTGGGTACTCTGCAAAGGAAGAGATTCCCGTTGCTCCCCCCCCGTACGCCATATTCCCGAGGCTTAAACTTCTTTCCGTCATAACTCTTTTCAACAAGCCGGGCAGAGCGGCGGCAGAAAGGAGCACAGATGGTATTCGATTTCTTACGTCGTGGAACGGCTGGTGAGGCACCTGAGGCGAAGGCGAGCGCGGCGGGGCCTGTGGTGGCGTGGCAGACGAGCGGACGCGTGGCGTGGAGCCCCAGGGACGCGGTTTCGCTGACGCGGACGGGGTTTTCGGGGAATCCGGTGGGGTTTCGCTCGGTCAAACTGATTGCCGAGGCGGCGGCGGCACTGCCTCTGGTGCTGCAGGATCAGGCGCAGCGCTATGACGTGCATCCTATCATATCCCTGATGCGCCGCCCGAATGCGGCGCAGGGGCGGGCGGAGTTGATGGAGGCTTTGTTCGGGCAGTTGTTGCTGTCGGGGAACGCCTATGTTGAGGCGGCACAGGCCGAGGATGGATTGCCGGTTGAACTGCACGTCCTGCGCTCGGACCGGATGAGCGTGGTGCCGGGGGCGGATGGATGGCCCAAGGCGTATGACTATACGGCGGGCGGCAAGACGCATCGTTTCCCGGCTGATGCGATCTGTCATATCAAGTCATTCCACCCCCAAGACGATCACTATGGGTTCTCGCCGATGCAGGCGGCAGCGATGGCGATTGATGTGCATAACAGCGCGTCGCGGTGGTCAAAATCTCTGTTGGATAATGCCGCACGGCCTTCGGGTGCGTTGGTGTGGAAGGGCGGCGATGGCCATGGGGTGATGGCCGAGGATCAGTTCCGCCGCTTGTCCGATGAGATTGAGCAGAACTATCGCGGGGCGCGCAATGCAGGCCGTCCGATGGTTCTGGAAGGGGGGCTCGATTGGAAGCCGATGGGGTTCTCACCCTCTGACATGGAGTTTCAAAAGACCAAGGAAGCCGCCGCCCGCGAGATCGCGCTGGCCTTTGGGGTCCCGCCGATGCTGCTGGGGATACAAGGCGACGCGACCTATTCGAACTATCAGGAGGCCAACCGGGCGTTCTATCGCCTGACCGTTCTGCCCCTGGTGACGCGGGTGGCGGCGGCGGTGTCGGAATGGCTGGTGGGCTTTACTGGCGAAGAGTTGGTGTTGAAACCCGATTTGGATCAGGTGCCTGCGCTGTCGGTGGAGCGGGATGCGCAATGGGCGCGAGTCAACGGTGCCGAGTTCCTGACAGACGCTGAAAAACGCACGATGCTGGGGCTGCCGGAGCGTGCAGATGGCTGAGGGGTATCCGCCGTTTGACTGTGCGCCGGGCCTGCGTCTGGCTGCGCATGAACGGGTGGCCGAGATTCAGCACGCGCATCTATGCAGGCGGCTGGATCAGATCGAAGAGATGATGGAGCGGCTGGAGAAACGGCTGTGGTTGACGGTCTATGGAGTCGTTGCGGTGATCCTGGCGCAAGCGTTTCAGTCAATTCTGGTGGTGTCGCCATGAATTTAGAGACTTATGAGGAGGTGTTCATGGATTTAGAACACAAGTTTGCGCGGTTTAGCGATGGATTGTCGGTGACCGAGGACGCGGTGATCGAGGGCTATGCCAGCCTGTTTGAGCAGGTCGATCAAGGGAGCGATGTGGTGCAGAAAGGCGCATATCGCAGGTCGTTGGCTGGGCTAACGGCGGCAGGTCAGCGGGTCAAAATGCTATGGCAGCACGACCCGGCGCAGCCCATCGGTGTCTGGGACGACGTGCGCGAAGATGAGCGCGGGCTTTGGGTCAAGGGACGTATGTTGGAAACCACGCAGAAAGGCCGTGAAGCTGCGGAATTGATCCGGGCCGGGGCCATTGACGGGCTGTCGATCGGCTATCGCACCAAACGAGCCATAAAAAATGAAAAGGGCCATCGGGTCCTGACCGAACTGGAGCTGTGGGAGGTGTCGCTTGTGACTTTTCCGATGCTGCCCAGTGCGCGGGTGGCGGCAAAGGGGACGACCCCGGACGCCGAGGAAACCCTGCGCAGTATTGCCGAGGTGTTTGATCACGCCCGGCAGGAGTTGGCGCAAACCTAGCGCGCCTCAATCCCACCCAAACAAGGAAGTTTTGATGAGCAAGACCGAGACCCCGGCCTTGACCGGAGAGGGTGTGCCCCTGGTTCAGGAGGTGAAGCAGGCGATGACTGGCTTCGTGAACGAATTCAAGGGCCTGAAGGCTGAAGTTAAAACCAAACTGCAACAGACAGAAGAGCGACTGACCATGCTGGATCGTAAATCAATTATCGCGGCGCGCCCGCATCTTGCGGCTTCGATCGAGGACGGTGCGCCGCATCAGAAGGCTTTCGACGCCTATGTGCGATGCGGTGACGATGACGGCTTGCGCGGTCTTGATATCGAAGCCAAATCGCTGTCCAGCGCCGTTAACAGCGATGGCGGATATCTGGTCGATCCGCAAACCGCCGAGATGATCAAGTCGGTGCTGAAATCCACGGCCTCGATCCGTTCGATCGCTTCGGTGGTGAATGTCGAGGCGAACTCGTTCGACGTGTTGATCGACCACACTGACGTGGGCGCTGGCTGGGCGGATGAAAGCTCAGCGGCCACCGAGACAGCGACCCCGTCGATTGATCGAATCTCGATTGCCCTGCACGAGCTGAGCGCGCTGCCCAAGGCGTCGCAACGCCTTTTGGATGACAGTGCCTTCGATGTCGAGGGGTGGCTGGCCGGTCGTATTGCTGACAAGTTTGCCCGTGCCGAAGCGGCGGCGTTCATCTCGGGCGATGGTGCGGACAAGCCAAATGGCATTCTGAACCATGCCAAGGTCGACAATGATGTCTGGACCTGGGGCAATCTGGGCTATGTCCCGACCGGCATTGACGGTGGTGTCGATGCGGACGCGATTGTCGATGTGGTTTATGCGCTGGGCGCGCAATACCGCGTCAATGGCAACTTCGTAATGAATTCGAAAACTGCTGGTGTGATCCGCAAGCTAAAGGACAGCGATGGCCGCTTCCTGTGGTCGGACGGTCTGGCTGCGGGTGAGCCTGCGCGCCTGATGGGCTATCCGGTTCTGATTGCCGAGGACATGCCGGATGCGGGCACTGACAGTTTCTCGATTGCCTTTGGTGATTTCCAAGCCGGGTACACTATTGCGGAGCGCCCTGATCTGCGCGTCTTGCGCGATCCGTTCAGCGCCAAGCCGCACGTTCTGTTCTACGCGACCAAGCGTGTCGGCGGCGACGTGAGCGACTTTGCCGCGATCAAGCTGGTGAAATTCGGCACCGCCTAATTGGTGACGGATCCGGGGGGCATTTGCCCCTCGGGCGCGGGCGCGGGCCGGGGTGAGATCCCCTGCGTTGTCTAGCTGCTCCCCTCCGTCCGAGCAACGTGGGGCGGCGCGTGCCCGTCATTTTCTTGAGAGAGGCCCCCGGAGGGGTCCGAGATTGCGGAGTGAATGGATGATGTTGATCGAAGAAACCGCCATCGCGGATGCGGCGCTGCCGGTGGATCAGTTTAAGGCGCATCTGCGGCTGGGCACGGGCTTTGCCGAAGACAGCGTACAGGATGTTGTACTGAAAGGATTTCTGCGCGCAGCCGTTGCGGCAATCGAAGCGCGCGCTGGCAAGGTTCTGATCGAGCGCGATTTTTCCTGGAGCCTGACCGTATGGCGAGACCAGTCGGGAGAGGTGCTGCCGGTGGCTCCGGTCACCGAGGTCAAGAGTGTGACGCTGGCTGAGGCAGAAGGCGCAGAGACTGTCTTCGCCCCGGATAGATACCGGTTGGAAAAAGATGCTCAGCGTCCCCGTCTTAGGCCAATGGGGCCACTGATGCCGAAGATGCCAAAGGGTGGTTCTGTCAGGATCGTCTTTGCCGCTGGGATGGCAGCGGATTGGGGCGGGTTGCCCGCCGATCTGGGGCAGGCGGTGCTGTTGCTGGCCGCGCATTATTACGAATACCGCGATGAGACAGCGCTGGGTGCCGGGTGCATGCCGTTTGGTGTCACCAGCCTGATCCAGCGCTATCGCACAGTTCGGTTTGGTGCAGGGGTCGTGCAATGAAAGCGCCGCGGTTGAATAGAAAGCTGGAGTTGGAAGCGCCGGTGCGCGTGGCCAATGGATCAGGCGGATACACCGAAACCTGGGTGCCGCTGGGCACGGTATGGGCCGAGGTGACCGCGCGCAGCGGGTCCGAGCGGCAGGTGGCTGGTGTCCCTATTTCGCGGGTCGGCTATCGCATCGTGGTCCGGGGCGCGCCCACAGGCTCCACCATGCGGCCATCGCCGGATCAGCGCTTTGCGGAGGGCGCACGTCGTTTTGTCATCCGCGCTGTCGCTGAGCGTGATCCGCGCGGCCAGTACCTGACCTGTTTCGCGGATGAGGAGGTGGCAGCATGAGCTATGGCGTTTCAGCAGCCCTGCAGGCGGCGGTGTTCAAGCAGATTTCAGAGGATACGCAGGTTAACGATTTGTCGGGTGGCGCGATCTATGACGCCGTGCCAGCCGGAGCAGTACCACAGACTTATGTGACGCTGGGACCGGAAGAGGTTCGTGATGTCTCTGACCGATCGGGTGGAGGTGCGGTGCACCGGTTCACGGTTTCGATCGTGTCCGAAGCCGCAGGGTTCGGGGCCGCCAAGACCCTGGCAGGAGCGGTGTGTGACGCGCTGGAGGGTGCCATGCCCAGCCTTGATCGCGGGCGTCTGGTGGGCCTGTGGTTCGAGCGTGCCTCGGCCCGGCGCACCGGGACCGGAGGCGCGATCCGCCAGATCGACCTGAAATTCCGCGCGCGCGTGGAAGACGACTAACCAATCAACGGAGAGAGCATATGGGTGCCCAGAACGGCAAGGACTTGTTGGTCAAAGTGGATATGAACGGCAGCGGTCTGTTCGAAACGATCGCGGGATTGCGCGCCACGCGCGTCAGCTTCAACGCGGAAAGTGTGGATGTCACCAGCTTGGAAAGTCAGGGTGGCTGGCGCGAACTTCTATCGGGTGCCGGGGTCAAATCAGCGTCGATATCCGGCTCGGGGGTGTTCAAGGACGCCGGGACTGATGAACGCGCGCGGCAATTGTTCTTTGACGGCGAAACACCGGATTTTCAGGTCATCATCCCGGATTTCGGCATTGTTGCCGGGCCGTTTCAGGTCACAGGTGTCGAATATGCGGGCTCGCACAACGGCGAGGCGACCTATGAGATGAGTTTAGCCAGCGCGGGCGCGCTGAGCTTTACGGCGCTGTAAACCGATGGCCAATCCGTGGACGGGCGAGGTGGCATTGACCATCGATGGTGAGCGGCGGGTGCTCAAGCTGACGCTGGGTGCTTTAGCGGAATTGGAACAAGAGCTGGGTGCCGGTTCGTTGGTGGAACTCGTGCAACGGTTCGAAGGCGGAGCCTATTCCAGTGGTGACGTATTGGCCCTGATCGTGGCCGGGTTGCGCGGCGGTGGCGGCGACGTCAACCGCACCGATCTGCTGAGCGCCGAAATTGAGGGTGGCCCGATGGCAGCTGCGCGTGCGGCAGCGGAGTTGTTGGCGCGGGCCTTCATGGTGCCGGAACAGCCATGAATGGGTTCAATTGGCCTGACCTGATGCGGGCCGCGCTTGTTGGCCTGCGTCTGACTCCGGATCAGTTCTGGCGACTGACCCCGGCCGAATTGCAACTGATGTTGGGGCAGGGCGTAGGGATCCCGGCGATGAACCGGGCTGGCCTGGATGCGATGCTGAAGGCCTATCCGGACAAAACACAAGGAGAGCGTGATGACGGATCGTGACGGGTTTGACGACTTGCAGGAACGCGGCGATGCGCTGGGCGACTCGCTGGGTGACGCGGCATCTATGGCGGCTGCTTTTGACGGCCAGATGAAACGGATCAGCGCGGCGTTTGAGGAAACCGGCAAGGATGTCGCGACGCTGGAACGCGGCATGTCCAGCGGGTTGCGCAAAGCCTTCGATGGCGTAGTGCTGGATGGGATGAACCTGTCCGATGCGCTGGACGTTTTGAAGAACTCAATGATCCGCACGGCGTATTCGGCAGCGATCAAGCCGGTGACGGATCACTTTGGCGGGATGCTGGCCGGAACCGTTGGCGGTCTGGGGCAGGGGCTTTTGCCATTTGCCGACGGTGGCAGTTTTTCGCAAGGCCGGGTGATGCCTTTCGCCAATGGCGGCGTTGTCAGCGGCCCAACCACATTCCCCATGCGCGGCGGAACCGGGTTGATGGGGGAAGCCGGACCCGAAGCGATCATGCCTTTGGCGCGCGGGTCGGACGGTAAGCTTGGGGTGCGCACCTCGGGAGGTGGGCGTGCCGTCAATGTCGTGATGAACATCACCACCCCGGACGTGCAGGGGTTCCGTCGCAGTCAAAGCCAGATTGCGGCGCAGATGAGCCGCGCATTGGGGCGCGGCAATCGCAACAGGTAACTTGAGGGAGCAGGCCATGAATTTCCATGAGGTTAGATTTCCCGCTAGCTTGAGCTTTGGTTCGGTTGGCGGCCCCGAGCGGCGCACAGATATCGTGACACTGGCCAACGGGTTTGAAGAACGCAACACGCCCTGGGCCCATTCGAGGCGACGCTATGATGCCGGGCTCGGGATGCGCTCGCTTGACGATATCGAAGCGCTGATTTCGTTCTTCGAGGCGCGGCAGGGGCAGATGTTCGGATTTCGGTGGAAGGATTGGTCTGACTTCAAGTCTGGCGCAGCAACGGCTGAGGTAGACAATGCCGATCAGGTTATTGCACGCGGCGACGGAAAGACGACCGAGTTCCAGTTGTTGAAAACCTACAACTCTGGCGGGTTCAAATACGTCCGTCCGATCCTCAAACCAGTTCTAGGGACCGTCAAACTTGGCCTTGAGCAGGACGAAATGCGCGAAGGCGTGGATTTCGAGGTAGATCTGGCGCGGGGCCGGGTCACGTTTACGAACGCGCCACCGCAAGACGTCGAGATTACGGCGGGGTTCGAGTTTGACGTGCCCGTTCGTTTTGACACCGACAAGATCCAGACCAGCGTGGCCAGCTTTCAGGCAGGCGACGTGCCCAACGTTCCGGTGGTCGAGGTGCGGGTCTGATGGGCGGTAATGCACAGGGGTTGCAGGAGCACCTGCAAAGCGGGATGACGACAACCTGTCGATGCTGGGCCATCACGCGCACGGATGGGCAGGTCTATGGGTTTACCGATCATGATATGGAGCTGCGCTTTGACGGGCTGGTCTTCAAGGCAAGCAGTGGCCTGACCGCGGCAGCGATCGAACAGGCGACAGGCCTTTCGATTGACAACTCCGAGGCGATGGGTGCGCTGTCTGATGCGGCAATCAGGGAAGAAGACATCGAAGCCGGGCGGTTCGACGGTGCTCAGGTCCGAGCCTGGCGGGTGAACTGGGCGAACCCCGAACAAAGGGTGTTGCAGTTTCGTGGCTCGATTGGGGAAATGCGTCGCGGCGGCGGGGCGTTTCATGCTGAACTGCGAGGGCTGACGGATCTGCTGAACCGGCCCTTGGGGCGGATTTACCAAAAACCCTGCACCGCAGTGCTGGGCGACGGCGCTTGCCGATTCAACATGGCAGCGCCCGGTTTTCAGGCAGAGGCGGAGATTGTCAGCCTGTCGGCAGGCAGTGTGCTTCAACTGAAAGGTGCGGACGCGCCGGATATGGGATGGTTCGAACGTGGCCGTCTGGATGTGATTTCCGGCACGGCCTCGGGTCTTTGGGCGTCGGTGAAACTGGATGAGCGTATTCCGGGGGGGCGATATGTCACCTTATGGACGGGGATCAGTGGAGGGCTGACAGTCGGTGATCGCGCCCGGCTGACCGCCGGATGCGACAAACGCATGGAAACCTGTCGAAGTAAATTCAACAACCTCATCAATTTTCAAGGTTTTCCGGACTTGCCGGGCGAGGACTGGGTGATGGCTGTTCCCAAGAAAGACAAACCGAACAAAGGGGGCAGCAGACGATGACAATAGACCGGCAGGACATAGTTGCAGAAGCGCGCCGATGGCTAGGCACGCCGTATGTGCATCAGGCGTCCGTCAGGGGCGCGGGGGCGGATTGTTTGGGATTGCTACGCGGAATCTGGCGCGCGCTGTACGGAGCTGAGCCGGAGTCTGTGCCGAGCTACAGCATGGACTGGTCAGAGCCGCAGGGGGATGAACGCATGTGGGATGCGGCCCGCCGGAATTTGACATCAAAGCGACCCTCGGAACTGGCAGCAGGCGACGTATTGCTGTTCCGCATGCGCGATGGCGGCGTCGCCAAACATGTGGGTGTTGTCAGCGAAACCGGCGCGGTCCCGCGGTTCATTCACGCATATTCCGGGCACGGCGTTGTGGAAAACGCCCTTAGCGACCCTTGGGGTCGCCGGGTTGTCGCCTGTTTCGCATTCCCGCTGGAGGTCAAGTAAATGGCAACGATTGTACTTTCCGCAGCAGGCGCTGCTCTTGGCGGCTCGATCGGTGGCACTGTCGCAGGTCTTTCCACGGCAATTATTGGCCGGGCTGTCGGCGCAACGTTGGGGCGGGTCATCGACCAGCGGTTAATGAGTCAATCTGTGATGGGTGGCGGCAGCGAGGTTGTCGAAACCGGGCGTCTGGATCGTTTCCGCCTGACCGAAACCGGAGAGGGGGCTTCGGTCACTACCGTGTTCGGCCGTATGCGTGTTGGCGGGCAGATCATATGGGCATCGGACTTTCTGGAAACCCGCAGCACCAGCACGACAACCCAATCCACGCGGGGCGGGAAAGGGTCGCGGCGGCCAAGTTCGGCCACAACAACCACGACCACGCATACCTACAGCTATTCGATCTCGCTGGCGATTTCGGTGGGCGCTGGGCAGATCTCTGACATCTCGCGTATCTGGGCCGATGGTGAAGAGCTTGAGCGCGCCGGGCTGAATATGCGCCTGTACAAGGGCACCGACAATCAATTGCCTGACCCGTTGATCGAGGCGGTCGAGGGCACCGGACAGGTCCCTGCGTACCGGGGAACCGCATATGTGGTGATCGAGGACCTACAGCTTGCTGCATTCGGCAACCGCGTCCCGCAGTTTTCCTTTGAGGTTGTCCGACAGGAACAGCCGGGGCTGCCCGACACACTCGGTGCTGTATCCCAGATCGTGCGCGGCGTGGCGATGATCCCGGGTACGGGCGAATATTCTCTGGCCAGCAGGCAGGTGAATTATTCCAAAGGGCAGGGGCAAAGCTGGGCTGCGAACGTGCATTCGGCTTCGGGCGTTTCCGATCTGATCACCTCAACTCACGCGCTGAATGCTGAATTACCCGCCTGCGAAGCGGTGTCGCTTGTCGTGTCGTGGTTTGGCGACGATCTGCGGTGCGGTCAGTGCAAGGTGCAGCCAAAGGTCCTGCACAAAGAGTTTGATGGCGAGAACATGCCGTGGAGCGTATCAGGCGTATCCCGAGCTGCTGCACAGGTTGTTCAGATCGAAAATGATCGACCAGTTTATGGGGCGACACCTGCGGATGCGTCCGTGGTCGAGGTGATCCGGCATCTGAACACATCCGGCAAGCGGGTGATGTTCTATCCCTTCATCTTGATGGACCAATTGCGCGGCAATGGCCTGCCGGATCCGTGGTCTGATGCCACCGATCAACCGCACCTGCCTTGGCGAGGGCGGATCACGCTGAGCGAGGCACCAGGCCGCAACGGATCCCCGGATAAGACAGCCGGGGCTGACGCGCAGGTTGCGCAGTTCTTTGGCCAGGCCCGCGCTGGTGACTTTGTCGTCGCCGATGGCACCGTCACCTATACCGGCCCGCAAGAATGGGGTTTGTTCCGCTTCATTTTGCACTATGCGGCGCTCTGCAAGGTAGCCGGTGGTGTGGCGTCGTTCTGCATCGCATCTGAGATGCGCGGCCTGACGCAAATCAGGGGCGCGACCGGGTTTCCTGCAGTGACGCAGATGCAAATCCTCGCGGCTGAAGTGCGCAAAATCCTCGGGCCGAAAACCAAAATCGGCTACGCGGCCGACTGGAGCGAGTATTTCGGTTACAAACCCGTCGATGCTGGCAGCGACCGGTACTTTCATCTGGATCCGCTTTGGGCCGATGACAATATCGACTTCGTTGGTATCGACAATTACATGCCGCTGTCCGATTGGCGGGACGGAGAAGATCACGCCGACGCCAAAGCGGGCGTAGATGCGATCTATGATCTGGACTACCTGCGCGGCAATGTTGAAGGTGGGGAAGGGTACGACTGGTACTACGCCTCGACCGAGGAATCCAAAGCGCAGATCCGGTCTGCGATCGAAGATCAGGCGCATGATGAGGCCTGGATCTGGCGATACAAGGATATACGCAACTGGTGGTCGCAACCGCATCACGAACGGATCGGCGGCGTGCGTCAAGCCAATCGGACCGCGTGGGTGCCTGGGTCCAAGCCGATCTGGTTCACGGAACTGGGTTGTGCGGCCATCGACAAAGGTACCAATCAGCCGAACAAGTTTCTGGACCCGAAATCCTCGGAATCCAAGCTGCCGCGCTATTCCAACGGTCTGCGGGATGATTTCATTCAGGTGCAATATCTCAAGGCGATTTTGGGCTATTGGTCCGAGGCAAAAAATAACCCGGTTTCCAATACTTACGGCGGCCGCATGATTGATCTGTCCAATGCTTATGTCTGGGCCTGGGATGCGCGGCCATTTCCAACCTTCCCGAACCTGCAAAGCCAATGGAGTGATGGTGAGAATTACGCGCGGGGGCATTGGCTGAACGGGCGGTCGGGGTCGCGCACGCTGGCGTCAGTGGTCACCGAGATTTGTCATGGGGCTGGCGTGACCGACATCGACACGTCGCGCCTTTATGGTGTGGTGCGCGGCTATGGCATCGAACAGGTCTCGGACGCGCGATCCGCCTTGCAGCCGTTGATGCTTCGCTATGGTTTCGATGCGATCGAGCGGGATGGCGTATTGCGGTTTCGGATGCGCAATGGGCAACGCTCCATTATGCTGGATCAGGAGCATCTGGCGCTCAGCTCTGATATTGAGGCCGGTATCGAACATCGCCGCGAGGCAGAGGCTGAAATGACGGGCCGGGTGCGCTTGCGCTTTGTTCAATCGGATGGGGATCATGACATCGTCGCGGAAGAGGCCGTTCTGCCCGACACGCGGACCCATTCGGTGTCCGTCAACGAGATGCCACTGTCCATGACACGTGCCGAAGGTCGCCAGACGGCGGAACGATGGCTAAGCGAGGCGCGGGTGTCCCGCGAAACCGTGCGCTTTGCGCTGCCGCCTTCGTTGGGGCACATCGGCGCGGGAGACGTTGTTAGCCTGGATGAGGGCGGGCAGGGTGCGCGCTTCAGGATCGACCGACTGGAGCAAGCCGAGATGCAATTGGCAGATGCCGTTCGGATCGAACCAGGAATATACGCGCCGTCTGACCTGCCTGATGACATAGTCTCGACCAAGCCCTTTGTCGCCCCGGTTTCGGTTCTGCCGGTGTTCATGGATCTGCCGCTGATAACCGGCTCAGAGGTGCCGCATGCGCCTAACCTGGCTGTGTCCGCCGACCCCTGGCCCGGAAGCGCCGTAGTATTTTCGGCCGTGAATGATGAGGATTATACCTTGCAAGAGGTTATCTCGGCCCAGGCCGTCATCGGGTTTACTCAATCGCCTCTGCGGCGCGCCAGCGTCGGGGTTTGGGACGACGGTGCGCCGCTGCGTATCAGGCTGGTCGATGGCTTGCTGGAATCGCGCCCGCGCGACGCTTTGTTGAATGGTGCCAATCTGGCCGCAATTGGGGACGGGACGCCCGGCAACTGGGAACTGTTCCAGTTCGCCAGCGCCGAACTTGTGGGTCAGGGGACCTATGCCCTATCAGGGCGCCTGCGCGGGCAATTGGGGACGGACAGTGTCATGCCTGACACCTGGCCTGAAGGTTCAACTTTTGTCTTGTTGGATGAAAGAGTTTTCCAAACCGGGCTGTTGCGGTCTGAAAGGCGGGTGGCGAAACATTATCGCATTGGGCCGGGAACGCGTGCCTATGACGATCCTTCTTTCCTCCACCAGATTCACGCCTTCGACGGCAACGGACTTCGGCCATATGCTCCGGTGCATGTCAAATCGGCAAAAATCGGAGCGGGTGACGAAATTTCGTGGATCCGTCGAACCCGGCTGGACGGCGATGGCTGGGATGGATTTGACGTGCCGTTGGGGGAAGAGACTGAATCCTATCTGGTGAAAATCAGGATCAACGGGTCAGCAATACGCGAACAGGTTACGTCAGAGCCGCGCTGGACATACCCATCAACGATGAAAGCCGCCGATGGCGTAACCGGCACTTACGAGGTTGATGTGGCACAGATCTCAGCCAGCTACGGGCCGGGTCCCGCCGCGCGTCTTCTGGTGGGGTAAGGCAAGCATGCGTCCTGTTCTTCATGGCGATGTAAGTGCCGCGGCGCGGGTATTGCTAAACGCGCCGTCTTCCGACCGGGAACGCCTGTGCACCAGAATGATCAACGAAGCTGAACTGGCCGACATCTATGTCGGCCATACAGGCCGGCTACACCCGCTGTTTGGTAATGGCTCATTGATGACAGTGGCCCGAACCCGGCCATTGGCCAACGAGCCAAGCTTTGACGATTTGCAATATTGCCAGTGTTTTGAGATGGTTCTGCGATGCCTGGTTCAATTCCGCGTTACCCGGATGCGCAGCTGACGCACTTGCTGGCCGCTGGATCAAGGTTCAGACGACCAACCGGAATCTCTTCGCCGCAATCCTCGCAATACCCGAATTCACCATCTTTGATCCGGGTCAGGGCCACTGACAATCGGCGTGTTTCGATATCCCGATTCGCTTGCTGAGCCTTGGCCATGGCCTGATTTTGCAGGGCGTCCATCCGGCTGAGCCGCCCGACTGCCTGTTGGTCCAGTTCAACAACTGCCTGTGCCTCGGTTCCAAGCGCAGAATGCGCGGCCAATTCGTCCAATCGCGCGCGGATACGGGCTTCGAAATCCTCCAACTGGGTTTCATTCATTTTCGTTGCCCTGCAGATCACGGGTTTGCGTTTGGTGATTTTACAACTAAATGGCATTCTAGGCGCAGCAAAGGATGAAAAGCCATGTTCGAAACGCGCAGCCACGTGACCCCTGTCGACCCTGTTTGGGATCGCATCACCGCCGAAGCTCAGTCGGCAGTTGAGATTGAGCCTTTGATGGGTGGGCTGGTTCATGCCTGTATCTTGCACCACCGCAGCCTGGAACGGGCGCTGTCCTACCGGATTGCGGCCAAGCTGTGCTCGAACGAAATGTCGATGATGGTGCTGCGCGAGATCGTGGACGAAGCCTATGCCGACGACCCCGCACTGCTCGAAGCTGCGCGCGCGGATTTGATGGCTGTCTACGAACGCGACCCGGCCTGCCACCGCCTGTTGCAACCAATCCTTTACTTCAAAGGGTATCAGGCGATGCAAGCCTATCGCGTGGGGCATTGGTTGTGGCGCAAGGGGCGCTACGATCTGGCGTATTTCTTTCAGATGCGCTCGTCCGAGATTTTCGGGATTGATATCCACCCCGCGGCAAAGATCGGGAAAGGTATCATGATCGACCACGCGCATTCGATCGTGATTGGTGAAACGGCGATCGTTGGCGACAACGTCTCGATGTTGCATTCGGTGACCCTTGGCGGGACCGGCAAGGAAGAAGAACAGCGCCACCCCACGATTGGCGATGGGGTGCTGATCGGGGCAGGTGCCAAAGTTCTGGGCAATATCGTAGTTGGCCACTGCAGTCGTATTGCTGCAGGCTCGGTGGTGCTGCAGGAAGTGCCTGCTTGCAAAACCGTGGCTGGAATACCGGCCAAGATCGTCGGAGAGGCCGGGTGCGATCAACCCTCGATCTCGATGGATCACATGCTGGGCAAAGACCAGTAACTCAAGTCAGTTCAAGCGGTCGTTCTTTTTGATCGACCGTTTGCGCCGCTGTTCTTCACGCCGCTTTTTTCGTTCTTCTTTCCTTTTCGCGCGTTCAGCTTCACGTTTAGCCGTTTCGGCTGGATCAGAACTGAAGGCGGAATGTTCGCCCGGATAGGTATTGGGCTTAGCCGCCGCAACCGTCGGCATACCAAACACAAGGGCTGCAACCAGCAAACAGTTTACAGAAAAGGTAGAAGTCATAGGGCACCTGTGTCCGTGATTTTCATTCAGACAAGGTGGTTGAGGGTAGGTACCGGCGCAACACGCGCGGTGATCACAAGCGCTCACATGACGGTTGTGATCTGGTTGGGTCGCGCCGGTCTGGTATCGGCGCGACCCTGATTTTCCTTAGGCCAGCATGACCATCGGGTTTTCCAGGTTGTCCACAATGGCCTGCAGCAACTGGGCGCCAAGCGCACCGTCAATGACCCGGTGATCGACAGACATTGTCACCGACATAACAGTAGCTACTGTCAGTTCACCGTCATCGCCGACAACCGGTTTTTTCAGCCCGGTTCCCACTGCCAAGATGCCTGCATGCGGCGGGTTCACGATGGCGTCGAAATTGTCGATACCGAACATACCAAGGTTCGAGACCGCGAATGTGCCGCCCTGATATTCATGCGGTGCCAACTTACGCTCGCGGGCACGCCCGGCAAGGTCCTTCATCTCGGTCGACAATGCGGACAGCGATTTAGTGTCGGCGTCCTGCAGAACCGGAGTAAACAATCCGCCTTCGATGGCAACCGCGACAGCCACGTCCGAGGGTTTAAGCTGTAGAACCCGGTCACCGGCCCAGACGGCGTTACATTCGGGAACCTGTTGCAGCGCGTTGGCGACGGCCTTGATGATGAAGTCGTTGACGCTCAACTTTACGCCGCGGCCTTCCAACTGCTTGTTCAGCTGGCTGCGGAACTTGAGCAGCGCGTCCAGCTTGATATCGCGGCGCAGGTAGAAATGCGGGATCGTCTGCTTGGCCTCGGACAGGCGGGCAGCGATGGTCTTGCGCATCCCGTCAAGCTTGATCTCTTCGTAGTCGCGACCTTCGTACATCCGGGCAACAGCATCCGCGGACGGACCGGCCGGAGCTGCGGCGGCTGCCGGTGCAGCAGCGGCGGGTGCGGATGCGGCAGCCGTAGCCGGGGCAGTTGCAGTTGCGCCTTCGACATCTGCTTTCACGATCCGCCCATGTGGGCCAGAACCAGCGATCTGCGCCAGATCCAGACCTTTCTGGGCCGCGATACGACGGGCCAGCGGAGATGCGAAGATCCGACCGCCATCCGCTTTGGCCGGAGCAGCCGGGGCAGGGGCAGGCGCCTCGGGTGCCGCTGGCGCGGCAGCCTCGTTGCCCGCTGCGGCAGCAGGAGCAGCCACCGGCGCAGCGGCAGGGGCTGCGGCAATGTCATCCGCGCTTTCGCCGTCTTCCAGCAGCACCGCGATCGCGGTGTTTACTTTGACCCCTTCGGTGCCTTCGGGGATCAGGATCTTGCCGATTGTGCCTTCGTCGACGGCCTCGAATTCCATCGTGGCTTTGTCGGTTTCAATCTCCGCCAGCAGGTCGCCGGACGAGACGGTGTCGCCTTCCTTGACCAGCCATTTGGCAAGGGTGCCTTCCTCCATGGTCGGCGACAGGGCGGGCATCAGAATTTCTGTAGGCATCTGTCTGTCGCTCCTTACCGGTAGGTCACTTGTTTGACGGCGGCGATCACTTCTTCGGTTGTGATCAGGGCCAGCTTTTCCAGATTTGCGGCGTAAGGCATCGGGACATCCTTGCCGGTGCAATTGATGACCGGCGCGTCGAGGTAATCGAACGCTTCCTGCATCACCACGGATGAGATGTAGCCGCCGACCGAGCCTTGCGGCCAGCCTTCTTCGACGGTCACCAGACGGTTGGTCTTCATCACCGAGTTGATAATCGCGCCTGTGTCCATTGGCCGGATAGTGCGCAGGTCGATCACCTCGGCACTGATACCGTCCTCGGCCAGCTTGTCGGCGGCCTCAAGCGCATATTGCATGCCGATGCCAAAGCTAACGATGGTCACGTCCGAACCTTCGCGCCAGATACGTGCCTTGCCCAGCGGGACGGTCAGGTCATCCACTTGCGGCATGTCAAAAGAACGACCGTAAAGGATTTCATTTTCCAGGAACACGACCGGGTTGGGATCGCGGATCGCTGATTTCAACAGTCCTTTGGCGTCAGCCGCCGAATAAGGCATCACAACTTTCAGGCCAGGCACTTGCATATACCACGCAGCGTAATCCTGGCTGTGCTGCGCACCGACGCGAGCAGCGGCACCGTTGGGGCCACGGAACACGATAGGACAACCCATCTGACCACCGGACATGTAGAGCGTCTTGGCCGCCGAGTTGATGATCTGGTCAATCGCCTGCATGGCGAAGTTGAATGTCATGAACTCAACAATTGGTTTCAGACCGGCCATGGCGGAGCCGACGGCAATACCGGCAAACCCGTGTTCGGTGATTGGCGTATCGATCACGCGCTTGCTGCCGAACTCGTCCAGCATGCCCTGGCTGATTTTGTAGGCGCCTTGATACTCGGCGACTTCTTCGCCCATCAGGTAGACGTCCTCGTCACCACGCATTTCTTCGGCCATCGCATCGCGCAAAGCTTCACGCACGGTCTGCTGTTCCATCGGCGCATCTGCTGGCCAGTCCGGGGAAAGATCTACCTTAGGCGCGGCAGGTGCGGTTGCAGCAGGGGCAGCGGTCTCTGCTGCCGCAGGGGCCGCCTCGGCCACCGCCGCCGGTGCAGCTGCGGGAATGGCGGAGGCGTCTTCGCCTTCTTCAACCAGCACCGCGATAGGAGTGTTCACTTTTACCCCTTCGGTGCCTTCGGCGATCAGGATCTTGCCGACGATGCCTTCATCGACGGCTTCGAACTCCATTGTCGCCTTGTCGGTTTCGATCTCGGCCATGATGTCGCCGCTGGATACGGTGTCGCCTTCCTTGATCAGCCACTTGGCCAATGTGCCCTCTTCCATTGTGGGCGAAAGGGCGGGCATGAGAATTTCGGTTGCCATGTCTTAGTCGTCCTCTCAGGCGTAAATGTCGGTCCAGAGCTCTTCGACGGAAGGCTCGGGGCTTTCTTTCGAGAATTCGGCGGCTTGATTGACGATCTCTTTGATCTCTTTGTCGATCGCCTTCAGATCATCCTCGGTCGCGTGTTTACCGGTCAGCAGCAGCTCGCGCACATGTTCGATCGGATCGCTTTGCTCACGAACCTTCTGAACTTCTTCGCGGGTGCGGTACTTGGCCGGGTCGGACATCGAGTGGCCGCGGTAGCGGTAGGTCTTGATCTCGAGGATATAGGGGCCTTTACCCGCACGGCAGTGCGCGACAGCCTTTTCCCCTGCGGCTTTGACCGCAAGTACATCCATGCCGTTGACGATCTCACCGGGGATGCCGAAAGCTTCGCCGCGGTGGTAGATATCCTTGGTCGAGGTCGAACGCGCCTGCGCCGTACCCATGGCGTATTGGTTGTTCTCGATCACGAACACTACCGGCAGGTCCCAAAGGGCGGCCATGTTGAAGGTCTCATAGACCTGGCCCTGGTTCGCTGCACCGTCACCGAAATAGGTAAAGGTCACGCGACCGTTGCCTTTGTATTTGTCGGCAAATGCCAGACCCGCACCCAGCGGAACCTGCGCGCCAACAATGCCGTGGCCGCCATAGAAATGCTTCTCTTTCGAGAACATGTGCATCGAGCCGCCCTTGCCTTTGGACAGACCGCCAATGCGACCGGTCAGCTCGGCCATCACGCCACCCGGATCCATGCCGCAAGCCAGCATGTGACCGTGGTCGCGGTAAGAGGTAATCCGCTTGTCACCTTTTTCAGTCGCAGCCTCAAGGCCAACGACAACGGCCTCTTGGCCAATATAGAGGTGGCAGAAACCGCCAATCAGACCCATGCCATAGAGCTGACCGGCCTTTTCTTCGAATCGGCGGATCAGCAGCATTTCACGGTAATATTCGGTAAGTTCTTCCGCAGAAACGTTTGGTTTCTTTGTGGTTTTTCGCGCAGCCATGTTGGCGATCTCCCCCTCTCGGCAAGATAGTTTAGCGTTAAACTATTTCATAAAGCATTTCCTGCTTTCTGGCGAGCAGAAATGTGACGCAGCGTAGGGACAACCGGGGTGTGTCTGGATACATAGACTGGTATGTAAAAACCGATGGATTTGTCGATGAAAACCCGTCCGCCGGGTCAGCGGATGACGATCTCATCCGAGCGGATCATGCCCAGCACGGACCGCGCCTGCTGATCCAGAAGATCCAGATCCAGATAATTGTCCGACAGGCGGCGCGTCAGGTTTTCCATTTCCGTGATCTCGGCATCAAGTTTGGCCAAATCTCGCGACAGGGCGTCCCGTTCCGCTGCAATCTCGACCCGTCGGAACAGGCCATAGTCGCCTTGCACGGCGGCAAAGGTGAAATAAACACCTAACGTGAAAGCCACCATGAAAAATGCAACTGCGCCCAAACCGGGCCGATGGGAACGGGACACTCTGTTTACCGCCGTATGAAGTCTGCCTCTAAACGTGCCCTTTTCGGACATCTGCCTGCACTATGTCACAGGTGATTCGGCTTGTGAATCCCTTGATTCGCACTTTTTGATGATCGGTGAAGAAATAAATTTACCCAATGGTGCGGCGCTGGGGGCAACCACATTATTGCCGGGCTGCAAGCTCTTGATTGCGTTTCAGAGTTTGTTCTTCCATGCAGGCCCAATAGAACATCTGTGCTGCGCTGCCATCGCTGTCAAGCTCGGGATCACAGGTTCCGTCACGGCGTTTCAACCAGGCGCGTTGCTCGGTCAGAAGGGCTTGCCCGTCGCCACGTGCATCGGCGGCTGGCTTGATCACTGACCAAAGGCGATTCAGCTCCTGATCCGCGACCTCCCATCTCTCTTTGGCGCAGAAATTGAGATCGAGCTGAGTTTGCCCGTCACAGTGGGATTGTGCGAACGCGGCCGACGGCAGAAGTACTACGACAATAACGGCAACGGCTTTCATGGCAGATCTCCCGATTTAAGGGAAAGTGTACCATGAACGCCGAAAACCAGACAAAAGGAGCGTTATTGTTCCAGCGCGGCAACGCCGGGCAGGGTCTTGCCTTCCATCCATTCCAGAAACGCACCACCAGCCGTCGAGATGTACGAGAAATCCTTTGCGGCACCCGATGCGTTCAATGCTGCGACCGTATCACCGCCGCCTGCAACCGAAACAAGCTGGCCGGACCGTGTCAGCTCGGCCGCTTTCAGGGCCGCTGCGTTGGTCGCGGCATCAAAGGGCTCGATCTCGAATGCACCCAGCGGACCGTTCCAGATCAGGGTTTGGCTCTTCTCAAAAATCGCGGTGATTTCAGCTACAGTCTCGGGGCCAGCGTCAAGGATCATGCCGTCTTCAGGGCATTGATCGGCTGGCAGGATCTGACTGGGGGCGTGGGCCTCGAACTTTTCGGCAACCACGACGTCGCGGGGCAGGACGATCTTGCAACCGGTTGTTTCAGCCTTGGTCAAGATCTCGGCGGCAGTGTCCTTCATCGCGGTTTCTGCCAGTGACTTGCCGACGTTTACGACTTGCGCGACGAGGAACGTGTTCGCCATGCCACCGCCAATAATCAGGTAATCCGCCTTTTCGATTAGGTTGCCCAACAGGTCCAGCTTGGTTGAAACCTTGGCGCCGCCGACAACCGCAGTGACCGGGCGTTTAGGCGCGCCTAACGCGGCTTCCAACGCGCTCAGTTCTTGCTGCATAAGGCGGCCCGCGCAGGCGGGCAGAAGACGGGCAAGCGCCTCGGTCGAGCTATGCGCGCGGTGCGCGGCCGAGAAGGCATCGTTGCAGTACACATCGCCCATCTTTGCCATGCCAGCAGCCAGTTCCGGGCTGTTCTTTGTTTCCGTAGCGTGAAAGCGCGTGTTTTCCAGTAAAAGCACCTCGCCAGCGCCCAAGTTTGCCGCAGCGGTTTCCGCCTCGATCCCCACGCAGTCATCGCCAAACCGAACCCTGGTGCCAAAGGCCGTCTCCAGCGTCGGAACAAGCTGCTTCAGCGACAGGTTCTGGCGGCGCTCTCCGCCCGGGCGTCCGAAATGCGCCAGCAGGATGGGCTTGCCGCCAGCGGCCAAGATGTCCTTAACGGTCGGCACGATGCGCTCAATACGGGTGGCGTCGGTCACGACCCCGTCGACCACTGGCACGTTGATATCCACGCGCACCAGCACGCGTTTGCCGTTCAGGTCCATGTCGTCCAGTGTTTTCCAGCCCATCGCGCAATCCTCGACAAATGTGAAAGTGACTTAGGCGGTTCTTTTCCTGCATTTTGCCCTCAGGTCAATGCGTCACTTGGCATTCGCGCGCCCTGCGCATAGGTATTTGCGCAAGATAAAACGACAGGAGGGCCTCATGGCCGAGATCAAGGATCCCGAAAACACAATCATCGTCGAACTCAAAGGCGGCAATGTCGTCATTGAGCTGTTGCCTGACGTGGCACCGCAGCACAGCGCCCGCATGAAGGAACTGGCGCGCAATGGCGAATATGACAACGTGGCCTTCCACCGTGTGATTGACGGGTTCATGGCGCAAACCGGCGACGTGCAACATGGCGACATGGAAGACGGGTTCAACCTGCGCATGGCGGGCACCGGCGGGTCGTCTCTGCCGAACGTTCCGGCCGAGTTCTCGAAGCTGCCTCATGATCGTGGCACTTTGGGTGCGGCCCGCTCGCAGAACCCGGATTCGGCGAACTCGCAGTTCTTCATCAACTTCGGCGACAACCACTTCCTGAACGGCCAGTACACTGTTTATGGCCGTGTCATCGACGGAATGGAGCATGTGGACGCCATCGTACGAGGCGAGCCACCAGCGAGCCCTGATCGGATGATCAGTGTCAAGGTGGCGGCTGATGTATAAGCTGGCTGCCGCTTTTGCCTTGTTGGCCAGCCCTGCGCTGGCCACGGGTCTTGAGGTCGAGATCGAAGGTGAGGGGGCCAATGGCACTGTCACTATCGACCTGTTCGATGATATTGCTCCGAAACATGTTGAGCAGATCGCTGCTCTGGCCAATGAAGGCAAGTACGATGGCGTGGTGTTTCACCGCGTGATTGACGGCTTCATGGCGCAGACCGGCGACGTGGAACATGGCCGTTTGGGTGGCGACATGCGCCGCGCTGGCACCGGTGGATCTGACCGTGCGGACCTTCCGGCCGAATTTTCGGATTTCGAATTCGACCGGGGTGTTGTCGGCATGGCGCGGGCGCAAAACCCCAACAGCGCCAACTCGCAATTCTTCATCATGTTCGAGCCGGGCCCGTTCCTGAACGGCCAGTACACGGTTGTTGGTCAGGTGACCGGCGGCATGGACGTGGTAGATGCGATCAAACGCGGTGAGGGACAGAATGGCGCGGTGATCGGCCAGCCGGACGTGATGAAAAAAGTCACCGTTACCGAATGATCTTTGAACCCGGCGCTTACTCCAGCGCCGGGTTTCTCGTCATTGATCGATGAAGTTTCGGGTCGCTTGCGTGTAAGTATCCGGATCCTGAAATGACGCAAAGTGACTGACGTCTTTCAAAATCAATAGTTCAGCGTCCGGGATCGCCTCGGTAATCGCCTGTGAGTGTTCGGTCAGAATTGCTTCGTCATGTTCGCTCTGCACGACCAGAGTGGGCACGGTTACGGATTGCAGCCCCTCAAGCCCTCCGGGCTTTTCCGTCGCCCACATGGCTGCGACACCGCCCAGAAACGCTTCGAACCCGTCCGGAGTGGGGGACATGGCGGCATAGTCCCCGGCCATCATCCCGACGTAAGTTCCAAAGACTTCGTTGGTTTCGACTGAAGGGTCAATCCCATCCAAAGTAACGTTGCCCGCATGGGCGAAATGGCTGGCAAGACGATCCGGCGCCGTGGTCGAGATCGTGTAGCCAATGTTGGCACCGTCAGACCATCCGACCAGATTTCCTTGCTCAACATTCAGATGATCCAGCAGCGCCAGATAGTCCTGCGCCAACAGTTCGTAGCTGTAGGTGCTGCCGTCATTGGTTGAACGGCCGTGCCCCCGCGTATCCGCCACAATCACGCTGTGGTCACTGGCCAGATCAGCCACTTGCGCTGCCCAGATTTCGCCATGCGCCAGACCGCCATGGATTAGCAGCACGGGCGTGCCCTCTGCCGATCCATAGGTGGCGTAATACATATCTATGCCATTCACGCTGGCGGTACCACTGGACGCGGCCTCGGGCATGGCAGGCGTTTCGGGGATTGTCAGCCAAGCATCCTGTGCCAGTCCCGCTGTCGCGGTCAACGTCATCGAAGTGACCATCAGTGTTCGAAGCATGTCTACCTCCCTGGTTTCGCGTCGTCTCGTCAGGGATGATAGCTTAGGAAGAGGAAAGCGGGGGAAATAATCCCCCGCTTGGCCTTTAGTCGTCTGTTGTCATCGCCTTCCAGATCAATGCGCCGATTGCGCCACCGATCAGGGGTGCAACCCAGAACAGCCAGAGCTGCCCAAGGGCAGGCGCGTCCGCGAACAAAGCAACCCCTGTGGACCGGGCCGGGTTGACCGATGTGTTGGTCACCGGGATCGAGATCAGGTGGATCAATGTCAAACCAAGCCCGATGGCGATGGGGCCGAACCCGGCAGGAGCGCCGCTGGAAGTGGCCCCCAGGATGATGATGATGAAGAACGCAGTCATGACGATCTCGATCACCAGAGCGGACATCATTGAATAGCCCTCGGGTGATGCCTCACCATAGCCGTTCGAGGCAAACCCACCCACGCCGTCAAAGCCGGGCGCGCCGCTGACGATTAGATACAAGACAGCAGCCGCAGCAATTGCGCCGATGACCTGAGCGATCCAATAAGGGATAAGGTCCTTCGCCGGAAACCGTCCCCCGATCATCAGCCCAAGGCTGACTGCAGGATTGAAATGGCCGCCCGAGATATGCCCGACGGCATAGGCCATCGTCAGAACGGTGAGGCCGAAGGCAAAGGAAACGCCCAGCCAACCGATGCCCACATCGGCGACCCCGGCGGCCAGAACGGCGCTGCCGCAACCGCCCAGAACCAACCAGAACGTACCGAAGAACTCGGCCATGAGTTTTGATGACATGAAAAATCCTCCTGAAAACACTAATTTAAGACTAATTCGAAAATGATGTTTTGTGAAATGTTTGGATAAGGGGAAATTTCACTGGCAGTGGTCAGGAGTGAGGCGGTGGGAGCCTAAGCGCGCCTAACCCCAGGTAACCGGGTCCAGTCGGAACAGTTTGGCAAGTTGGTCATAGACTTCCGGTGCTTCGGATTTGAGGTCGCCGGGTTTTTCAAAGAATACCTCGACGGAAACGGCAAAGAACTCTTCATGGCCGGTTGCACCATAGGCGTCGATTACCGTGCGCCGCCCGCTTTCGACGGCACGGACTAGAGTGTCGTAAGCGGTCAGAAAGACACGCTCCCATTCAGCAAAGCTTTGCCCGTCGCTCAGGATCGGAACACCGTTGGTGCCACCGGACAGATCGTCTATCTGGTGGGCGAACTCATGCAGTACGACGTTCTGCCCGTCATGGTCATTCAGCGCGCCAAGTCTGCTGTGGGTCCAGGAGAGAATAACCGGTCCCCGGTCCCAGCTTTCACCGGTGCGCACGATTTCTTTCTCGCTGACGACGTATCCTTCCTGTCGGCGCTGCCGAGACTTAAAAGCGTTCGGGTAGATCAGGATCGTTGTCAGGTTTTCATACCAAAGATCGCTGTTTACAATAAGCAGACAGGCCTGCGCGGCGATGGCCAGTTCCATCTCCTCGGTTACGTCCAGCCCGTCGCAACCAAAGAAACGAACCTGATCCAGAAACAGATTCACTTTGCCATCCAGTTTGACACGCAGGTCAAGGGGCAGGCGGCGGATCAGAGGCACTTGCTGTTCGATGAGGATGCGTTGGTGGTCTGTCAGGGGCGTGGACAAAAGCTGTTGGCGCGCCCGGGACTTGGACCAGTAGCGATACAGTACGAAACCGGCGATAAGCGCCAAGGCGGTGAAAAAGAACAACATAAAGGTCACTATAAGGACGCGCCGGGCGGTTGGAACCGGAAAACTCAATCGTCCCCGTCAAATGAAAAACGCCGCAGGTTTCCCCGCGGCGTTTGAAACTTTGGACAGTGGTCCGCGTTACTGCTTGACCTCGGCCGCCGGGTTGGCACCCGCCTTGCCGCTGCGGCCCGGGTTCAGGGGGTCGTCCTGACGCTGAACCGATCCTTCGAAATGCGCACCGCTTTCGATCGCGATGGTCTTGTGGATGATGTCGCCTTCGACACGTGCGGACGAGGTCAGGCGAACTTTCAAGCCACGGACACGGCCCACGATGCGGCCGTTTATCACGACATCATCGGCAGTGACTTCGCCTTTGATGGTGGCGGTCTCACCGATTGTCAGCAGATGCGCACGGATGTCGCCTTCGACAGTGCCTTCGACCTGGATATCGCCCGAGGTCTTCAGGTTGCCCGTGATGTGCAGGTCCGAAGACAGAACCGATGCCGGTGGCTTGGGCTTGGGCGCAGTGCTGGCCTTGTTTTCTGCCGGTGCAGGGGCCGCCGGTGTCGCCGGTGCAGCGGGTTTTGCCGCCTCGGGTGCAGTGGACGAGGGCTCGTTGATTTTGCTCTTAGAAAACATTTCTCGCAGCCTTGATGTAAGTCATTGGGTTAACAGGTTTTCCATTCACGCGAACTTCATAGTGCAGGTGCGTGCCGGTCGACCGTCCGGTGCTACCCATATCAGCAATATGATCCCCGCGCGAGACCCTTTGACCAACCTTCACGCGTATCTTCGTGTTATGGGCATAAAGTGTCTCAATTCCGAACGCGTGCTTGATTTTTACCAGCCGTCCAAACCCGGACTGCCAGCCGGCATGGGTGACCACACCGTCGGCGGTGGCAAAAATGTCGGTGCCATGGGCACCGGCGAAATCGGCGCCGTTATGCATGCGGCGACCACCTGTCTTGGGGTCGCGGCGCGTCCCGTAACCGCTCGTGAATCGCACGACGGAATTGACGGGGCTTGCAAACGGCGCTTTCTCTGCTGCAATTCGATACAGGTTCAACTGATCCATCTGTTGCAACAGAGTATTTGCGCGGATCTCGTCGGGGGTCAGTTCCTCACCGCGCGTGCTAAAAGAAATAGGGGTTAGGGGGCCGCCCATGCCGCTATAGCCACGGCGAACTTCTTCGATGATGCGGTCGGTGGGCATGCCGGCCTGACGGAACATCTTGTCCAGTGGTTCGACCGAGATCACCATCGCCTCTTCCAACTGGCGGAAGATCTCGTCGCTGCGTTCCTGCATCAGCCGGATTTCCAACTCAAGATCGTCACGCTGTTCCAGCGCGTCCTTCGCATTGGCGGCAATCTGGTCGCGTTCCTCAGCGGTGCGGGACAGCGCCTCGGTCATAAAGTTCATCTGCTCGGGGTTGGCAACGGCGGCCATGTACATGTCGCCTTCGCCCGCTTCCTGCTCAAGCTTGACCAGCTCTGTCCGCGCTTCTTCGCGCTGTTTCATAGTGGCGCGCAGTGTAGTCTGGATAACTTCGATCCCGGTCTCAAGCTCGCGGCGGCGGTTTTCTGATGCCAACAATTCTGACTGCATGGCCGAAATCTGCTCAAGCGCTGCGTTGAACCGGTCCTGAGCTGCCAGAGCCTCTTGCGCGCGCATGTCCCGTTCTGAGGACATGATATTCAGACGTTCCTGATAGGTCGCCTGATCGCGTTTTGCCTGTTCCCGAAAGTTGCCCGACCCGATGCTGTCCATCAGAAGGATCGCGGTCGCAACGGCTGTCCAACCCACGAACAGTGCAACGCCAGCGACGGCGACAACTTGCGTTTCCGAGCTTAGCCGAATGAATCGTGTATCATTGTCTGATTTCAGAAAGACACGGCGTTCGGGAAAATGCCGCTCGAACAATGAATGTAATTTGATTGCCAGACGTGTTCTCACGCGTCTTACCTCTCCATCCCCATGATCGGGAGCGGTCGTGAGTGATAGCCGTCCCTTGGGCGAAGTGCATAAAGCGGCATTTTGTTTTGGGCAAGTTTGTTAACTTACCGACCCTGCGTTACTGGTCTTTGCCGCCGATTCTAGGCGAGAAATTGCCGATACCTTCAACTTAAGCCCGTTATTGCGTCGGTCCCGGCAATGGCAAGTCTTCCGTCAGAGGCCAGTAGAAATCCGGCGGCAGGCCAGCCTCGGCCCGTTTTTCTTCGTTAAACGGGGGCTTCAGGACCCCATGGAAATACTGGCGTACCAATTGGTGAAACACATCCTTGGGATCCGCGTTTTCACGCCCACAAAGGAAATGGAACCATTTTGATCCATAAGCCACATGGCCCACTTCTTCGGCATAGATGACCTCGAGCGCGGCGATTGCCTGTTCGGCCTTTGCCTTGCGGAATATGTTGATCATGCCGGGTGTCACGTCCAACCCGCGCGCCTCAAGCACCATGGGGACAACCGCCAGCCGTCCCATCAGGTCTTCGGCGGTGTCTTCGGCCGCGCGCCACATTCCAGCATGCGCGGGTAGGGCGCCATAGTGGCTGCCCATGCTTTCCAGACAGTCACAGACCATCTCAAAATGCCGCGATTCTTCTTCGGCACATTTGACCCAGTCATCATAAAACCCGATCGGCATCGGCACGTGGCCAAATCGCGCGATGATATCCCAATGCAGGTCAACGGCGTTCAGCTCGATATGCGCAACTGCGTGAAGCAGGGCAATACGCCCAGCCTCGGTCCCGGGCTTGCGCTTTGGAACCTCACGCGGCGACAGCAGCTCGGGCTTTTCCGGGCGGGCCGGGTTCAGCGGCGGAGTTGCGGTTCCCACCTCAATCTCAGGCGCGTCGCCCTTGCGCGAAGCGAACCAGGCTGCGGCATGGCGCTTGGACAAAGTGGTCTTTTCACGACCATCCGCTGTTGTCAGGACTTCGGTCGCCATCTGAGTCAGTGTTTTGGACACCGCGTTGTCTCCGCTGATTGAGGTGGACGGCTCTTAAACCGGATGGCAGCCATGGTCGAGAGGGTTACAGGGCGCGCGCAGCCTCAAGCACCTCGTCCACATGGCCAGGGACTTTGACTTTGCGCCAGACCCTGGCGATCTTGCCTTCGCCGTCGATCAGAAAGGTCGTGCGCTGAATTCCCATGGATTTCTTGCCGTACATGTTCTTTTCAACCCAGACGCCATAGTTCTCGCAGACCGAAGACCCTTCGTCCGACAACAGCGGGGTCGTCAGGCTGTGCTTGGCGACAAATTTGTCGTGCTTGGCGACGCTGTCCCGAGAGATGCCGAAAACTTGAGCACCCGCATCACCAAAGGTCTGAAGTTGTTCCGAGAAACCGATGGATTCCTTGGTGCAGCCCGGCGTATCATCGCGGGGATAGAAAAACAGAACGACGGCACCGCCGCGCAGGTCCGAAAGGGTCACTTCGCCGCCGCCGTCGCGGGGTAATGTGAAATCAGGGGCGATGTCTGTCACGTCGGGCATTGGAAACTCCGCTAAAGGATTTTAAGTGCTGCCCGGCATAATAGGGCGACGCGAGCGGGTTGAAAGACTTGGATAAAAAATTGGCTCAGCACGAAGACGCAAGTGGCGACCGGCCCGAGACGCCTGTCCGCCGCCGGTCACGCCGTCGTATCGCCGCGCGCTGGAGCATTGGAACCCTGTTTTTAATGTGCCTGCTGGTCGGAGCGGGCTGGTTCTTTCTGATCGGAAAACAGCTGCACGCGCCGGATTGGGTCACACAGAAAGTAGAAGCGCGTCTGGAACGCAGCCTTGGCGGTCTGAAATTCACCTTTGGGGACGCCAGCTTTATCGTCAATGATAAGTGGCGCCCGCGTATCCGATTGACGGATATGACCATCAGCGATGCGGCAGGGCGTCAGATCGCTCAGATTTCGGATTTGCGGACACGCCTATCGATGCGTGAATTGCTGCGCGGTAAGATCAGACCACGACGGATCACTATGCTGGGCGCGCAGATTGCTTTGACCCGTGGTGAGGACGGTGCGCTGTCGCTGACAGTTGGGTCAGGCAGTGCCCCGGTGCAAAAGGCCCCGACGCTGGCACAGCTTATCGAGGAATCGGATGATGTGTTCCTGTCCCCGTTTCTGTCAGGATTGCGGGCGGTCGATCTGGAATCGCTGACGTTGGACTATCAGGATCTGCGGTTAGGGCGGGCCTGGGTGTTTGACGGCGGGCATATCTCGATCATCCGGGACGGGGATGAAATGCGGCTGGCGACCGGGTTTTCGGTTCTTACCGGGCGCGACTACGCCAGCACGATCGAGGCGAACTATACCAGTGTGCTTGGTACACCTCAGGCGAGTTTTGGGGTTTCGATCACCGATCTTCCCTCGGAAGACATTGCCACCCAAAGCGTTGCTCTGGCGTGGTTGCAGGTGCTCAACGCTCCGATTTCCGGCGCGTTACGGGGCAGTGTAGATGGGCAGGCCGCGCTGGGTCCGCTTTTCGCGACGTTGAATCTGGGCGAGGGTGTCCTGCAGCCCAGACCTGAGACGCGCCCGATCGGGTTCGAATCCGCGCGCGCCTATTTCACCTATGACCCTGCGCGTCATGTTCTGGAATTCAACGAGGCCTCGGTCGTGTCCGATGTGGGGGCCGTGCAGGCCGAAGGCAAAGCCTATTTGAACGGGGTAGAAAACGGTGTTCTTGAAAGCCTGACGTCACAGCTGACCCTGAACAGTATCGATATCTACCCCGGTGGTCTGTTCCCGGAATCGCTGGAAACGGCGCGGGCGGACATGGATTTTCAACTCAAACTGGCTCCGTTCGAGCTGCAGCTGGGGCAGTTAACCATCACCGATGCGCTGCACGAATTGCACGCAACGGGCAGGTTGATCGGCCAGCCCGACGGCTGGGATGCCGCGTTTGATGCGCAACTGGACAAGATGGGGTCCGAGAACCTGTTGCGATACTGGCCCGAAAGATTGGCGCCGAACCCGCGGAAATGGGTGTCGGAAAACCTGTTCGAAGGTCAGTTTTCGGATGTGGAGTTTTCACTACGCTTGCATCCGGGCAGTAAGCCGGACCTCTATCTGGGCCTTGGGTTCGATGAGGCCAAGATCAGGTTTGCCAAGACCTTGCCGCTGATCCAGGACGGGCGGGGCCGGCTTAGCCTGCTGAAAGATCGCTTTACCGTCACGGCTGAAAAAGGGGTTGTCATCGCCGATCAGGGTGGCGCGGTGGATGCCTCGGGAACCTCGTTCATCATCCCGGATACAACTGCCAAGGGCGGAACACCGGCGATTGCACGGATCGAGGCGAGCGGCAGCGTCGAGGCTGCCCTGTCGCTGCTGGACCGACCACCACTAAGCCTGATGTCTAAAGCCAACTTGCCGGTTGATTTGGCGGCTGGTGACGTAAGCTTGTCGGGCACTTTGTCATTGCCGCTGAAAAAGGGGCTGAAGTTTCACGACACCGAATTCCACTACACCGGTGAAATCGACAATGTGCAAAGCGACAAACTTGTACCTGACTATTCCGTCAGCGCTGACCTTTTGAACCTGTCCGGCAATCAGACCGAGGTAGAGATCGACGGCTATGGCTTGTTCGGCCAAGTGCCGATGCAGGTCGCGTGGCGTCAGCCCATTGGCGGAGAGGGGCCTCAACGCAGCGAACTGACGGGCCAGATCGAACTGTCGCCGTTGCTGATGAACGAGCTGAAGGTGCCGCTGCCGCCGGGCATGCTGACTGGGAAAGGCACAGCGGATATCACCGTTGGAATCGGCGCGGATGAACCGGTCACACTCTCTGCGACCTCGGACCTCGCCGGGGTCGGAATGGCGATTCCCGAACTTGGCTGGCGCAAAGGGACAGCTGCGACTGGTAAAATGACACTGGACGCCACGTTAGGTGACAAGGCCGGCGTGGATGATCTGACGCTTGATGTCGCGGGGCTGCGCACTAAAGCCTCGATCTTCTTCCGGGACGGGGGTGCCTTTGACCGGATACGGTTCAGTTCGTTTGATCTGGGCAACTGGCTGGCGGTGCCGGCCGAACTGATCAACACCGGCGGACCTGTCCCCAATATCGTCGTTCAGGGCGGTGTCATGAATCTGGGTCGCGCAACCTTCGGCGAGGGCGGTGGCGGAGGAGGGTCAGGCCCCGGTCCAAGGATCGATGTTCTGTTGGACCGCCTGCAGGTGACCGAAGACATTGCACTGACCGGGTTCCGGGGCGCGTTTCAAACCACAGGCGGGGTGAACGGCACCTTTACGGCAAATGTAAACGGCGGCACGGCGGTCAGCGGTCAGGTGAGCCCGCGCGACAGCGGTAGCGCCGTGAACATAAAGTCGAAGGACGCAGGGGCCGTCCTACGGTCAGCTGGTGTGATCACTCAGGCGCGTGGCGGCAGTTTGGATCTGCAACTGGAACCGGTCAGCGCGCCGGGGAATTATGATGTGATCCTCAAGATATTAAACACACGCATTACCGACGCACCCGCAATGGCCGCGCTGTTAGACGCGATCAGTCTTGTTGGACTTTTGGACGAGATGACCGGGCAGGGGATATTTTTCTCGACTATCGATAGCCGCATGCGGATCACCCCGACCGAAATCAAAGTCCTCAGTGGAAGCGCCGTTGGCCCGTCCATCGGCTTGTCCTTTGACGGCACGATCGACACGGTTGCGGGCATGCTAAACCTGCGTGGCGCGATCTCTCCGATCTATCTGGTGAACGCGATCGGAAGTGTTTTCACAAAAAAAGGCGAGGGGGTCATCGGGTTCAACTACAGCCTGACCGGGCCGCTTACGAAGCCAAAGGTTTCCGTAAATCCGCTGTCTGGCCTTGCACCATTGTTCCTACGAAATTTACTGCGCGCACCGGCCCCGACTGTATCAGATGGCCCCAACGCGCTGCCGAGAAAGCCGGATGAGCCCAAAAAGACCTTTGGCTCTCCACCACGGGACAATTGACCCGGATGGGCTGTTGCTGATTCCGATGCGGAATTGTATGGCGCGGCTATGAAACTCAGCGATTTTGACTTCCATCTGCCCGAAGACCGGATTGCCACACGTCCCGCCAGCCCGCGCTCATCCGCGCGCCTGCTGGTGGCCGAAGGTGACGCGATCTCGGATGCGCATGTTTTTGATCTACCCGACTGGTTGCAGCCGGGTGACAGATTGGTGCTAAACGACACGCGCGTCATCCCCGCACGTCTGAACGGACGGCGCCATCGCGACAGTGCGCAAGGACCGGTGTCTGCTGCAATCGAGGCGACTTTGCTGGACCCGCAGGCTGATGGCACATGGGCGGCCCTGATCAAACCGCTGAAGAAAGTGAAGCTGGGCGAAGACATTCAGTTCTCGGATCATCTGAGCGCCACGCTGGAGCGGGTTGAGGACGGGCAAGGCTATCTGCGGTTCAATCTGTCGGGCGACGATTTTGATGCTGCGTTGGAACAGGCCGGTGCAATGCCTCTGCCGCCCTACATCGCCGCCAAGCGGCCTGCGGATGAGCAGGACAAGACGGACTATCAGACAATCTGGGCCCGCAATTCCGGTGCAGTTGCCGCCCCGACGGCGTCGCTGCACTTTGATGAGGCGTTGATGCAGGCGCTGGGCGCGCGCGGTGTCGCAGTCACTCATGTCACGCTGCATGTGGGCGCGGGAACGTTTCTGCCGGTCAAGGTTGAGGACGTGACGACCCATAAGATGCACGCTGAGTGGGGCAGTGTCAGCACCGCCGCCGCGCAAGAGATCCGCGAGACCAAAGCCGCAGGGGGCAGGGTCATCCCGGTGGGTACCACCGCCCTGCGTCTAATCGAAAGCGCCAGCCGGTCGGGCCAGATCGAACCATGGGAAGGTGAAACGGATATCTTTATTTACCCCGGTTTCGAATTTCATGTGACCGACGCGTTGATGACCAATTTCCACCTGCCGAAATCCACCTTGTTGATGCTGGTGTCGGCCCTGATGGGGCAGGAGCGAATGCGGAAGGCGTACGCGCATGCGATTGAACAGAAATACCGGTTCTTCTCTTACGGGGATGCGTCGCTTTTGATCCCGTAAGGGACGTGTTGTCGGGATCGAATCTTTTCAATGTCGTAGACAAGCATGACCAAAGCCGTTTTTGATTGCAAAACGGTGTCACAGTCTAGGTCGGAATTTTTCGGAGGCCCCAATGATTCAGGTCCTTTCCAGCGCATGGGCGCTATTGCTTGGTATGGGCCTGTTGATGGTCGGAAACGGCCTTCAGGGGACAATCCTGGGTGTCCGGGGCGAGATCGAGGGGTTTTCGACTCTTCAGATGTCATTTGTGATGTCGGCCTATTTCGTCGGTTTCCTGGGTGGATCACGCCTTGCGCCTGAAATGATCAGACGGGTTGGTCATGTGCGGGTCTTCGCCGCGCTGGCATCGTTCATTTCTGCCGTGATGATCATGTATCCGTTGATGACCGACCCGGTTATCTGGATTCTGGGCCGTGTCGTGATCGGGTTCTGTTTCTCCGGAGTGTACGTCACTGCGGAAAGCTGGCTCAACAATGCAGCCAGCAACGAGAACCGTGGGCAGGCGCTGTCTCTTTACATGATCTTCCAGATGACAGGCATCATCAGCGCACAAGGTTTGGTTCTTTTGGGCGATCCGGCCGGGTTCGATACCTTTGTAATCGCCTCCATTCTGGTTTCGGTCTCTTTTGCGCCAATTCTCTTGTCGATCTCACCGACACCTGCATTTGACACAACCAAACCGATGACTTTGCGCGAATTGTTCGGATATTCGCCCTTGGGCTGTGTTGGCATGTTTCTTCTGGGTGGCGTGTTCTCTGCACAGTTTGGGATGGCGTCGGTATACGGTGCCCGCGCGGGTCTGACGCTGGTCGAGATTTCGACTTTTATTGCCGCATTCTATATCGGTGCTCTGGTCTTGCAGTATCCATTGGGATGGATGTCCGACCGCATGGATCGCCGTTTCCTGATCATGCTTGTTGCAGGGGTCGGCAGCTGCGCGGCAGTTGTGGGCTTGGTTTTCGGTGTGACATTTCCAATCCTGCTGGGCGCGGCCTTTGTGATCGGCGGTATGTCGAACCCGCTTTACTCATTGCTGATTGCGCACGCGAATGACTTTCTGGAACACGAAGACATGGCCGCAGCGTCAGGGGGGCTTTTGTTCATCAACGGCATGGGGGCCATTGCGGGCCCGTTGATCACCGGTTGGCTCATGGGGGATGCGGTCTTTGGTCCTCCGGGCTTTTTCCTTTTCATCGCAATCCTGCTGGTCGTTATGGCGGGATACGCGCTCTACCGTATGACCCAGCGCGCGGCGATCCCGGTCGACGAAACGGGCACCATGTCGCCGCTCTATCCAACGGCGTCTCCGGTTGTGATGGAATTGGCGCAGGAGGTGGCCATTGAGGCCGCAGAAGCCGAGCAGGAAACGCAAGATGTTGCCTAGAACACGAATTTATGTCGCAAGTGTTGCAATAATTTACTGTTACAATTCTGTAAAACACACTTAAATGAATTTAAGTCCCTTGGGGGGGAAACACGACGGAGTTAAGGGCATGGCAAGTCCTGAAGATGTATTGAGTTTTTGGTTGGATGAGGTTGGTCCCAAGGGTTGGTATCTGCAGGATGACGCATTGGATGCAGAAATCCGCGAAAGGTTCCTGGCCACATGGGAGGCTGCGAGTGAAGGCAAGTTCTCTCTCTGGCTGACCTATCCCAGCGGTGCATTGGCATACATCATCCTGATGGATCAGTTTCCACGCAACATGTTCCGAGGAAGCGCTGAGGCCTTCGCCTCAGACCGCGCGGCGTTGTCAGCAGCGAAATGTGCGGTGGACAAAGGGTGGGATATGAAGATCGACGAACCGGCCCGCCAGTTCTTTTATCTTCCATTGATGCATTCGGAAAACCTGTGTGACCAGGAACGCTGTGTGCGCCTGATGTGTCAAAACATGACCGATGGCGACGACGGCAACCTGTTGCACGCAAGGGCGCATCGCGAAGTGATCCGCAAGTTCGGTCGGTTCCCATACCGCAACGACGCTCTCTCGCGCCCAATGACCGAGCACGAGGCCGCCTATGTCGACATGGGCGGATACGGCGCGACCGTGCGCGAGCTGCAGACAGCCGGCTAGGACGCCGGCTCGCAGCCTCGGATTGCAATGATCCGGTCGGCGACAATGTCGGCCGAATTTTCAATTGCAGTGTTAATTAACTGGTCCGGGGCGTCGGTCAACTCGGCTATTCTCGCCTGCGCAGCTTGCAGGTTATTCTCTAAATCATTCAGCTTTTCCAAAGCTTCAGACAATTTTCGGGCGGTGGCACTATCGGCTGCTGTTCCGCTAAGTTGAAGGGATGACAGGTCGCTGCGCAATGCCGTCAGTTCACCGCGTATCCCTTGAACGTCTTCCTTCAGGGGCGCTACGATCTGGACCTTCTTGGCAAACTTGACGGTAATGTCGTCGACTGTAGAAGCCAGCTTCCACCCCAGAAACAGGCATAGTGCAATCAGGATAAGCGTTGCATTCAGCACGGCGAGCAACAGATCTTTAAGCGTTTTGGCCATGGTAAGCCTTTCGAATGACTTGGGTTTCACAAAGTCCGGACAGTCCCGGTGCGTATCTTCTAGCCATAGGATCACGCGCGGTATAGGCTGAAAATTGCGCATTCCGCGCCGGTTTACCCTGCGTCCGTTTTGTCGCGGGAGCAATATGTTGATGCGTTCTTAAAATTAGTTTAATGGTAAACTAATTTCTGAATCGACCTGCGCCGAGAGGGAAACATGGCAGCACAATCTTTTGATCTGATCGTAATTGGCGCCGGTCCCGGTGGCTATGTGGCCGCTATCCGTGCCGCGCAACTGGGCCTGAAAACCGCCGTGGTCGAACGCGAACATTTAGGCGGTATCTGCCTGAACTGGGGCTGTATCCCGACCAAGGCGCTGCTGCGAACCTCCGAAGTGTTCCATCTGATGGAGCGGGCCAAGGATTTCGGCCTGAGCGCTGACAAGATCGGTTTTGATCTGGATGCGGTCGTCAAGCGTTCGCGCGGCGTTGCGGCGCAGCTGTCGGGTGGCATTGGCCATCTGTTGAAAAAGAACAAAGTGACCGTTTTCATGGGCGCGGCCACGATCCCTGCTAAAGGCAAGGTCACCGTCAAAACCGACAGGGGTACCGAGGAACTGACCGCCAAGAACATCGTTCTGGCCACCGGTGCGAGGGCGCGGGAACTGCCCGGATTGGAAGCGGATGGCGATCTGGTCTGGACCTACAAGCACGCGCTCCAGCCGCCGCGGATGCCAAAAAAATTGTTGGTGATCGGGTCCGGCGCAATTGGGATCGAATTCGCCAGCTTCTATAATACCTTGGGCGCAGACACGACCGTGGTCGAGGTTATGGACCGGGTCCTGCCGGTCGAGGACGCAGAAATCAGCGCGTTGGCTAAGAAGGCCTTTACGAAACAAGGCATGACCATCATGGAAAAGGCGATGGTCAAGCAACTGGACCGCGCCAAGGGTAAGGTCACCGCGCATATTGAGGTTAAGGGCAAGGTCGAAAAGCACGACTTCGACACCGTGATCTCGGCCGTGGGGATTGTTGGGAACGTTGAAAACCTTGGTCTCGAGGCCTTGGGCGTCAAGATTGACCGCACCCATGTCGTCACGGATGAATTCTGCCGCACAGGTGTTGATGGCCTTTATGCCATCGGTGATATCGCAGGCGCGCCCTGGCTGGCGCACAAAGCCAGCCATGAAGGTGTCATGGTTGCAGAATTGATTGCCGGTAAACACGCTCATCCAGTGAAACCCGAAAGCATCGCCGGCTGCACCTACTGTCAGCCTCAGGTCGCATCGGTGGGGTACACCGAAGCCAAGGCGAAAGAGCTTGGCTATGACATCAAGGTTGGCAAGTTTCCGTTCATCGGCAACGGCAAAGCCATTGCGTTAGGTGAGCCCGAAGGCCTAATCAAAACGATTTTCGACGCCAAGACAGGTGAACTACTGGGCGCACACATGATCGGTGCGGAAGTTACCGAGTTGATTCAGGGTTACGTCGTGGGACGGCAATTGGAGACCACCGAGGAGGACCTGATGAACACTGTCTTCCCACACCCGACTCTGTCGGAAATGATGCACGAAAGCGTGTTGGATGCCTACGGGCGTGTGATTCACATGTAAGGATGGGGGCTCTGTCCCCGCCGCCCGGGCCGGGCGTCTCCCCTGAGAATATTTTAGCCAGATGAAGTAAGGATCCTTCCTTCATCTGGCTTTTTAATTTCCCGGAGCGCGAGGCAGAGCCTCGCAAGTATTTTATTTATTCAATGCATCCAGAATGCGCGCCCACGAGCGAATACCCTTGTGGAAACTTTTCACGTCATATTTTTCGTTCGGTGAGTGGATGGCGTCATCGTCATTGGCATAGCCGACGAGCATCGAGTCCAATCCAAGAACCGAATCGAAATAGCCAACCACCGGGATCGAGCCGCCCATGCCGGTAAAGACAGCCTCGCGGTCCCATTCATCCGACAGCGCGCCGCGCGCGGCTTCGAATTCCGGGCGGTCGAGGTTCATGACCGACGCGGGCGAACCTTCAAGGTCGTTGTCCCAGACAACTTTCGCGTCGGGCGACAGGCAATCTTCGACATGTTTACGGACCTTGTCGCGCAGGGCATCGGGGTCCATGTCGCCGACCAGCCGGCAGGTGATCTTGCAATGTGCTTCGGACGGGATCACGGTTTTTGATCCCGCGCCATTGTAGCCACCCCACAAACCGTTCACTTCCAGTGTTGGACGCGCCCACTGCTGTTCCAATGTGGAATAGCCCTTTTCACCATGGGGTTGCGAATAGCCAACCGAGTTCAGGTATTCCGCCTCATCAAAACCGCAGTTTTCCCATTGGCGCAGCTGCTCGGCGGGCACTTCGTGTACACCTTCGTAAAATCCGTCAACGGCCACGCGACCGGTTTCGTCATCGTAGAACGAGGCGACGATCTTCGACATCTCACGCAGCGGATTCAAGCCCGGGCCGCCATAGTGGCCGGAATGCAGATCGATGCGTGGGCCGATGATAGTGAACTCATCCTTGAGCATGCCGCGCAATTGCGAGGCGATGGAGGGCACGCCACGCGAGACCATCGAGGTGTCGCAAACCAGCGCAAGATCGGCTTTCAATTCGTCTTTGTTGGCTTCGAGGAACGGCACCAACGAGGGTGAGCCGGATTCTTCTTCGCCTTCGAAGAAGAACGTGATGCGGCAGGGTAGGGTGCCGTGGATCGCCTTCCATGCGCGGCAGGCCTCAACAAAGGTCATCAACTGGCCTTTGTCATCCGACGAGCCGCGGCCGCGGATGACCTGACCGTTGTCAGTATCTTCCAGCGCTGGGTCGAACGGGTCACGGTTCCAAAGCTCCAGTGGATCAACAGGTTGCACGTCGTAGTGGCCATAAAACAAAACATGCGGGCCGTCGCTGCCCTCGCCCACATGGCCAACGACCATCGGGTGGCCCGGCGTTTCGCGCTTTTCGGCCGTAATGCCGATGCTTTGCAGGTCTGTGACCAGCCAGTCGGCGGCCTGATCAACCTGCTCTTTGTAGGCTGGGTCGGTCGAAATCGATGGGATGCGCAGAAATTCCATCAAACGGTCGATGGACGTGGACAGATCGGTGTCGATCCTGCTCAGAACAGCGTCTAGTGACATGAGCCTCTCCTGAATGGCGTGAACTGGTGCGGAACCTATCAGCACCGGCGGTGCCGTCCAGTGCGTATCGACGGGATTTGGGGTATACTATCGGAAACGGGACATGTGACTTTGGAACGCCTGCGTCGTTTCCTCGCGTCTGATGGCCGTAACTTTACTTGTCCCGTGGCAAGATCAGGGATAATTGATGCAAATCAATGTCGCGACTCCGACAATGCCGCTACTCAAGGCATTCAAGGGGAAGCAAACCGCAGAGACAGAATGTATGGTCATCTGGGGGAGTAACGGGTTCGGCAACCAGCAGGTCAATGCCGGGCACAGAAGGAGAAACCGGTGGACTATACTGCTCAGCTCGATTCAGCGATTGCCAGGCTGCATGACGAAGGTCGTTACCGGACCTTTATTGATATCGAACGCCAGAACGGTCATTTCCCGCATGCTGTACGGACGCGTCCGGACGGCTCGCAGCAGAATATCACGGTGTGGTGTGGAAACGACTATCTGGGTATGGGCCAGAACCCGGTTGTTCTGAATGCTATGCATGATGCCGTTGATGCTGCCGGTGCAGGTTCCGGCGGAACGCGCAACATTTCGGGCACCACTGTCTATCACAAGCAACTTGAAGCTGAGTTGGCGGATTTGCACGGTAAAGAAGCGGCGTTGCTGTTCACCAGCGCGTACATCGCCAATGACGCGACGCTCAGCACGTTGCCCAAGCTGTTCCCGGGCCTGATCATTTATTCTGACGCGCTGAACCATGCCTCGATGATTGAAGGCGTGCGCCGCAATGGCGGCGACAAGCGAATCTTCCGTCACAACGACGTCGCGCATCTGCGCGAGCTGCTTGAGGCCGACGATCCTGCGACACCCAAACTGATCGCTTTCGAGTCGGTATATTCGATGGACGGCGATTTCGGCCCGATCGAAGAGATCTGCGACCTGGCAGATGAATTTGGCGCGCTGACCTATATCGACGAGGTGCACGCGGTCGGCATGTACGGTCCCTGTGGTGGAGGCGTGACCGAACGTGATCGCTTGGCGCATCGCATCGACATCATCAACGGAACATTGGCCAAGGCTTATGGCGTGATGGGGGGCTATATCGCCGCCAGTGAGAAAATGTGTGACGCTGTGCGTTCTTACGCGCCGGGTTTCATCTTCACGACATCGTTGCCGCCGGCCGTTGCCGCAGGTGCTGCCGCATCTGTCGCCTATCTGAAGGGTGCGTCGGAATTGCGCGAGCAGCACCAGACTCAGGCCAAGGTGCTCAAGCTGCGACTGAAAGGGATGGGTCTGCCGCTGATTGATCACGGCAGCCACATTGTACCGGTGATCGTTGGCAATCCGGTGCACACCAAGATCCTTAGCGATAAGCTGTTGGATGACCATGGAATCTACGTCCAGCCCATCAACTTCCCGACCGTGCCGCGTGGTACGGAACGCCTGCGTTTTACCCCGTCACCGGTCCACGGACCGGGTGAAATGAACCGACTGATCCATGCGATGGACGAACTTTGGTCACATTGTGCGCTAAATCGCGCCGAACTTGCAGGATAACCTCACGCCAAAGTGTGCAATGCATTTGTCGCGTGTTAAGCTTACGCTAACAAAAGAGACGCACGAATCGTTAGGTAGGCGATTCGCCGTTGGCGTGTAACACGCGTAAGGCAGAATGGGGCAGCAGGAATGATTGGGCGCAGATCACAGCGCGATTCCGAACAAGACACGGACGTCCGGCCAAAGGGCTTTGACGACTATGAGGTGCGGCTTGGCGACAGGATGCGCGGCGAACGCGCGACGATGGGCAAGTCTCTTCTGGATGTTCAGCGCGAACTGCGGATCAAGGCCAACTACATCGCTGCCATTGAAGACGCTGATCCTGATGCGTTTGACACACCCGGCTTCATCGCCGGGTATGTGCGTTCTTATGCGCGCTATCTGGGCATGAACCCGGATGATACTTTTGCCACCTTCTGCGCCGAGAGCGGCTTCGAAGTTGCCCATGGTATGTCAGCCGAGGCTTCGGTTGTGCGCAAACCATCCGGCGGGTTGCCCGCGCGGGGTCCGATGGGGCGCGATCCGTTCATCTCGCCGAATACACCTTACATTCCAGGTAGGGAATCTCTGGTCAGCCAGATTGAGCCGCGCGCCATTGGGTCGTCTCTGGTCCTGCTGGCGGTGATTGGTGGCATTGGCTATGGCGGTTGGGCGGTATTGAACAAAATCCAACAGGTTCAGGTGAGCCCGGTTGAACAGGCCCCGGTGGTTCTGTCCGATCTCGACCCGTTGGATGCAGCCCGCGCTCCGGTAGAACTTGCCGAAGCAGCAGAATCCACAGCACCGACCCCCGAGGCGCTGGATCGTCTTTATCGCCCACAGGCGCTGGATGTTCCGGTTCTTGTGGCACGTGACGCGCCGATTGCCACATTGGACCCTCGCACTGTCGGAACGTTCCGCCCGCCAGAGGCGCCCCGGATCGAAGTGGCCGAGGTGCACACAGTTGAACGCCTCGCATTGCCGCAGGTTGTTGAACAAGTTGATACCGCACTGAAAATCGTGGCCGTTGCGCCATCGTGGATGCGTATTCGCGCCGCCGATGGAAGCGTTCTGTTTGAAGGCACATTGGGCACGGTCGAGCAGGGCAATACATTCGAAATTCCGCTGACCGAAGAACCACCGCAACTGCGCGCAGGGGCTTCGGGTTCCGTTTATTTCTCGATGAATGGTGAACATTTCGGGCCTGTTGGCGCGCCGGGCACGGTGACCAAAGGTGTTCTGCTGTCCAAGGACGCGGTTGCCGAACGCTATGAGATCGCCGATCTGGAAGCCGAACAGAACAGCGCCCTCAAACAATTGGTGGCCGAACTTCAGGCGGAAGTACCTGAAGCGCCGGCTGAGTGATCTGGCCATTGCGGTGGCCGGGTAGGCGGACTATTTAAAGACGCAACTCAGGCAGCTTTGGACCCGTCCTCATGTCCCTTAATCATGTCCGCCCGTGGCGCAATATCTACCGCCGCAAATCTCGCCAGATTATGGTTGGGAATGTTCCGGTCGGGGGCGACGCACCCATTGCTGTCCAGACGATGACAAACACCCTCACAACGGACGTTGCCGGGACCATTGCGCAGGTTCAGGCCGCAGCAGAGGCGGGTGCCGATATCGTGCGGATTTCCGTCCCTGATGAGGCGTCATCGAAAGCACTAAAAGAGATCGTGCGCGAAAGCCCGGTTCCTATCGTGGCCGACATCCACTTTCACTATCGGCGCGGTATCGAAGCTGCCGAAGCGGGTGCCGCATGCCTGCGCATCAACCCGGGCAATATCGGGGATGAAAAGCGTGTGAAAGAGGTTATCAAGGCCGCGCAGGACCATAATTGCTCGATCCGCATCGGGGTGAACGCCGGTAGTCTGGAAAAGCACCTGCTTGAGAAATATGGCGAACCATGCCCCGAGGCGATGGTCGAAAGCGGATTGGAGCATATTCGCATCCTGCAGGACAACGACTTTCACGAATTCAAGATCAGCGTGAAGGCCAGCGACGTTTTCCTGTCCGCAGCGGCCTATCAGGGTATTGCCGAGGCCACGGACGCGCCGATCCACCTTGGCATCACCGAGGCCGGCGGACTGGTGTCTGGCACCATCAAATCGGCCATTGGGCTGGGCAATTTGCTGTGGATGGGTATTGGCGACACGATCCGCGTCAGCTTGTCTGCTGACCCGGTCGAAGAGGTCAAGGTGGGCTTTGAGATACTCAAATCTCTGGGCCTGCGTCATCGCGGCGTGAACATCATCTCGTGCCCCTCCTGCGCGCGGCAGGGCTTCGACGTGATTAAAACGGTCGAGGCGCTGGAACAGCGGCTGGAACACATCAAAACCCCTATGAGCCTGTCGATCATCGGCTGCGTAGTGAACGGGCCGGGTGAGGCGCTGATGACCGATGTCGGTTTCACCGGCGGCGGGGCCGGATCGGGCATGGTTTATCTGGCGGGCAAGGCCAGCCACAAGATGTCCAACGACCAGATGATTGATCACATCGTCGAAGAGGTCGAGAAGAAGGCGGCGGAACTGGACGCCGTGGCTGAGGCGGCTGAATAGTTGATGTCACTGATCCTTGGGTCTTGTTAGACGGCGGGCATTTGTTGCGTTGCGCAGTGAATACCGCCACCAAATTCGCCTAGAATATCAACGTTTAGTGCCACAACTTCGCGCCTCGGGTAATGTCGGGACAGGGCATCGCGCGCGATGGTGTCGGTTTCTTTGTCACCGAATTGGGCCATGATGACCGCGCCATTGCAAACATAGTAGTTTGCATAAGATGCCACGAACTCTGGATCTTTGACCCGCCGTCTGACTGGTTCCGGAATGACCTCTACTTGTAAACCTTCCGCGACCAATCGGTCATGCGTGTCCAATGCCGCAAGGTGGAAGGGGTCCTGAAAATCAGGTTCGTCCGGAAGGTTGACCAGAACACGACCCGGGCCAGTAAAGCGCGCCAAACTGTCGATGTGGTAGTCGGTGATGTCCTCGCCCCAAACACCCTCGGACCAAATCATGCGGTTTGCTCCGTAGGCGGCCAAAAGTTTGGCTTCGATCTCGTTACGGGACTGGCCAGGGTTGCGATTGTCATTCACCCATGAGCTTTCATGCGCAATGAGCAGGCCGTGCCCGTCTTGCTCAACACCTCCACCTTCACCGTTCAGGCCGGACGGAAGGAGCGGCAGGCCCAGTCGCTCGGCAACGCGACCAGCGACACGAGCATCCTGTTTATGGGCTTGCTTCTTACCCCAGCCATTGAACTGGATTTTGCGGATGGCCCTGTCGCCGGCGTCTGAAATCACAAAGATCGGTCCGGAATCCCGGCACCAAAGGTCTTCGGTTGGGACGTCCCACAATTCAACTTCCGTTGAAAGTTTTTCACGTGCTGCCGAATGGTGTTCGGCAGCAGCCAGCATCGTCACCGGTTCAAATGCCGATATCGCATTGGCGATATCGGCGATCGTTTGCTGCACCAGATTACGCAAGTAGGTATCTGGATACACGTTACGGCTTACCGGCCACTGCATAAAAGTGCGTTGGTGCCGCGTTTCTTCTGCGGGAACAAAATAGCCCAAACCAGCTTGGGCAAAAGGTTGCTGTGTGACGCTCATTAACCCAATCGCCCCGCCGGACAGCAGAACTTCCCTACGCTTCATTGTGAAAACCTTGTTAGACTATTGGGTGACGAGCACCTGAGCGAGAGATGCTCTTTGTTGATCAGCCCTGTTCTGCGCGCACACCGTCCGCAATCTGCTTCATCTGATCCGCTGGCAGGAAGCCGCGCAGCATTTCGGTGCCCAGAACAAATGAAGGTGTTCCCGAAATCTGCATACGCTGCGCCAAGGCACGGGTCTGACCGATTTCATCCGTAACCTGCTCGCTGTCCATGGCCGCAATGATCGCATCGCTGTCCAGGCCCAGGCCATCCGAGATACGGCGCAGGGAGACTTCGGAAGGCTCTCCACCGAATTCCATCAGCGCGTCATGGACCTGTTTGTAAGCGTCAGCGCCGGCCACATGTTTCGTTGCGACCGCAAAACGCGAAGACAGGACCGAGGCGTCGCCCAAGATCGGGAATTCCTTGATTACAAGGCGGATGTTGCCATCTTCGGCCAACAGGCTCGCGACTTCGGGCACGGCGCGGCGACAATAGCCGCAGCGGTAGTCCATGAATTCGACCAGCGTGATGTCGCCATCGGGGTTGCCGCCAACCCAGCTATAGCCGTCGTTGAACAGCTCGTCCGCATTCGCGGCGACCAGTTCCTTGTCAGCAGAAGCTTCGGCCACAGCGTTGCGCTGTTCAAGAATGTTGATCGCTTCGATGATCACTTCGGGGTTTTCCAGAAGGTACTCGCGCACCTGCACACCGAACTGTTCGCGTTCGGCATCGCTCATGGTGCTCAGGTCCAGGGCCTGCGCAGGGCCGGTGATCAGGGAAAGCCCCAGAAGGGCGGGTGCAGCATGTCTGAGGATCATTTCCGGTTCCTTTTCTTTTTCTTCGCTCGTTCCGAGGCAATCAGCACATCCTGTGCCCGTTGCCAACCAGGTGAACCTTCGGGCAATTGCCCGACGGCGCGTTTTGCGTGAATGCCTGCATCGACCAGGCGGCCTTGCAGGGCATAGCGTTCTGCGGTCACAACCGAGGCCATGCCGTTACTTCCGACCTTTGCGTAAGCCATTCCAAGATCCTGCATCAGTCGTGCATTGCGATAGTCCCGCGCGCGCGCCTTTTCAAGCACCTTCAGGGCGTCGGCCGTCTGCCCATCAGCCAGCAAGGCGCGCCCGTATCCCGCCAGAAGCAATGGATCATTCGGGGACATCACAACTGCTTGGTCGTAAGCTTTAATTGCGTCGGGCAACTTTTTGTTTTCCAGCAGAATTTGCCCTTTCAGCTCATAAAAGAACGGATCATCGGGCCGGATTTCCAGCGCGCCGTCGATTGCGGCCCTTGCGCGGGCCAAATCGCGGTTCTGATGATGGGCGGCGGCTTCGCGCATCAGGCGGATGTCCTGCGCGCTTTCCTCTTTCAACCGGCGCAAGGTCCAGCCCGGCGAACGCAGGAAGGCCGATAGCTTGCCCTTGACCCGCGCAAACCAGTAATCGGCGTTGGGATTTGGTGACGCGTGATCACTAAACTCGCCCACAAACGCCTCAGCGGCACGCAGCCGTTCGCGGCTGGTGGAGTGGGATCGCATATAAGGGTCTTGGTTGGCAGTGTTCAGCAACTCTTGACCAGCGAATTTTTGATGCAGGGCGACCATCCCGCTGGGCGAGATCCCGGCCGCGCGCAGGTAGCTGGCCGAACTGCGGTCGGCTGATGCCTCTTCGGCCCGTGTGTGTCCTAGGAAACTGCGCAGGGCAGACGCGGATGTGCCGGCGGCGATTCCCGCTGCGGCCTCGCCACCACCTGCGGCTGCGGCGATCAGGGCCAGCGCCGTGCCCAGCTGGGCTTTGCGCTGCGCGGCGCGCATGTTTTCAACCCGTCTGGCAAGATGGCCATTGGCGATATGGGCCGCCTCATGCGCGATCACGGCCTGCAGCATCTCGGGGCTTTCGACGGTCAGGATCAGCCCGTAGTTTACGTATATCGCGTTGTAATCAATGACAAATGCGTTGAATGTACTGTCATTGACGACCAGAATTTTCACCCGATTGGTGTTTAGCCCGGCGGCTCGCAGAATGGGAAAGGCCAGTTCGCGCAACCCGTGCTCGATATCGGGGTCGCGAATCAGGCTTTGAGCGCTGGACTGAAACGCACTGCCCATCCATGTCACTGCAATCAGCAACAGGGCCGGGATTGACGCCAGCCTGGATAAGCGTTCAAAAGCCATGGCTGCAACATGGGAGATGGGCATGAGAAACTCAACCCGATCCGGGGTCGATCCCTTCATCGTGATGGACGTGATGGAGGCCGCGCGCCGCGCTGAAGAGGCAGGGCGGCACATCATCCATATGGAGGTCGGCCAGCCGGGGACGGGCGCGCCCAAGGGGGCCGTTCAGGCCTTGGCCAAAGAAATGGATCAAGGTCCGTTGGGCTATACCGTGGCTTTGGGTCTGCCCGCGCTGCGGCAACGGATCGCAAGCCTGTACGGTGAGTGGTACAACGTCGATCTCAACCCCGACCGCGTCGTGGTTACACCAGGGTCGTCCGGCGGGTTTCTGCTGGCATTCACTGCCCTGTTCGATAGCGGCGACCGCGTGGGTATCGGCGCGCCGGGCTATCCGTCTTACCGGCAGATTCTGAAAGCGTTAGGTCTGGTCCCTGTCGATCTGCCCACTGCACCTGAGAACCGGCTGCAACCCGTGCCATCCGATTTCGCAGGGCTCGACCTGCAGGGCCTGATGGTTGCGTCGCCTGCGAACCCCACGGGCACGATGCTGGATCACAGAGCCATGGGTTCGCTGATAGACGCCGCACAGGGGCAGGGCGCTTCGTTCATCAGCGATGAGATTTACCATGGGCTGGAATATGAGGCCAAGGCCGTCACCGCGCTGGAGCTGACTGATGACTGCTATGTGATCAACTCGTTTTCCAAGTATTTCTCGATGACTGGGTGGCGCGTTGGCTGGATGGTGGTTCCCGAAGATCAGGTGAGGGTGGTTGAGCGGATCGCTCAGAACATGTTCATCTGTGCGCCGCACGCCAGCCAAGTGGCTGCGCTGGCGGCAATGGACTGCAACGATGAATTGCAGGCCAATCTGGATGTTTATCGCCGCAACCGCCAATTGATGCTGGACGGGCTGCCCAAGGCCGGTTTCACCAATATCGCGCCGCCAGATGGGGCGTTTTATGTCTACGCCGACGTCTCGGACCTGACCGACGACAGCCGGGCCTTTGCGGCCGAGGTGTTAGAAAAGGCGTGGGTAGCCGTCACGCCGGGGCTGGATTTCGACCCGCTGCGCGGTCATACAACGCTGCGGTTCTCGTACGCGCGATCGACGGCGGACATCGAAGAGGGCCTGCAGCGCCTGCACCGCTTTATGGCGGATCGCGGTGCGATCACGGAACAGGCCTGAGCCGTTCACAACGGGCCCCGGATGCGATAGAGTGCCAGACAAACGATCTCGGGAAAACTTGAGGCCATGAGCAGGATCATTTACGCCATTGCGCTGTTTTGGGCGCTGTCGACTGCTGCAGTCGCGCATGACTTCAGCGCGCTTGCGCGCGTGTTGCCGGATGACAGTCGCATTGTGGACGAAGGTCGCGCAGGGGTGAGGGTCGATCTGGGCCTCAGCCAGGGCGTTCCTTACCGCGTATTCACATTGCAAGATCCCTATCGCATGGTACTTGATTTTCAAGAGGTTGACTGGACAGGACTTGACCGCGAAGCGCTTCTGCAAACCGATCGTATCAGCGGTGTTCAGTTCGGCGCGTATGTTCCCGGGTGGTCTCGGATGGTTCTGGAGCTTGGCGCGCCTTTGGCCGTCGACCGCGCCGAAATGAAAATTGATCAAACGGCTGGAGGCGCGCAACTGTCGCTACTTCTGCAAGGAACCGATTTCGATTCATTCGCCGCTGGCGCAGGCGCACCCCGTCAACAAGGTTGGGATTTGCCCGAACCCGCGGTGACAGCGACCCGGCCGCGCCAGGGCGGGGCAGGCGCGTTGCGGGTCATGCTTGACCCCGGCCATGGCGGTATTGACCCGGGGGCCGAGGCGGACGGATTGGACGAAAAGACCCTGATGCTGACCTTCGCGCGCGAGCTTCGCGAGCATTTATTGCGGACCGGAGGGTTCGAAGTGGTGATGACGCGGGTTGATGACCAATTCGTCTCACTCGAACGGCGCATCGCGCTGGCGCATAGGGCCGGTGCCGATGTGTTTATCTCATTGCATGCAGATATCCTGTCTGAAGGGCGGGCGCATGGTGCCGCAGTTTATACTTTGTCGGACGAAGCATCTGATGTGGCCAGTGACAAGCTGGCGGAACGTCATGACCGCGGTGACCTGATCTCGGGGATCGATCTGAGTGGTGCGGATGACCAGGTCGCCGATATTCTGCTGGATATCGCGCGGCAGGAAACCAAGCCCCGAACTGATGCGCTGGCCCGTGCGCTGGCTGATGGCATGACACAACAGGGCGGCCCGATGAACAGCAGGCCGATCCGCACGGCTTCATTCTCGGTTCTCAAGGCAGCGGACATTCCTTCGGTTTTGGTCGAGCTTGGATTTCTCTCCAGCCCCCGGGACCTGCAGAATATCAGAAACCCGGAATGGCGCGTTGGAATGGCGCAGGGGATTGTCGATGGTCTGCAGAAATGGCGACAGGACGACGTGATCAAAAGATCCCTGATTGGTCAGTGACCCTGCGACGTAAACCGGCTATTATTGGCCATCGTGTTTTGACCCTGCGCCGGGCCATCACTATATAGGCGTCACCGCGAGTAAAAGGCAGTAACGTGATCCGTTTCATTCTTTCGATTTTCGGGGCGATCTTCAGCCTCGTGACATTGGGTATCTTCATGGCCGCGCTGGTCGTCGGCGCGATCTTCTGGATGTATGGGCGCGACCTGCCCAGCCATGAATCGTTGGCGCAGTACAAACCGCCCACGATCAGCCGAATCTATTCGGGCGAAGGCCAGTTGATCGACGAGTTCGCGCAGGAACGTCGCCTGTTCACACCGTCCGAAGAGATTCCCGATCTGGTGAAGCAGGCGTTTATCTCGGCAGAGGACAAGAATTTCTACACCCATCAGGGTTACGATCCGCGCGGTATCATTGCCGCTGGCGTTGAGGCGGTGAAGTCCAAGGGTGAAACCGTTCGCGGTGCATCGACCATTACACAGCAGGTGATGAAGAATTTCCTGCTGTCCGGCGACCGCCGCGCCGAGCGGAAAATCAAGGAAATCATCCTCGCCACGCGGCTTGAGGATACGCTGGACAAGGAACAGATCCTCGAACTTTACATGAACGAGATCTTTCTGGGTCAAAACTCTTATGGTGTGACCGCCGCCGCACAGACCTATTTCAACAAGACCCTGCAAGAGCTGGAGCCGCACGAGGCCGCGACATTGGCCGCGATGCCGAAGGCGCCGTCGGACTATCATCCGGTTCGGCAAAAAGAGCGTCTGCTTGCACGTCGGGACTATGTTTTGCGCGAGATGAACCAGAATGGGTATATCGATCAGGCGACCTATGAGGTCGAAGTCGAAATGCCCCTCCGCTCGGTTCAGAATGGCGATTTCGAAAGCTTCCGCACCGCGCTGCCGCCGCGTGACTATTTCACCGACGAGATACGCCGCCAGCTGAGCGACGATTTCGGCGAGGGTGAGTTCTTTACCGGCGGCTTTGCTGTCCGCGCCTCGGTTGACGAAGAAATGCAGCTTGAGGCTGCCAAGGCCCTGCGTACCGCATTGCAAAAATACGACCGCTCGCGCGGGAAATGGCGCGGGACAGGTGAGGTTATTGCGGAAGAAAAACTGACCGACGAAACTCAGTGGCGCGAAGCGTTGGCCATCATAGAAATCCCCCGGGACGTTGTGCTTCCGACGCAGTGGTATCCGGCTGTTGTGATGAACGTGGGTGAACAGCAATTGACCGTGGGGATCGAGGACGGCCCGGCCGATGGCATCATCCCACGTTCCGATATCAAATGGATGCAAGGTGATTTCGCAGCGAACTTCAAACGTGGCGACGTCATTCTGGTTATGGCCGGGGAAGAAGGCCAGTGGTCTGCACGTCAGGTGCCTGAAGTGCAGGGTGGCTTTGTTGCGATGGACGTGAACTCGGGCCGTGTTCTGGCGATGCAGGGTGGGTTCTCGTATCAGGATTCGGTGTTCAACCGCGCCACGCAGGCGCAGCGCCAACCGGGTTCCAGCTTTAAGCCTTTCGTCTACGCGGCTGCGCTGGACAGTGGTTATAGCCCCGCAACTATCGTTGTGGATGCCCCGATTGAGGTGAACACCCCCCAAGGGCTGTGGCGACCCAAGAACTCTTCGAACAAGTTCTATGGTCCGACGCCGCTGCGCACCGGGATCGAACAATCGCGGAACCTGATGACCATTCGTCTGGCGCAAGAGGTGACCATGCCGGTTGTCGCCGGCTACGCGGAACGGTTTGGCGTCTATGACCGTATGGGCGCGTTCCTGGCGAACTCGCTGGGGTCGGAAGAAACCACGCTGTACAAGATGGTCGCCGCGTACGCGATGTTCGCAAATGGCGGTGAGCGGGTCGAGCCCACTCTGGTTGACCGTATTCAGGATCGGTTCGGCATGACGATCTATCGCCATGATGACCGTCAGTGCTTGGATTGTAACTCGGCCTGGCTTGAGCCGGACGAGTCGCCCACTATCGAGACCAATCGCTCTCAGGTCATGGATGCGATCACCGCCTATCAGTTGACGTCGATGATGAAAGGTGTGGTGGATCGCGGGACCGCGTCCAGTGTCGTCAATCTGCCGGTGCCGACTGCAGGTAAAACAGGTACGACGAATGAATCCAAGGATGCGTGGTTCATCGGCTTCACCTCGAACATCGTTGCTGGTTGCTATATCGGTTATGACCGCCCGCGTCCGATGGGGCGGGGGGCCTATGGGGGCACGCTGTGCGGACCAGTGTTCCAAAGCTTCATGGAGAAAGCGGTCGAAAAATACGGGGGCGGTCCGTTTGATGTGCCCGAAGGCGGCCACTTCATCAAGATCGACCGCTTCAGTGGCGCGCGCCTGCCTGCCGATGCTTCCGGTGACTATGTTGTGGCTGAATATTTCCGCGATGGCGTCGACGGCTTTATCGACCGGGTCTATGACGGTGGCTTTGCTATGGGCTCCGACCTGCCTCTGTTCGAAGAGGCCAGCTCGGGCCGTCAGGTTACCACGTCGACTGGCAACACAATCACTGTTGGCCCCAACGCCAGCCAGGGCGATCTGCAGGGCGGCGGTCTTTACTGATCCGCTGCCTGCAGGAGCAGGTTCAACAGGTCTTCTTCCGCGTCATTTGTGACGTTGCCATCTGCGCGCCAGAAGATTGACAGAGCACATTTTGCGGCTGCCCATTTGGCAAGCCGTCTTTCGTTAACCCGCATGGCGGTCGCGTATAGTGCCAGACCGGATTCAATCTGTTCAGGTCGGCGAACCCACGATGGCATGCCTTTGGGGTGGCGTAGGGCATTGGCCAGCTCGAATGCCGGGTCGCCGATGTACCCCTTGGCGTCAAAGACCCGAGGCCCGGCGAGTGTTGCGATCACGTTGTCATGATGCAGATCCCCGTGCCGCGGAACAACCATATCCTGCGTGTCCAGAAGGTGACGGCCAATGCTGATCGCCTGCATCATGTCGTGCCGTAGCCTGGTCGGGCAATCGTCCGAGAATTGACAGTCGAAAACTGGCGCGAAGACTTCCTGAAGCGGTTTCAGCCGGGTCGTGTCGATGGTCGGCCTTTGGTGCAGTCGATCCGCTGCCGTCGCCAGGCCGCGCACTGCTTCATCCGGGCGACCTGACCGCGCGATATCCCCAAGTGACGGTCCTTCAAGCCATTCCGTCAAAACGGCGTTGGGGGCCTCGGCCAGTATGTGCACAGCACCCCGGTCACGCCACAGGTGCATCAGGTGCGGGCCAACTGTTTCATTGCCACGGTTTGGGCGGCGATAGATCTTGAGGGCGGCAAGCGTGTTGTCCAAAGTTCGGACCTTCCACACTTGTGCATGCCCGGTATTTGCGACGGGCTGTGCGTCTTCCAAATCCCATCTGGTCAGAAACTCGTTCAACGCGTTTTGCATTCCGTCTCGCCTGTCTTGTGGTGGCCCGCGCCTCTTGCTATCACGCAGGCCTGATTGAGCAAGTTGGGACAAGACCATGCGCGCCGAAACCCAGAACACCGTGGCGGAAATCGAAAAGTCACTGGAGCTGCTGGCGCAGCGTATGGACTATGAGACCGCCCCTCATCGTCTTGAGGAATTCAATGCGCGCGTCGAGGATCCCAACCTATGGGACAACCCCGAGAACGCGCAGAAACTGATGCGCGAGCGTCAGATGTTGGTGGATGCCATTGAGACCTACGAATCCATCAAGACCGATCTGAGCGACAATATCGAGCTGATCGAACTTGGTGAGATGGAAGAGGACGAAGAGGTCGTCACCGACGCCGAAGACGCCATCCAGAAATTGGGGGCGAAGGCCGCCAAGAAAGAGCTTGAGGCGCTGCTGGATGGCGAGGCCGACGGCAACGACACTTTCCTTGAAATCAACTCGGGCGCCGGTGGCACCGAAAGCTGTGACTGGGCCTCGATGCTGGCGCGGATGTATGTCCGCTGGGCTGAGAAGAAGGGCTACACTGTCGAGCTGCAGTCCGAGACTGCGGGCGAAGAGGCGGGCATCAAATCCGCCGCCTACAAGATTTCGGGTCACAACGCCTATGGCTGGCTGAAATCCGAAAGCGGCGTGCATCGTCTGGTGCGTATTTCGCCATTTGACTCGGCAGCCAAGCGGCACACTTCGTTCAGTTCGGTCTGGGTCTATCCGGTGGTCGATGACAATATCGAGATTGAGGTGAACCCGTCCGAAATTCGCATCGACACATATCGGTCTTCGGGCGCGGGTGGTCAGCACGTGAACACCACGGACTCGGCGGTTCGAATTACGCACATTCCGACAGGGATCGTCGTGACCAGTTCTGAAAAGTCGCAACACCAGAACCGCGATATTGCCATGAAGGCCCTGAAATCGCGCCTGTATCAGCAGGAATTGGACCGTCGCAACGCGGACATTAACGCGGCACATGAGGCCAAAGGTGATGCGGGCTGGGGCAACCAGATCCGGTCTTATGTTTTGCAACCTTATCAGATGGTCAAGGATCTGCGCACCAACCATGAGACGTCTGACACCAAAGGTGTTCTGGATGGCGATCTGGATGGGTTCATGGCTGCCACCCTTGCGATGGATGTGGCGGGCAAGAGCCGCTCCGAGGCGCAAGGCGACGGCTGAGACGCCGCCAGGGGGCACTGCCCCCGTCTCCGCAGGCGGAGACTCCCCCGGGATGATTTTGGCCAGATGTAGCGGATCCGTGCACCGCGGTGTGCGTGGTAAAAGATATATGTAAAACACGGGTTTAAATGGGGTTGCGGCCTCGCTAGGCTGATCGCGACTTGGTAACACTGAATGCGATGGGTCCCGGATGGATTTAAGTCAGACAACCGCAACTGCCTTGTTGGCGGCGCTTTCGGCCCGGCGTCTCTTAGCCGCTGATCTGATGCGTGAAACCTTGGATCGCATTGCGGCGGTCAACCCGCCTCTGAATGCGATTGTTGCGCTGCGCGATGAAGAGGCGCTGATAGCCGAGGCGCGTGCGCTGGATGCGGGACCAGTGACAGGCCCGTTGCATGGGCTGCCGATCGCGGTCAAAGATCTGGTGAATGTCGCCGGAGTGGTGTCGTCGCAGGGATCACCGCTGTATCGCGATCATGTACCCGAACAGGACGATCTGATAGCCGCACGGATGCGGGCGGCCGGCGCAATCCTGATCGGTAAAACAAATACGCCAGAGTTCGGCTTGGGCTCGCACACGTTCAATCCCGTTTATGGCGCCACACGTAACCCGTATGATCACTCTAAGTCATGCGGTGGATCATCGGGTGGGGCAGCGGTTGCGCTGGCCACCGGGATGGTGGCGCTGGCGGACGGCTCTGACATGATGGGCAGTCTGCGCAATCCGGCGGCCTGGAACAATGTCTATGGGTTTCGCCCAAGTTGGGGACGTGTGCCGCCTGAACCGGTGGGCGACGTATTCCTTCACCAACTGTCCACGCTTGGCCCAATGGCACGAGCCCCGGAAGATCTGGGTGTGTTGTTGGACGTGATTTCAGGGCCGGACCCGCGGCATCCTGCAACCCCGCACAATGCTGCAGTGTCCCCAGTCCAGGCGGCCGATCTGGCCGGTATGCGGATCGGCTGGCTGGGCGACTGGGGCGGAGCGTTCCCGTTTGAGGATGGTATTTTGGACCTGTGCCGGGATGCGCTGTCCGTTTTCGTACAGCTGGGGGCGCAGGTTGAAGCTGTTGCGCCGCCCTTTGATGCGGAACGCATATTCGAAAGCTGGTCGACCTTACGATCCTGGAGCGTGGCGGCAAGTCTGGCCCCGCAGTCTGAACAGCGGGCGCAGTTGAAGGATACGGCGCAATGGGAGCTTGACCAGGGGCAAGCCTTGGCGGCGATGCAGGTGCATCAGGCAAGTGTTGTACGATCGGATTGGTTCCGGCGCGCGGCTGAACTGTTCGAAGGATTTGATGCGTTGATCCTGCCGTCTACTCAAGTCTGGCCGTTTGAACTTGAGCTCCCGTATCCCACCGAGATTGCCGGTAAAAGCATGGATACCTATCACCGCTGGATGCAGGTCATGATTCCAGTCAGCTTGATTGGCTTGCCGTGTCTGTCGGTGCCGGTAGGGTTTGGGGCAGGCGGGTTGCCGATGGGCATGCAGGTCTTTGGCCCGCGCGGCGCGGATGCGAGTGTATTGTCAATCGGGGCCGCGTATCACGACGCGACCGGGTGGCCACAAAACCGACCGGCTTGAGGAGAGCGCCGGAAACAGGAGGAGAGACAGAGCATGGAAAAACCCTTTGGGGTTCCGGAAATGGGACCTGTGGATACCGGTATGCTAGGCGAGGCATTGCGCCGTGCCTGGGCTGATTTTCGTCGTGCACCAGTTTTTGGCCTGTTGTTCGGTGGGTTCTATGTGCTGGCAGGCTGTGCCATGGCCTGGATCACGGTGCAGACGCAGACGTCATACTGGCTCGTGCTGGCCACCATAGGATTCCCATTGCTTGGCCCCTTTGCAGCGGTGGGGTTGTATGAGGTGTCTCACCGGCTGGAACAGGGCGACCCCTTGAAGTTCAGAGAGGTTTTTGGCGTGATCCTGCAGCAGAGCCGTCGGCAATTGCCGTCCATCTGCGCGATCATCGTGGTGATTTTCCTGTTCTGGTTTTTCTTGGGTCACATGATATTTGCTCTGTTCATGGGGTTGTCGACCATGACCAACGTCTCAAGTTCGCTTGAGATTTTCAGGACGCCCAATGGCCTGACAATGCTGGCTATCGGAAGCATCGTGGGGGCCATTTTCGCGCTTATTCTATACATGATCACCGTCCTTTCGATCCCGATGTTGCTGGACCGGGAACTGGACTTCGTGACCGCGATGATTGCCAGTTTCAGTTATGTCCGGTCGAACCCTAAGATCATGCTGGGGTGGGGTGTGTTCGTGGCCGTTGTGACGTTTGTGGCCATGATTCCGTGGTTTTTGGGGCTATTGATCGTATTGCCGTTGCTGGGGCATGCCAGTTGGCACCTGTACCGCCTGATAACTTTGGCAGGGGCCGGGAAAGACGCCTGAAAGACTTATGCGGCGCTTTGCTTGAACCGTTTGGCAGCGCGCGCCGCAGGCAGAGCAGCCTTGGCCTGAGTGCCCAGGTAGTTCAGCGAGATCCGGCGCATTGTGGTCGCCTGAGCGTTGGTTTTGGACAGGCAAATTGCAATACCGCGCCACCGCTCGGAGTTTTCTTCAGCACCGCGGGTCACAAGGTAGATGCGACTGTTTTGGGCCGCACGGCTGGACATAAGGATAAAAATCTGGCGCCCGGCGCAAGCAGCAATACCCTGCACCTCACGTCTGGTGGTGTCGGCCGGTATCCCGTCATTTTCGGGCTCATAGCTGCGCACCAGCGTGCATTGCGGCAAACGGCGCGTGTGGATCAGCCGGTGCCTGGTCGCAGGAGATCCGTCCAGTCCCGTTTCTGTCGCGTAATAAAAGCCGGCCGGCAGCAGGTTTTCGGTTAGCGTAGAAGGGCCGGACCCCAGGAATTCAGTCAGGGCCGAAGCAGCTGGATGTTCCGGAGGCGTTTCAATTTCCTCCAAAGGCCGCAACAGGATACGGGCGTCGACCTCAAAAAACCGGCACATGCGATCCAGAACATCGGGGCGGGGAAAGCTTTCACCCGCCAGATACCTGTTAAATTGGGTCCTGTTGATGCCCAGTTGGCGGCACAGTTCGGACACGGACGAATATTGCCGCGACAATTGTCGCAGATTGGCACCGAACATTCGGCGCAATTCATCAGGACTGCGGATACTCATGGTCATTTCTGTCCCAGGTTCCAGAGTGTCATTCCAAAAAGTGCGACGCACCCGACCTTTTGGCCGTTCGTGCATTCTCAATCGTACTGGTGACCCTAGCTGGCGCATCCCAACACCACGCTACACCTCCGAAGTTAACGTTGGGGCAGGCAAACGCAATAGGCTTTACATCAATTTGTATGATCTTTTTGGGTGGCCATGTTCATAGGCAACATACCGTTGCATTGACTGAATATGTCCTGAGACTGCGCCTCGCCCCGGTGTCAAAAGGGGGGGCGAGGCGAAAAAGTCAGTCGCCGCGTAACAGGGCGGCCACGCCGGTGCGCGCAATCTCAACAAGGCCCAGCGGGCGCATCAGATCGGCAAAGGCGTCGATTTTGTCAGGGGCACCGGTGAGTTCAAATATGAACGAATTCAACGTGCTATCGACGACGCTGGCGCGAAAGATATCGGCCAGACGCAGCGCCTCGACCCGCTTGTCGCCCGCGCCGACAACTTTGATGATCGCCAGTTCCCGCTCGACCGAGGGGCCTTCGACAGTCAGGTCGTGAACCTCGTGTACCGGAACGATACGGCCCAATTGGGCTTTGATCTGTTCGATCACCTGAGGGGTGCCGGTGGTGACGATGGTAATCCGGCTCAGGTGGCCAGTGTGATCCACCTCGGCGACGGTCAGGCTTTCGATGTTGTAACCCCGACCCGAGAACAACCCGATCACGCGAGCCAGGACACCCGGTTCGTTTTCAACCAGAACCGCAATCGTGTGACGCTCCTGCACGTCCGAGAACGTGGGGCGTAGGTTATAGGCGGAATGGCGCGTTGCACCTTTTTTGATATGTAGGGCAGACATTTATGTCCCTTTCATAATCCTGTGATGGTCGGGTGCGGTGCACCCGACAAAATCCGTCAAATTGTGTCAGACCAGAACCGAGCCTTTGGAATCGATCACGCCCTGCGTTTCAGCCTCGCCCAACAGCATTTCGTTGTGCGCCTTGCCCGACGGGATCATGGGGAAGCAGTTCTCGTGCTTTTCGACCAGACAATCAAAGATCACCGGACCGTCATAGTTGATCATCTCCATGATGGCGTCATCCAGATCGGCCGGATCGGAACACAGGATGCCCTTGGCCCCAAAGGCCTCGGCGAGTTTGACGAAATCGGGCAGGGCCTCGGACCAGGAATGCGAGTACCGCTCGCCATGCAGCAGTTCCTGCCACTGACGAACCATGCCAAGGCGTTCGTTGTTCAGAATGAATTGTTTCACCGGCAGGCGATACTGTGCGGCGGTGCCCATTTCCTGCATGTTCATCAGCCACGAGGCCTCGCCCGCGACGTTGATGACCAGCGCGTCAGGGTGCGCCATCTGCACACCGATGGAGGCCGGGAAGCCATAGCCCATCGTGCCCAGACCGCCCGAGGTCATCCAGCGGTTCGGATCTTCGAACCCCAGATACTGCGCGGCCCACATCTGGTGCTGACCGACCTCGGTGGTGATGTAACGGTCGTGCTTTTTGGTCAGCTCTTCCAGCCGTTCAAGCGCGTATTGCGGTTTGATCGTCTTTTCGCTGTTGGTGTAGGCCAGACAGTTCACTTTGCGCCATTCGGTGATCTGATCCTGCCACTTGGCAACCGACGCCTCATCTGTCTTGCGGCCACGCGCTTTCCAGACCTTCAGGATATCCTCCAGCACATGTGCAACATCGCCAACAATCGGGATGTCCACGCGGATCACCTTGTTGATCGAGGACGGGTCGATGTCGATATGCGCCTTTTTCGAGTTGGGCGAGAACGCGTCGATCCGCCCGGTGATCCGGTCGTCGAACCGCGCACCGATGTTGATCATCAGGTCGCAGTCATGCATTGCCAGATTCGCCTCGTAGAGACCATGCATGCCCAGCATGCCCAGCCAGTTTTTGCCCGACGCCGGGTAGGCGCCCAGACCCATCAGGGTCGAGGTGATCGGGAAGCCGGTCGCATCGACCAGTTCGCGCAGCAACTGGCTGGCCGCCGTGCCGGAATTAATAACGCCGCCGCCGGTGTAAAAGACGGGTTTCTTGGCGGTCTCAATTGCGGCCACCAGTTCGGTGATCTCTTCCAGATCGCCTTTCAGAACCGGCTGATAATGCGAGGTCGAGGGCTTGGGCGCGCTATACTCGCCCGAGGCGAACTGAACGTCCTTGGGGATATCGACCAGAACCGGACCAGGGCGGCCTGAGGTGGCGACATGGAATGCCTCGTGCATCGTGTCGGACAGCGAGTCCGTATCCTTGACCAGCCAGTTATGCTTGGTGCAGGGGCGGGTGATGCCGACGGTATCGGCTTCCTGGAACGCGTCCGAGCCGATCATAAACGTCGGAACCTGTCCGGTCAGAACCACAATCGGGATCGAATCCAGCAGCGCATCCGTCAGGCCGGTCACGGCATTTGTCGCGCCGGGGCCAGAGGTCACAAGGGCAACGCCGGGCTTGCCGGTCGAGCGGGCATAGCCTTCGGCTGCGTGAACCGCGCCTTGTTCATGCCGCACCAGAATGTGACGAATATCGTTTTGCAGAAAAATCTCATCATAGATCGGTAGCACAGCACCGCCGGGGTATCCGAATACCGTGTCCACGCCCTGATCCTTGAGGGCCTGAACTACCATCTTTGCGCCGGTCATCTCACGTGTCATCTGCTTTGCTCCGTTCGCGACATGTGTCTTGCGTTTGACAAAAAAAAAGCCCCCGAGATTTTCGGAGGCGCATGGGTTCGATTATGGTTTACCGTTACCGGCCCATGCGCGTGGTTCCTACGATTACGACTAGCGTTCTCATCGCCAGAGGCTCCTTCTTTGCGTGCAGGGACATTATGAGCCGGGGCAAGGGGCGTCAACAGGCTTTTGCACCAATTTTCTAACTCTGAGGGTGAATTTTGCGACATTTTATTGCGCAGATTGACGCATGTAGGGAACATTCAGGAAAAATACCCCCTTTCACCTCCAAATTTCTGCCTTGAGGGTAGTCAAAAAGCGGCATCGCGATGTCCGAAACAAGCATGATGAGTAGTTTTGACTGCGGCACGCTGAGAGTGACCGAACAAGGAAGGGAGGCGGAGGATGATCCATGATCTCGTTGATCTGGGGCGGTATCCGATCGATTGCCCGGACTCGCGCGCATATGAACGACTGATCGGTGATCTGCGCCGCGAGTTGGATCAGGACGGCTGCGCCGTTTTACCCGGTTTTATCCACCCCGAAGGTTTGGCGCAGCTATTGAAAGAAGCGGATGCCGTGGCCGACCGGGCGCACCGCTCTTTCAACCGCACCAACGCTTATTTCTCAAAGGACGATCCCCGGTTGGACCCGAATCACCCAATACGCAGATTCTATGACCGGTCGAACGCCTTCGTTCCGGCAGACAACTTTCCCAAATCGGGTCCACTGCGCCGAATCTATGAGTTCGAGGGCTTCTTGCCGTTCATACGCGATGGGCTGGATGAGCCGGAGGATCGGTTCTTTCGCTATGACGACCCGCTGGCGGATGTGATCGTCAACGTGGTCGAAGAAGGGCAGGGCTTTCCCTGGCATTTTGATACCAACAACTACACCGTGACACTGGCCATCCAGAATGGCGAGGTGGGTGGGGCCTTTGAATACGTGCCGAACTTGCGCAGCACCGAATACGAGAATTTCTCGTCCGTGGCTTCGGTGCTGGATGGAAACCGGGCACTGGTCAGGACGTTGGAGCTGCAGCCCGGGGACCTGCAGGTTTTCAAGGGCAGGTACGCGCTGCACCGAGTCGCGCCGGTCAAAGGGGCGCGCAGCCGATATGTCGGCATCTTTTCCTTTGTCGAAGCCGAAGGCATGTGTGGCGGGGTTGAGCGTACCCAACAGCTGTATGGGCGGGTTCTGCCGCATCATCACCAGCGTGCTGGATTGCGCAAGGATCAGTTGTTGGATTGACCGGTCGCGGGTTACAATCGAGAGCAGGGGCTACCGTCGGAGGGGCACATGCCGGAATTGCTACAGCTCACGCCATTTGTTCTGTGTTCGTCACTGCAAAAGCAGATTGATTTCTATTGCGATCGATTGGGATTTACTTGCGGTTTCAGGCAGGACAATTATGCCTTCTTGTCGCGTGGCAAGGTCGCCATTCGCTTGCTTGAATGCCCGCCGCGCGATGATGGTTGTGCCTTGGGGGATGATCAGTCCTTTTACATCGATGTGGCCGGGATTGATGATCTGTATGAAACCCTCAAGGTAGGGTTGGCTGATTTACCAGAGGGGCGCGTGCGTCCGCCTTTCAATCAGCCGTATCAACAACGCGAGTTTCACGTCCTGGATGAGGATGGAACACTGGTGTTTTTTGGTGAGGACAATCGGCCAAGGCCCTGAAATCAAGCGCTCTCGCCCGTCATCGATGCGCCTTTGGCGCACCTCCTCTGGTTGGGCCGGGCAGCGCGTTCCACGCTGCGGGGTCAGAAGCCGGGGCTTGTGCCTTGTAGTACGCCATGTTCAAGCGCGTAGCGGGTCAGGCCAGCGGTGGATGAAATCCCAAGTTTGCGCCGGATGTTCTTGCGGTGCGTTTCAACGGTTCGAACCGAGATATCCAATGCTGCGGCGACTTCCTTGTTGGATTTGCCCTGCGCCAATTCCAGCAGAATTGTCTGTTCGCGCCCGGTCAATGCCTCGCGGGCGCTATCGCCTTTGGGCTGAAGCGATCCACTGGCTCCGGTGCACAAGTACTGCTCACCACGCATCACTGCGTCGATAGCCTGTTTGATCTCGTCCGTCGGCACGTCCTTGAGCACGTATCCGCTGGCGCCGTGGCTCAGCGCGGTCGAGATGTATTCGGGGCTGTCATGCATGGACAGGATCAGGATGCGTGTCCGGGGCAGGCGTTCCAGAATGATCTCGGTCGCGCTAAGGCCGCCTAAACCGGGCATGTTCAGGTCCATCAGGATCACGTCGGGCGCAAGATCGGTCGCCTGATCCACGGCCTCTTGCCCGCTGCCCAAGGTCCCGACCACCTCGATCTCATCATAGCTTTCAAGGATCGACTGAATCCCTTCGGCGACCATGGGGTGGTCGTCAACGATAAGAACCCGGATTGTCTGATCGCTCATGTACCAGCCTTTCGGTTAGGCGTTGCGTCCTCTTGCGGCGGCAGCATGTGGCTCAGAGGCAGGCTGACCTCGATCACTGTGCCGCTGCGTGGGGCGCGTGATGACAGAATGCGCAGCGATCCGTCAAGCTGTTCGATGCGTTCCTGCATGTTGCGCAGGCCGATACCGGGGTTGGCGGGATCAGGTGTGGTGCGTAACCCACGGCCATTGTCGGTGATCCGCATTGTCGCGCCTTTCTTGTGGCCGCGCAGGTCAATTGTAACACGAGTCGCCCCGGAATGACGCTCGATATTGGTCAGAGCCTCTTGGGCGATGCGATACAGAGCGATCTTGCTGTCCTGGTCCAGCCGGTTGCGGAACACCACTGTCGAGAATTCGGTTTCGATCCCGGTGCGTTCACAGAAATCGTCGGTCAGCGCCTTGAGGGCAGGGCCAAGGCCCAGATCGTCCAGCACGCCGGGCCGCAGGTCGCGGCTGATGCGGCGGACTTCTGTAATAGCCGCGCCCAGTGTGTCGATGCCCTTTTCCAGAGGTGCCTGTGCCCCGGCATCGTCACCGCGAGACAGGCGACGGCGGGCATTGTCCAGCGCATAGCGGACACCGACGAGGATCTGGCTGATACCGTCATGCAATTCGCGCGCCACGCGCCCACGCTCTTCCTCTTGCGCATCAAAAACCCGCTGCGTCAGTTCTTTAAGTTTGGCATCTGCCAGGCGGCGCTCGCGGACGTTCAGCAACATGCCCGAGGTGAAGACAACCAACACTGCGGCAAGAACAATTGCGCCGATGTAAGAGAAAGTCCGTTGCACTCGGGCCTCGACCTCGGCCCGAGCGTTGGCGACTGTCGCGACGATGTCGTCGATGAAAACTCCTGTGCCGACAGCCCACCGCCAATCCTGCAGGCCGACCACATAGGCGATCATTTGCGCCTCTTCGCCTGTCGAAGGTTTTTGCCACATGAAACTGTGCCAGCCAGCACCTTGACGGGCCAGGCTGATAAATTCGTCCACAACAGGAGTGCCGTCGCTATCGGTCAGCCCCTCCCAGTTCCGGTTGATGAATTCGGTCTGGCGCGGGCTGACGAGATTGTTGCCGTCATAGTCATAGACAAAAAAGAACCCGTCCTTGCCGTAGATCATCGCTGACAGGATTTGCGTCACAAGGTTCTGTGCCACCTTGTCTTCAGTCGATGCGCGCCCATAGATATAGGCAAACCCGTTTCGAGCCTGCGTGACATAGTTCTTAAGTTCTTCTTTCTTGGCTTCAATCAGTCGCCGCTCAAGCGCTTCAATTTCACGTTCGGCGGTTGCCCGGGATTCATGAACCACGAAGAACGCAATCGCGGCCACTGCGACGACCAGAGGGATCGCCGCCACAAGCGACAATTTCTGGCCGTAGGTCAGTGAAATCAGATTACGGAATCCCCTCATAGGCGAATCGATACGCAAGCAGGCGGCAAATTGCAAAATTTTTGGTGAATTGGCGCATATGAGTGGGCCGGCGCGCAGAATTATTTTGCATTTGTCACGGTTTGCACCCGGGAAAACGCCAAAAACGCGATCCCCTACGTAGTACTAGGTATTCACATTCAGATCTTGGTCATTAGGCTGACGCGCACTTAAAACGACTACGCCCGGCAATTGCCCGGGTTTTGAATATGTAGGGGAGGAACACTCATATGGATCGTCGTTCATTTCTAAAAACATCTGCTCTGGGCGGCTCGGCAGCTGCAGCCACCACGCTGGCGGCACCGGCATATGCGCAGGGCAAGCGCACGCTGACCATGGTAACCTCGTGGGGTCGCGGCCTGGCTGGTGTTTTTGATAGCGCACAGCGCTGCGCCGACAGCATCACCACAATGTCGGACGGTAACCTGACCGTTGACATCAAAGCTGCCGGTGAACTGGTTGGCGCATTCGAAGTCTTTGACGCGGTATCGTCGGGGCAGGCCGACATGTATCACGCGGCGGATTATTACTTTGTTGGCCAGCACCCGGGCTATGCGTTCTTCACCGCTGTTCCGTTCGGCATGACCGCTCAGGAAATGGTGAACTGGTACTATCAGGACGGCGGCATGGAGCTGCATGACGAGCTGGGCCAGATCTTTGGTCTGAAATCGTTCCTGGCAGGTAACACCGGCGCGCAAGCGGGTGGCTGGTACTCGAAAGAGATCAACGGTCCAGAAGACTTCCAGGGTCTGAAATTCCGTATGCCTGGTTTGGGCGGTCAAGCTCTGGGTAAACTGGGCGCGTCCGTGCAGAACATTCCGGGTTCGGAAGTGTATCAGGCGCTGTCGTCCGGCGCGATCGACGGTACCGAGTGGATCGGTCCGTGGGCGGACGAAAAGGCCGGTTTCCAGGAAATCACCAAGGTCTACTACACCGCCGGTTTCCACGAGCCGAATGCAGGCCTGTCGCTGGCAACCAACCGCGACGTCTTCGAAAGCCTGACACCTGCGCAGCAGAAGATCATTGAGATCGCGGCGGCTGAATGCCACCAGTGGAACTTGGCACAATTCCTGGCCAATAACGGTGCGGCCCTGCAGCGTCTGCAATCAGGTGGCGTCAAGGTCATGGAATTCCCCGACAGCGTTTGGGATGCGTTCGGTCAAGCCAGCCAAGAAGTGCTGGACGAAAACATGGGCGACGAGCTGTTCAAGAAAATCCACGACAGCCACATGGCGTCGTCGGCATCGTCGGCCGGCTGGCAGGACCTGTCGTCGGGTGTTTACACAACACAGCGTAACCGCGTCCGCGGCTAAACGTTTTCCAAACGATCAATTGGTTTTCCCGCCTTCGCGGGGAAACCTTTCTCTGTTGCGTATGCGCGGACCCATCAAACCGCTATGATCAGCAGTGCAACTGATACGACCTGGGGACAACATGCAGGACGAAAACGGTATCTCGTTCTTCGGCGCCCTGTGGAACGGACTTGTGTGGTTCGTTCAAAACATTGCCGAAGCCTTCTATAATTTCGGATACGCCATAACGCATCCGCAACTCTGGCTGAACTGGTCGGACAAAGAAGCCATCATGCGCTTTGTCTACTATGGCGGCTCGGTCGAGTTCTTCTTTGTGGTTTTCACCCTCTTTCTGGTTCTGACGGCCATCGGGCTGTACTACCGGAATTTCATGTGGGGGATGGTGCGGGGCCTGGAAGGGTTCGCCAACACCACCGGGCGCTTCTTTGCATGGGCCGGTTTGCTGATGGTCATTCAGCAGATCGTTATCGTTTTCATGCAACGCGTGTTTACCCGCCCGGATATGTCCTTTGGTCTGGGTATCCCGTTTCAAATGGATATCAGTTGGTTCGCCGAAGAGCTGAAGCTTTATAACGCGATGGTCGTCTGCCTGTGTTGCACCTACACATTTGTGCAGGGCGGCCATGTCCGTGTTGATCTGATTTATGCCGGCATCAGCCACCGCGCCAAGCGTGTGGTGGACATGTTGGGCGCGCTTTTGTTCATGATGCCGATGGCCGTGCTGACGTGGATGTATGGCTGGTATTTCATGTGGCGGCACCTGATCGTACCGAAACCGTCGGCCAGTGACACGCTGGATCGTCTGGTGATGAAATCCCGTGCGTTGCGCTGGAACATCGAAACCATCGGGTTCAGCCCAAATGGGTTCAACGGATACTTCCTGTTCAAGATCCTGCTGATTGCATTTGCCGGAATGGTGTTCCTGCACGCAATCGCATTCCTGTATCGCTCGTATCTGGAATACGTCGAAGGACCGAACAGCGTTGGAAAATACCTCGACAAGGACAGCCTTGGCGAGGGTGAAGAAGCCTACGAAGGCGCACATTAGGGACGGAGACCCAGACTATGTTATTCGGACTTGATGGCGTCGAGATAGGCCTCATTATCGTATTCTTCTGCCTCTTTGGGGGCATCCTTTCTGGCTTTCCGGTGGCCTTTGCCATCGGCGGGGCCGGTATCATCTCATTCGGTATCATCGCGGCGCTGGATAGTGCCGGGCTGTTAATACACCAGGCCATTGATACCAGTTCCCAAGCATACCGAGACCTTGTGAATTCGGGCGTCAAACCGGACACGGTGTCGGTGTTCCGCTTCCCGGATTTACCAAGGATCGCCGAGCCGGTGTTTGTGCAAGGCTGGGAAACCGCGCTGGATCGCAACGTGTCGTTCATCGTGAACCGCATGAACGAACGCGTTCTGGCGGGTCAGTCTATTGAGACCCTGCTGGCCGTGTTGATGTTCGTTCTGATGGGCATCACGCTGGAACGCTCCAAGATCGCAAACGATCTGCTGACCACAATGGCGCGCGTCTTTGGGCCATTGCCGGGTGGTCTGGCCGTGTCGATCGTGGTCGTGGGTGCATTCCTAGCGGCCTCGACCGGGATTGTCGGCGCGACCGTGGTAACCATGGGCCTGCTGGCGCTGCCGACCATGTTGCGCAACAACTACTCGCCTGAACTGGCGACGGGTGTAATTGCGGCATCGGGCACGTTGGGACAGATCATTCCGCCGTCCATCGTAATCGTTCTGTTGGGCACCTTGGCGGGTGATCTCTATTCAACCGCGCAGGAAACGCGCGCTCAGGACGCTGGTTGTACCGATGCGCTGACCTATCTGGGGGAACCGGCTGTGGTATCGGTCGGGACGCTGTTCCAGGCTGCCTTGTTGCCGGGGATCATGCTGGCCTTGCTCTATGCGCTGTATGCCTTTGGCTATGCGCTGCTGAACCCTGAGAAAGCACCGGCGGTGCCAATGTCGGGTGGCAGTGGTGAGCCGATCACGCGCAGTGAAGGCCTGACCTGGTTGCTTGGTGCACCTGTCGCCCTGATCGTTGGCGCAGTCCTGCTGGGCAGCTCGGGGGTCATTGGCAGCCAGAACATCAACGTCTCGGCGTTTTCAGACATCGGTGCGGGCGCGTCGCTGCGCACCAATGTTTCCGAGCAGTGCAAGGTGTCGATGATCGAGTTGCACGGACAATCCGCCTGGGATCAGGCCGTGTCCGAGCAGGAAACGATTGACGCCGCAGGTGGTGTCGCCAACGCCGAACGACTGAGCGAAGAGGCGCTGGTCGAGGCGCGCGAGGCCAAGATCGCCGCTGCGGCGCCGATTGGTACTGGTGTTGCGGTTATTGTGGTTCTGCTGGGTCTGACACTGGTCATGGGCCGCGGCATTGCGCCGTCCAAACCGACGCAGCCGTTGATTTTGGGCGCTATCGGTCTGCTGTTGATGTTACTGGTTGATGTTTTGTTGATTGCACCAACAACGTCTTCGGGATTGACCTTCGTCCTTCTGGCTCTGCCCTTTGCCTTGGCAATGTACGGCTGCAAGGAGGCGGCAGCCCGGTGTGCCACGAATGATTTGATCCGGGTGGTCTTTCCGCCATTGGTTCTGATTATCGCGGTGCTAGGATCAATTCTGGGCGGTGTGACCAACCCGACACCAGCGGCCGCGTTGGGAGCGGGCGGAGCGATCATGCTGGCAGCCTATCGCAAGCTGCAGGACCAAGAGCGCTCGGGCAAGGTGATCATCTGGGCCACTTTTGCCGTGATCATTGCGCTGCTGATGGGCGTGAACTTTGATCTACGCATCAATCAGAGCAATGTGAACTTTGAGACCTGGGTCGCCTTCATAATTGCTTACGGTGCTTATCTGTATGCCCTGTTCGGTCTGTTGTTTGGGTGCTGGGTTTTGTTCACCAGCGGGGTTCTGACGCCTGTTGTGCGTGAGACGGCCAAGGTGACCTCGATGGTGTTCACCATCCTGATCGGATCGCAACTGCTGAACCTGGTGGTGATCTCGTTCGGGGGTGAGCACTATATTCAGCAGTTCCTGCGCAGCTTTGACAACGAGTTCACGGTCTTCCTGATCGTGATGCTGGTGCTGTTCATTCTGGGCTTCGTGCTGGATTTCCTCGAGATCATCTACATCGTGATCCCCATCGTGGGACCGGTGATTTATGGTGGCTCGTTCGATCCGAAATGGGTGACGATCATGGTGGCGGTGAACCTTCAGACGTCGTTCCTTACGCCGCCGTTTGGGTTTGCGCTATTCTACTTACGAGGCGTCGCGCCCAAAGAAGTCACGACAGGCCACATCTACCGTGGGATCATTCCGTTCGTGATCATTCAGGTGGTCGGGATTGCGATCCTGTGGTTCTTCCCGTCGATCGTGACCATTGTTCCGGATCTGATCCCGAATTGATGCGACGTTCATAACCAAATTGAAAAGGGGGCCTTTAGGCCCCCTTTGCTTTGGTGTTTAGGGGAAGGCGCGCTGCCCCTTCTTGGTCTGCGACCAATTCACCCCCGGGATATTTTTTGCCAGATGAAGTGCGGATCAGGTGAATTGGATCAGGTCCCAGCGATTGCCGAACGGGTCGCGCCAGACGGCGACGGTACCATAGGGCTCATTGCGTGGGTCTTCTTCGAAATGGACGCCTGCAGTGACCATTGCGTTGTGGTCACGTTGGAAATCATCCGTTTGAAGGAAAAAGCCGACACGCCCGCCGGTTTGGTTTCCAACGGCAGCGGTCTGGCTTGGGCCATCTGCCTTGGCCAGCAGCAGGGATGCGTCGCCTGAACCCGGCGGGGCAACCCGGACCCAGCGTTTGCCACCGCTGAGATCAACATCCTGCAGCAGGGTGAAACTGAGTGTTTGAGTATAAAAGGCGATCGCCTGGTCGTAGTCCGGCACCACGAGGGTGACGGCGAAAAGACTTTGGGTCATGGGATATCAGCCTTTGGTAGGGTGGCGGTCGGGCAGTTGGATGCTGGCAACCTGTTCCGCGATTGGTGCGGTGGACAAAGGGTGGCGGCTGGAATCCGTCAGTTCAGATGGGTTGTTTACGCTGATCCATTCGCCCTGGTAATAGGCCTCAAGCCCTGAGAAGCGCGCTTTGTAACCCATCTTGGGGCTGCCCGGCACCCAGTATCCGAGGTAGACATATGGCAACCCGGCTTCGCGCGCGATGTCGATGTGATCGAGGATCATATACGTGCCCAGCGAGTTCTGCGGTTGCTGCGGAGTATAAAACGAGTAGACCATGCTGAGGCCGTCATCCAGGACATCCGTCAGGCTGACGCCGATCAGATCTCCGGTACTTGGGTCGCCATATTCCACTACCCGACTGCGGATCGGAGTTTCTTCGATCATCGCGGCGAATTCCAAAACGTCCATATCTGCCATTCCACCATCCGCGTGGCGGGTATCCAAGTAGCGGCGGAAGAGTTCGTATTGCTCATCCGTGGCCCAGGGTGAGTTCGCCCTGCGTTGCAGGTACGCGTTGCGTTTGGCCGCGCGTTTCTGACTTTTGCTTGGGCGGAATGCCGTCACGTCGATCCTGGCCGACAGACAGGCCGCGCAATCAGAGCAGGACGGGCGGTACAACACGTTTTGCGATCGGCGAAACCCTTGTTGGGACAATGAGTTATTCAGCTGATCCGCACCTTCCCCCTGAAGGGCGGTGAACAATTTACGCTCCATCCTGCCCTCAAGGTAAGGGCAAGGCTGTGGGGCCGTCACATAGAATTGTGGCGCGATTGGCAGCGTGTGTCGCATGAACGTTCCGTGTTTCCTTGGACCGGATGATAACAACCGATCCTAAAACCGCCAAGTGATTCACGTCGTTGAATTTTTTACGCGCGCTGGTTGATCATGACAGTTCCAAGGAACGCATCAGTAAGTCCCTGGCCACGTGCGCTGGTCAGCATCATGATGACCGAGATGATCTGAATGACCGGAAACGCCATACTGACAAAATAACCGGCTGTGTGGGCCACCGCTTTGCCCAAATCCATCCGGGATCCGAATGAATCGCGCAGCTCAATCCCCATAAAGCGCATGCCCAGTGTGGCCGAGCCATTGGCAATGGTAATCACGCGGTAGACGAAACTGACGACGGCATAGATCAGGGCCAGGACGAAAAAGCCCAGACCAAATGTCAGCAGGATGGCCACCGTACACAACAGCGAGATAAAGGCGATGTCGAACAGCCAAGCGATAAAACGCTTGGTCGCGACAGACTGGTAAAATTCTGGCTGTCGGTCTGGGTCGGGCAGGTGGGTCATATTTTGATTTCCGGCTGAGAATTTAGGACACCCTGTCCCGAATGTCGGGACAGGGCAAGGTCGGCTTAGGCGCGTTCGCCGTTTTCAGCCTCATCGTTGTTTTCATTGGCGCGTTCGTCCATGAACTGGTCAAACTCGGCCTTGTCTTTGGCGTCGCGCAGGCGGCGCAGGAAGGATTCGAATTCCTGTTGTTCGCGCTCGAGCCGGGCCAGGGTGTCGGACTTGTAGGCGTCAAACGCGCTATTGCCGGATGGCTTCATCGCACTCATGTGGCTGTGCCAGGATTTGCGACGGCTGCAGGATTTGCTGAACATGCGTTTGCTCCAGATCATATAGGCAAGAAGCGCCAGGCCAACGGGCCAGAAAAAGATGAAACCAAGGACCATGGCGGCGATCCAGGCCCCTTTGCCCTTGTCATCCATCCAGGCTTCGGCACGAGAGAGCCACCCCGGATTTTGTGGGACGGCGTGGTCGGACAATGCGGTCATTTGGGTTCTCCGGGTTTGATGTAAATTGCGTTCACATTGTCTAGATGGGGACTGAATTGGGGGTTGCAAGGGGTCGATGTAAAAATGATTTACATTTTGGATTTTGCGACGGTTGACCTTGTTGCGGAACGGGCGCACTTTCCGCCTATGCAACATGTTGAAAATACGACACCTACGACGCTGGATGAAATTCTGAACCTGGAAAAGCAGGTTTGGACCGCCCTGATGGAAGGTAATGCGGCCGCAGACCGGGCCTTGCTAAGCCCGGATTTCCTTGGGGTTTATCCCACGGGGTTTGCGAACCGGGATGATCATGTGGGGCAGTTCGCCGACGCGCCAACGATGGCGCGCTATGAGCTAAGCGACACCCGTCTGCGGGTTTTGACCTCGGATATCGTTCTGCTGTCGTACCGGGCCGACTATCAGCGACCCGAGGCCGAGGGTTGGGAGGCGATGCTAATCTCGTCGCTTTGGGAACGGCGGCATGACGTCTGGGTCAACAGTTTCAGCCAGGATACGCCGCTGGAGGGGAAATGACCGGGCCTCTTTCCATTCAGCGCCTACCACGAGCATTCGATCAGTCGCTTGGCGATGATGCGCGCGCAGCGGTAAGCGGCATTACATCCGAACAGGGCGAATTGATCGCAGGAGCAGCAGGGTCCAGCCCCTATCTGAAAAACTTGATCGATCACGAAAACGATTGGTTGGCCGCAGCGTTGCAACACCCCGATGACGCGCTGGCCGACGTTTTGCAGGCTGCGCAAATGCTACCGCCGGATCAGTTGAAACCGGGGCTGCGGCTGGCCAAGCGACGGATGGCGTTGCTGACCGCTCTGGCCGATCTGGCGGGCGCGTGGCCGTTGGAAATGGTGACCGCGGCGCTTACGGATTTTGGCGCGTTGGCGGCGGATGTGGCGGCCAAGGCCGAGATCGCCAACCTGATACGGCGCGGCAAGCTACCGGGCATGGGGCCGGACGACGTCGAAACCGCCGCGGGGATGATTATCCTGGCGATGGGCAAGATGGGCGCGTACGAGTTGAACTACAGCTCGGACATCGACCTGATCGTTCTGTTCGATGAGACCCGGTTTGATCCCGATGACTTCTACGAAGCTCGACAAGGCATGGTGCGGGCGACACGCAATTTCTGCGCCACGCTCAGCGACAAGACGGCGGATGGGTATGTATTCCGCACTGATCTGCGCCTGCGCCCCGACCCAGCGGTAACGCCGGTCTGCATGGCGGCTGAGGCGGCCGAGCGGTACTATGAAAGCCTGGGCCGGACATGGGAGCGCGCGGCCTATATCAAGGCGCGCCCTTGCGCGGGCGATATTGCGGCCGGACAACGGTTTCTGGATACGCTGCGCCCCTTTGTCTGGCGGCGACATCTGGACTTCGCCGCGATTCAGGACGCTCACGACATGCGCCTGCGCATACGTGAAAATAAGGGAACCGGCGGTGCTCTGACTATTCCGGGTCATGACATGAAACTGGGGCAGGGCGGTATTCGCGAGATCGAATTCTTTACCCAGACCCGCCAGTTGATCGCTGGGGGTCGCGACCCTGACCTGCGTGTGCGCGGTACGGTGCCCGGATTGGCGGCGCTTGCCGAAAAGGATTGGGTCCCGCAGGACGTGGCCGACAAGCTGACCGATCACTACCGCGCCCATCGTGAGGTCGAACACCGTATCCAGATGGTCCATGACGCTCAGACCCACAAGGTGCCGCAATCGCCGGACGGGATAGAACGCGTCGCTTGCCTGATGGGGATCGACGTCGACGAACTGACCCGTGACCTGACCCACAGGCTGACCGAAGTGCACGACCTGACCGAAGGCTTTTTTGCGCCCGGTTCCTCGACGCGCGCGCCAATTGGCGAGGTGGATTTTGACCAGAACGTTCTGGCCCGCTGGACGACATATCCCGCACTGCGATCGCAACGCGGCGCGCGGATTTTCGAACGCCTCAAGCCCGAGCTGCTATCGCGTTTGGCAAAAACGGCGCAACCGGACGAGGCGCTGCGGGCACTTGATGGTTTTCTGTCAGGCCTGCCCGCCGGCGTTCAACTGTTTTCACTGTTCGAGGCCAACCCCCAACTGATCGACCTGCTGATTGATATTGTCGGAACATCCCACGCGCTTGCGGCGCATCTGTCGCGCAATGCATCGGTGTTTGATGCGGTGATCGGCGGGAGTTTCTTTAGCGACTGGCCGGGGCAGGCTACGCTGCAGGCGGATCTAGATCAGGCCCTTTCAGAGGAATCAGATTACGAAAGCCAGTTGGATCTGGCCCGCCGCTGGTGCAAGGAATGGCACTTCCGCGTTGGCGTTCATCACCTGCGCGGGCTGATTGATGGTGAACAGGCGGGGCAGCAATACGCTCAGCTTGCAAGCGCGGTGATTGCCGCGATCCTGCCGCGCGTATCGGATCATTTTGCCCGTAAACACGGCCCTGCACCGGGGCGCGGTGCAACCGTGCTGGGCATGGGGTCACTTGGGGCTGGGCGGATCAACTCGCAATCCGATTTGGATATGATCGTGATCTATGACCCGCTGGATCAGGATATGTCCGAGGGACCGCGCCCATTGGCGACCCGCACCTATTATGCCCGGTTCACGCAGGCGCTTATCACGGCCTTGTCCGCGCCGATGTCACAGGGGCGTTTGTATGAGGTCGATATGCGCTTGCGCCCGTCGGGCAATCAGGGGCCGGTGGCGACAAGTTGGGCCAGCTTTACCAACTATCAGCAGAACGAAGCGTGGGTTTGGGAACATCTCGCCCTGACACGGGCCCACGTGATCGCCGGAGACGAAGGTCTGGCCGAAGATATCGAGACGTTCCGCACAGGCCTGCTGTCGCAACCGCGTGACCAGCAGAAAGCCCTGCGTGAAGTGGCCGAGATGCGCGCCCGCCTGGCCGCAGCCAAATCACCAGCAGGGATCTGGGACGCCAAGAACGGCCCCGGCCGGATGATGGATATCGAGCTGATGGCCGAAACCGGGTCGCTGGTGTCAGGCGTCGTACAGCGCGATGTGCATTCTGGTTTGGACGGCGCCGTCGCTGCTGGTTTGTTGGACGTCGCTCAGGCGCAAACGCTGAAGGACTGCTACGACCTATGCTGGTCCGTGCAATGTGCGGCGCGCTTGTTGTCCGGCAAGGTCATCGAAGCTGACAAGGTCGGCGAGGGCGGATCTGCCTTCCTGTGCCGCGCGACTGGATTTGAACAGGTTGAACAGCTGCAAAGCGCGCTGCAAGACAACTACAGCACGGCCGCCGGGATCATTGGCGGCGTGATCAGGGACGAAGATGATGGCGCAGAGTAAAGATCCAAATGATCACAAGGGGCTGATCCGCGAGGCGTATCGGATCGAAGGCATCACATTGCCTGAATGCCGCAGCATTTTTCTGGACTGGGCGCTGAGCCTGCCCGCTGAACGGGACCAATCCCAGGCGCTGATCGATCTGCATGCCTCCTATTCCCAGCAAGACGCGGATCACCCTATGACGCAGGTGCTGGCTGAGGGGTTGCAATCTGCCAAAACCCCCAAGCGGCGCGGCGGTTGGCGATCGCGCGACCGCTAGGGCTTTTCCCTCGGGGTATTCGCGACTATGAGAGCGTCATGACCCAAACTGCCGATCACCCCCGTATCCGCCTGAAACCCAAAGCCAACGCACGTGGCCTGCGCCACGGTTTTCCGTGGGTGTATGCCAATGACATCGTGACGGACCGTCGGACACGAAAGATCCCAGCAGGGGCTTTGGCGGTGCTTGAGGATGACAAACGCGCGCCCATAGCGCTGGTTGCGGTGAATCCTGACTCCAAAATCATGTGCCGCGTTCTGGACCGAGATCTGGACGTGCAACTGGACGCCGCGTGGTTCGAAACCCGCCTGCGCCGCGCGCTTGAGATGCGCGAACGCCTGTTCGACGCACCCTATTATCGCCTGATCCATGCCGAAGCGGACGGCTTTCCCGGTGTCATCATCGACCGGTTTGGCGATGCCTGTGTGATCCAACCCAATGCCGCGTGGGCCGAGGCGCATCTGGAAACTCTGACCGAGGCTTTGGTCACTGTCACCGGCGTGACAACCGTGCTCAAAAACGCCTCGGGGCGAACCCGAGGGCTGGAAGGCTTGGACGACGTGAACCTCACCTTGCGCGGCACTGCGCCCGATGTACCGCTACCGGTGCCGATGAACGGCGCGACCTACATGGCCGATCTGACCGGCGGTCAGAAAACCGGTCTGTTCTATGACCAACGGCCTAACCATGCTTTCGCCGCGCGATTGGTGCAACCGGGCGCGCAGGTATTGGACGTCTTCAGCCACGTGGGTGGCTTCGGGCTGGCCATGCTGGCTGGTGGTGCAGGGCAGGCGCTGTCTGTGGATGGATCTGCAGCCGCGCTGGATCTCGCGACCAAAGGGGCCGAGGCCACTGGTTTTGCTGACACGTTCCAAACCCGCCAAGGCGACGCCTTCGAGGTCCTGACCCAATTGGGCGAAGAGAGCGCGCAGTTCGATGTCGTCATCTGCGATCCGCCCGCCTTTGCGCCTTCCAGACAAGCGCTGGACGCGGGCCTGCGCGCCTATGAACGTGTGGCCCGCTTGGCGGCAGCTCTGGTCAAACCCGGCGGCTATCTGGGCCTGTGCTCGTGCTCGCACGCGGCTGATCTGGGCCGGTTCCGCGACGCGTCGTCTCGTGGGATTGGTCGGGCAGGGCGACAGGCGCAGCTGATCCATACAGGCTTTGCCGGACCCGACCATCCACAACTGCCGCAACTGGCTGAAAGCGGCTATCTCAAAGCTGTGTTCTACCGGCTGTGAAGGCAGTTCTGGATACCTGCGTCATCTACCCTACGGTGATGCGAGAGATGCTGCTCGGCGCTGCCAAACTAGGCCATTTTACTCCCGTGTGGTCGGCGCGCATCCTCGAGGAATGGGCGCGTGCGGCTCGTAAGCTGGGCCCAACAGGCGAGGCTCAGGCACGCGCCGAAATCGCACTAGCGCAGACCAATTGGCCGAAAGCCGAGTTTCCTGCGGCAACCAATGTCGAACAGCGGCTCTGGCTGCCGGACAGCGCAGATATCCACGTTCTGGCAACGGCTGTTGCATCCTCGGCGGACGTGATCGTAACTGTCAACGCCAAGGACTTTCCCCGAAACATCCTGTCCGAGGAAGGGCTGGACCGCCGTGATCCGGACAATCTGTTGCACGGCTTCTGGCAATCCGATCCCGACGGCATAAGCGGCACAGCCAACCGTGTCCTGGCCGAGGCCAACCGCCTGTCGGGCGACCAATGGACCTTGCGCCCGCTGATGAAAAAAGCCCGTCTCCCACGCCTGGGCAAAGCGCTCTCTACGTAATCGGTATCCAGCTTAATTTGGCTAAAAATATCCCGGAGAGCGCGATAGGCTGGCCTCTCGGTGTTAGATCAGCCACGGGTCCAACGCTGCTCTAATGCCTCCAGGGCAGCGATCCGTTCGTCCGTTTTCGGATGGCTCATCAACCAGGCGGGCACAACGCCAGCACGCTGCTGCGTCAGGTCTTCCAGCTTGTGAAACAACGACTTCTGCGGTCCGATTCCGATCCCGGCTTTGGTCAGCAAAGCGGCGGCATACTCATCAGCTTCATACTCATCACTGCGCGACAGGCGCGACGCCAACAGGTGTGTCAGCATATTGGCAATCCACGCGCCGATAAACGGGATAAAGCGATTCAGCAGCATCATCAAAGCGGCCCGCAGCGCATTCTGCCCGGAAAAGTCGATCATCCGACGGCGCGCATGCCCCAGCGCCACGTGACCGAGCTCATGCGCGATGACGCTGGCCATTTCTTCGGCGGAAACCTCACCGCTGCGAAATTTGCGGTAGAATCCACGCGTGATAAAAATCCGACCGTCAGGTGCCGCCAGACCGTTCACGGGGTCAATCTCGTAGATGTAGACCGGCACCCGGTCGATCTCTAACGCTGCAGCCAGCCGGTCGGTCATGCGCTTTAAGGCCGGGTCGGCCAGCTCAGTCGACTTTGCATCCAAATCCTTATGGGTGCGCCAGACGGAAATCCGGTACATCACAATGGCATAGGCGATCGCCAGCAGGATCGGGGTAAGACGTAGCATGGTACAAATATGGTTTCGGGCAGGGGATTAGGCAACTGGCCCAGTGTCATAAACTCCGCGTTAACAAAAAGATTGTTGTCCATTGCTTCCAACGGTCCACTGCGCAAAAGAAAATCGCCGCCGGTAACCCTTTTGAGGGCAATCAAACTGAGGTGAACAGGTGAAATACCGCGGCTGCCAGACTTGTCGCAGGGCAGGTTGCGCCATAACTTTGAAATTATGTGGTCATTTGCCGATATCCGCCCGGCTTATAGCAGGGCTGAACGTTTCAGTGATGGCGTTGTTCATATCCTTGGCGTTGCAGCGGCTATTGTTGCCGTTCCGGCGCTGATCGCGTTGACCGCCTTATACCGGACCGAGCCTGCCGCGGTTCTTGGGGTCTCGGTCTACGGCTTCACGCTCATCCTGATGCTGTCGTTTTCGGCTTTGTACAATATGGTTCAGTCTGACCGATGGGGCGAGCTGCTACGCCGCCTCGATCACTCGGGGATTTACGTCAAGATTGCTGGTACTTACACACCATTCATCTTGCTTTCCGGTGCCCCAATGACTGGGCTCATGATCGGTCTTTGGTCATCTGCGACCCTTGGATCAATCCTGAAAATGATCGACCCGCACCGGTTCCGTTGGTTCGGTTTGGCGCTGTATGTGTTAATGGGATGGGCGTCCGTTTGGGCAGGTCAATCACTACTCGCCGACTTGTCGCAACCAGTTGTGGCGCTGATGATCACCGGAGGCATCGTCTATACCGCGGGCATCGCCTTTTATCTTCTGGATTGGTTGCCGTTCCACAACACAATCTGGCATGTCTTCGTTCTGACAGGCAGCGTGTTGTTTTTCCTTGCGGTTTCGTTCCGTATTGCCTGGGCGCCGGTCCTGCAGATCTGACGGTCAGCGGGTCAGTTCCCGCATCCCCTGTTCCAAACCGGCCAGCGTCATCGGCACCATGCGGTCCTCGAAAACCTCGCGGATCATGCCGATGGAATGGGTGTATTCCCAGTACTTTTCCGGAACCGGATTGATCCACAGGTTTGTTGTCCACTGCTCGCGCGCACGTTGCAGCCAGACTTGACCGGCTTCTTTGTTCCAGTGCTCGTTCGCGCCACCGGGATAGGCAATCTCATAAGGGCTCATCGAGGCGTCGCCGACGAAGATGCACTTGTAGTCTGAACCATAGGTGCGCAGTACTTCGTGGGTCGGGGTCTGTTGATCCCATCGGCGGTGATTGTCACGCCAGACGCCTTCATACAGGCAGTTGTGAAAGTAGTAATATTCCAGATGTTTGAACTCGGTTCTTGCAGCGGAAAACAGCTCTTCGACAACTTTGATATGTGGATCCATCGAGCCGCCCACATCCAGAAACAGCAGCACTTTGACTGCGTTGTGACGCTCGGGGCGGGTTTTGACGTCCAGATAGCCATGTTCCGCGGTGGCGCGGATGGTGCCGTCCAGATCCAGTTCCTCGGCCGCACCTTCGCGGGCCCAACGACGCAGGCGTTTCAGCGCGACCTTGATATTGCGGGTGCCCAGTTCAACCGTGTCGTCCAGGTTCTTGAATTCGCGCTTGTCCCACACTTTTACGGCGCGCTGATGACGGCTTTCCTTCTGGCCGATCCGCACACCTTCGGGGTTATAGCCATAAGCCCCGAACGGCGACGTCCCGGCGGTGCCGATCCACTTGTTGCCACCCTGGTGGCGGCCTTCTTGATCCTTGAGACGCTCACGCAGCGTTTCCATCAGTTTTTCAAAGCCGCCCATGGCCTCGATCTCGGCTTTTTCTTCGTCTGACAGGTGTTTCTCGGCCATCTTGGCCAGCCATTCGGCAGGGATATCGACGGCTTCGAGTACCTGATCAAAGCTGATCTCTTCCAGACCTTTGAAGCTGGCGGCAAAAGCTTGATCGAACTTGTCGAAATTGCGCTCGTCCTTCACCATCGACACGCGAGCGAGGTAATAGAACGCCTCGACATCATAGGTCGCCAGACCCTTTTTCATGCCTTCCAGAAAAGTCAGATACTCGCGCAGTGATACGGGAATGCCAGCTTTGCGGAGGTTTTCGAAAAAGGGCAGAAACATGCGTTAACCCACCAAACGAACCAGGATCAGGGAAAGCACCAGACCTACAATGGCAAATGCGATGCCGTAACCGGCTGCATATTGGGCAATATCCGCGCCGCTGCCATTGCGTTTGCGAGCCTTCATCGCGCCAAGGATCGCCCCCAATAACGCCATTCCCAAAACTACGACCATGCGTTATCCGCCTCTGTTGTTGGTGGACGGACCTTCGGCAACTTCCTGCATCAGCGACCGGACCACGACTTCCGAGCCAAAGCCGTATCGCGCCCATGCAAGACTGTCCAGTCTGACGGTACGTGCCTGTTTCGGGCGTCCGGCCTGATTGAGCGCTTCGGATTTCAACAGTAACAGAGTGGCCAATTGAGAGGCGTTTTCGGCCCGCGACATGACAGCAATTGCCTTGTCCAGTTCGGGCAGGATCTCTGGTCCTTTTCCTTGCGAAAGCGCGAAGGCCGCGGTTTGCGTTGTCACATAAGCCTGATGAATTTCAGTTCCCGGAGCAGAGCGCAGAAATTGCATGGCAGTTTCGTAGTGTCGGATCGTTTCTTGCGGATTGTCGAATTGCGCCATGCGGCCAAGAATATAATGCGGATATGCCCGCCGATGGTCGGTCCAGCCCTGTTCCTGCCCGATCTGAACCGCTCTTTCCGCGGCTTTCACCCGGTTGCGTGTGCTTGGCCTTGATCCAAGCGACTTTTGGACGGCGTTGATCCACTCGCGCGGTGTGTCCGAAACAGGTTGCGCCGGCAAAGTGTCGCCGCGTGGGTTCAGCCGGCTAAGGATGCCGGGCAGGACGGCCTGGACTTGCTCACGCGTCATTCCGCTGCGCAGTTGGGGCGAGTAAGCCGTGCGCAGGATCAGCATGTCAAAACCGGTCAGAATGGTGTGGATGTTGTCGTCGTTGAACACCGAATCCGGCAGGTGATACAGGTCATTCAGCGGCCCCAGAGCCTGTGCCAGTTCCTCGTGCAGGCAGTCGCGCTTTTCCTGCGGGCTCACGTCATAGGGAATGAAAATGCCCAGCCGTTCGCGGCTGCGCAGCGCGGTCCAACTGCTTTTGCGTTTGCGCCGGTCCTGTCGATATTCCTCAAAGCTGGATGCGTTGGGAACCACAAAACAGGCGGCTTGCGGAAGGATGCGCTGGATCTGCTCCTGGCTGACGGCTTCGATTGTTATGTTGGCCTGGCCATCCGTTATCTGACGAATGTCGATCCCGGCCTCGCGTTGCAGACGCGTCAACAACCGGGTCAGATCGCGCTGCATTGACGGTGTGGGTGATCCTGTAAGCCGAACGGTGACCGGGCCCTCGAACCGGGTGAAGACGGGCAGGGTGGCGCCGCCTTCGAGCGCGAAGTGCAAAGAAAGGAAATCGGCTGCAATATTAGCGTTCGACCGGGCGGGTGGTCTGGGTCGGGTTGACGTGAACGCTTTGGCGGGCGGCAGGTTTGCCTCGATCGCCTTAACGCGTGTTGGCGGTTCAGGGGTGGTGACCGCGGTGCATCCGGCGACGGCAAAGCCAAACAGGACCGCAGCGACCCTGATCATGGGCGTTGATACCGGATAAAGGGCGTTTGCTTGCCGATCCGGTCATAGAGCTTGCGCGCTGTGTGATTGAACTCTTGTGTCAGCCAATAGACAGAAGGCGCGCCTTGCCGGTCGGCCTCGTCATAGACTGCCTGTATCAAGGCGCGGCCAACGCCGGTTCCGCGCGCCTCGGGCCGGGCGAACAGGTCTTGCAGATAGCAAACGCTTTCCTCTTTCCACGCATGGCGGTGAAATAGGTAATGGGTCAGGCCAACAAGATGACCATCCGCTTCGGCCACGAAACAGGAAAAATCATTGGGATCATCCCCAAGCAGCCGTGCGAAGGTGCTGTCATATGTCTGCTCTGGCACGGTCGTTTCGTAGAACGCCAGATAGTCGCGCCACATCTCGGCCCATTCGGCGCGATCTTCGGGCTGCAGCGCCCGGATATTGAGGGTGTCAGACAAGCATTGGCTCCTATGTCGTCAGGCCGGACTGCCCGACGACGCCGGACGGCCTTTTGGCCAATGCTGACACCCGGCCCCCCGCAAGGCAAGCGGGGATCACCAAGTGTTCAATATTCTCAGCGATTGCTGCGTGCCATGAAGGCGAGACGTTCAAACAGGTGAACGTCCTGTTCGTTTTTCAGCAGCGCGCCGTGCAACTTGGGCAACGCATTGGCCCCGTCGCGTTTGAGGTCCTCGGCGGTCAGGTCTTCAGCCAGCAACAGCTTGAGCCAGTCCAACACTTCCGAGGTTGATGGTTTCTTTTTTAGCCCCTGCGTTTCACGGATTTCGTAAAACTGGGTCAGCGCTGTGGTCAGCAATGCATCCTTGATGCCCGGGTGGTGCACGTCGACGATCCGGCGCATGGTCGCCTCATCCGGGAAGCGAATGTAGTGGAAGAAACAGCGCCGCAGGAACGCGTCGGGCAGTTCCTTTTCGTTGTTCGAGGTGATGATCACTATGGGGCGGTTTTTGGCTTTGATGGTGTCCCCGGTTTCGTAGACATGAAACTCCATCTTATCGAGCTCTTGCAACAGATCATTGGGAAATTCGATATCGGCCTTGTCGATCTCATCGATCAGCAGCACGACCTTTTCATCGGTCTCAAAGGCCTGCCACAGTTTGCCCTTGCGAATATAGTTCGACACGTCATGTACGCGCTCGTCACCCAATTGGCTGTCGCGCAGGCGGCTGACCGCGTCATATTCGTACAGGCCTTGCTGCGCGCGGGTGGTGGATTTCACGTTCCACTCAATCATCTTCAGCCCCAGCGCGCCCGCTACCTGTCTGGCCAGTTCGGTCTTGCCGGTTCCGGGTTCACCCTTGACCAGCAAGGGACGTTCCAGCGTAACGGCGGCATTCACTGCAATTGTCAGGTCATCGGTGGCAACATATTCGGCTGTACCTTGGAAACGTGCGGTCATGGGCCCCTCATTCAATATCGCGCGGCATGTGTCTTTGGGGTTATAGTGGGGTGAAAAATTTGACAAGACAGGTCGCAACGTCGCGCAGCGCGAAATTGACGTGCGACTCCAATGCCTTTGGTTGATTCGGGTGCTAACATCGGGCTCGACAATTTTGGGAACGCCCAAAAAATGCCTGTCAATTTTCACAGAAAAACAAGGATTTGTTGTTTTAAGTCTCATATTTAGACGACCTGAAACAGCACGCAGCCGGGCTAAGTTTCCATAGTGACATTCCCCCCGCTGTCGGATAAACGCTCCGCAGAAGGGGATTGCCGCATGTCAGGTGAAGCAAAGGTGACCGGCGTTGCAGGCCACACCGAGGGAGCAAAAATGAAGCAGGAAGTATTTCTGCCAGAGGATTATCGTCCAGCCGAAGACGAACCATTCATGAACGACAAGCAGTTAGAGTATTTTCGTCGTAAGCTGCTGGATTGGAAAACTGAACTTTTGGCAGGCAGCCGCGATACGATCGAAGGGCTGCAGGACAACACTCGCAACATTCCGGACGTCGCAGACCGCGCAAGCGAGGAAACTGACCGTGCGCTGGAACTGCGGACACGTGATCGCCAGCGTAAGCTGGTGGCCAAGATTGACTCGGCCCTGCGTCGGATCGACGAAGGCGAATACGGATATTGCGAAAAGACGGGCGACCCGATTTCGCTGAAACGTCTGGATGCGCGCCCGATTGCGACCATGACGCTTGAGGCGCAGGAACGCCACGAGCGCCGCGAAAAGGTCCACCGCGACGATTGATCGCTGCGAAAAATCAGAATTCTCAAACGCCGGGGTCTTTTGCTCCGGCGTTTTTGCTTTAAGCCGGTGATATGAATATCAACGGTCTGAAATTTGGCATCATCGGCGGTGGTATAGGTGGGATCGCCGCCGCTCTGGCGTTGCGGCAACGCGGCGCTCAGGTCGTGGTTTTTGAACAGGCAGCTGAATTGACCGAGGTCGGCGCCGGCTTGCAGATCAGCGCCAACGGAATGGTCGTACTGCGTGCCCTAAACGTTGTCGGTGAAACACCCGAGGGGGGGCAGCGGTCCCACGGAACGGTGCTGCGCGATTACTGGGCAGGGCGGTCTGTTAGCGAGATACCGGCACCGGCCGCTGGACCGACCTACTACTACCATCGTGCTGACCTGCTGGGATTGCTGCACAAAGCAGCGGTTCGGGACGGTGTCGAGTTTCGCCTGGGCGCACGAGTTGCGCAGGTGCGCAAACATCCCTCCGAAGCCGAGATTATTCTGGAAGATGGTACAGACCGGCGCGTTGATTGTGCGATTGCCGCCGACGGTGGGCGAAGCACGATCCGCGCAGGCCTGAACGGGCCCGAAGCACCAAAATTCACTCATCAGGTGGCCTGGCGCGCGACGATTCCTTGGGCGCGTCGCGATCCCAAACCGCGCGCCGTTCTGACGATGGGGCCGGGCCGACATGTTGTCACGTATCCTCTGCGCGATCACACTTTGATGAACGTTGTCGCGATCGAGGAACGATCCGATTGGCAGGAAGAAGGCTGGCGCCGACGCGGCGACCCCGAGGAACTGCGTGCTCGATTTTCCGACTTTGGCGGCGTGGTCGGGGAAATTCTGGGGCAGGTACAGGAACCTCACATCTGGGCGTTGTTTCTGCGACCCGTCGCAGAACGCTGGCAGAACGGGCGCATTGCATTGTTAGGGGATGCGGCTCACCCGACACTCCCATTTTTGGCGCAGGGTGCCTGTCTTGCGCTTGAAGATGCGTGGGTCCTGGCCCGATCTTTTGATGACCAATCCGGGATAGAGGAGGCGCTGTCCACCTATGAAACCCGCCGTCATCAAAGGACGCAACGCGTGGTGGCTGCGGCTGGGTCCAATGCCCGAAATTTCCACCTGCGCGGCCCGATACGCTTGGCCGCACAGGCCGCTCTGATGGCGGTCGGGCCACGGTTGTCCCGGAAATACGACTGGATTTACAGCTACGACGCGACAGCCTGAGGTTTCACAGGTCCAAGTCGACCCAGACCGGGACATGATCCGAGGGCTTTTCATGCCCGCGAATCTCGGCATCAATCCTGCAATCGCGCAACAGATCGGCGGCCTGCGGCGTAAGAAGGAAATGGTCGATACGGATCCCGTCATTCCGGTTCCAGGCACCGGCCTGGTAGTCCCAGAACGAATAATGCTCAGGACCTTGGGTGACGGCGCGGAACGCTTCCGTGAACCCCAGATTCAGGATCTTGCGAAACGCGGCGCGGCTTTCCGGTCGGAACAGAGCATCCTCGCGCCACGCATCTGGACGTTTGGCGTCTTCGGCCTGCGGGATGATGTTGTAATCGCCAGCCATCAGCGCGGGCTCTTCGCTCGCCAGCAAATCGCGCGCGCGGTCATATAACCGCTCCATCCAGGACAGCTTGTATTCGTATTTCGGACCCGGCACCGGGTTACCGTTCGGCAGGTACAGACCGCAGATCCTAAGGGCTTTTGTTCCAATGACGGTCGCCTCAATCCAGCGGGCCTGTTCGTCCTCGTCGTCACCAGGAAGGCCCCGAGTCACATCTTCAAGTGGCAGCTTGGACAGGATCGCCACGCCGTTGAAGCTCTTTTGCCCGTGGGTTTCGACGTTGTAACCGCGCTCTTCAAACAGTTCGCGGGGAAAATTCTCGTCGATCGACTTGATTTCTTGCAGCAGCACAACGTCCGGCTGCGCGTCATCCAGCCAACGGGGCAGGGCTTCGGCCCGCGCTTTGATGCCGTTGATGTTGAACGTGGCGATTTTCATGCGCGATCCTCCGGCTGGCTGCCGGTTGATCTATCCCTCAACCGCGCGGGCAGGGCAAGGTCACATTGAAAATGAAGTGCCGCAGCCGCAGGATGAGGTTGCGTTGGGGTTCTCGATCACAAACCGCGCGCCGATCAGTTCCTGCGTGAAATCGATCACCGCGTTTTCCAGAAACGGCAGCGAGATCGAGTCGACGATCACTTTTTGACCTTTGCCTTCCAGCACAAGGTCGTCTTCTTTCGGTTCGTCCAACGCGATTTCGTATTGAAAACCGGAACATCCGCCGCCTTCCACTGCGACGCGCAGGGCTTGTCCCTGATCGGCTGCACCGATCTCGGCGAGACGTTCAAAGGCGCGTTCTGTAACTGTGGGGGGCAGATTCATGCCAAACTCCAAAGGTTTATTTCCTTTACGCCTTACAATATAGAAAGTGCAAGGACAGGCGACAAGGACAAGGCCTTTGAACATAGCGGGTTTTGCCTCGAACCCAGGCCGCGCCAAGGGGCGGCTTGTGCCAGAGGAGGAAAGCAGTTTCCGGTCATGCTTTCAACGCGACAGGGACCGGATCATTCACGCCAGCGCGTTTCGGCGGCTTAAGCACAAGACACAAGTGTTTGTAGAGCACGAGGGCGACAGCTATCGCACGCGCCTGACCCATTCTATCGAAGTTGCGCAGGTCGCGCGAACAATCGCCGGAGCTTTGGGCTTGAACGGCGAACTGACCGAGGCCGTGGCGTTGGCGCACGATCTGGGGCACACACCGTTCGGACATACGGGCGAAGATGCCCTACACGCGCTCATGGAGCCTTACGGCGGATTTGACCACAACGCACAGGCCATTCGCATCGTCACGAAGCTGGAACGCCACTATGCCGAATTTGACGGATGCAACCTGACATGGGAGTGCCTAGAGGGGATCGCCAAGCATAACGGGCCGGTCACCGGTGATTTGCCGTGGGCGCTGGCCGAGTGTAACGCGAGTTTCGATCTTGAGCTGTACACTCATGCCAGTGCCGAAGCACAAGTTGCCGCCCTTTCGGATGACATAGCCTATAACAACCATGACCTGTTGGACGGGTTGAGGGCGGGTCTGTTCACGGATGATGAAATCGGGCAATTGCCTATCGTCGGTGACTGCTATGCCGAGGTGGATCGGAGATATCCCGGTTTGGATTCTTATCGGCGCCGGCATGAGGCGCTGCGCCGTGTTTTCGGCGTCATGGTTTCCGATGTGATTGTCACGTCGCGTGGGCTGATCACGAGTTCGGGCGCGGAGACCGTCGAGGAAATTCGCAATCTTGGTTATCCGGTGATCCAGTTCTCGGGTGGTTTGTGGGCGCAACTCAGGGAAATCCGGGCCTTTTTGTTCAAGCAGATGTACCGCGCGCCCAGCGTCATGGATGTGCGCGCCGAGGTTAGCAAAGTTGTGGAAGATCTGTTCCCAATCTACTTGAACGATCCGAAACAGATGCCCGCGCGCTGGCATGAGGATATTGAGGCGGCCAGCGATGAAACAGCGCTGGCGCGGATTGTCTCGGACTACATTGCAGGAATGACCGACCGATTTGCCCTGCAGGATCACGCAAGGCTGGCTGGTGCCTGATCACTCGACCCCGATGTAAGCCAGCGCCCAGACCTGCTGGCCCGACTGTTCGGCGGCCAGGTCGGGGTCATCGGTCGGGGGGAAGACGATCATAGTGGGGCCGTAGCCGCCAACACCCATCGGCGCACCGTCGGCGTGTGTCGCGACGATGGGTTGATGGGCGGTTATGCTGTCCCAAGGAATTTCAGACTGATAGCCATCCATGGCCATTGGCTTGGCGGTTTTTCCTTCGGCCCCGGCCATGATCAACAGGTCCGACAGGCGTGGCCCGGAAAAGGCGATGTCGCTCTGATTGTCTTCCGGGCCGTAAGGAATAGTGATTTCAACCTGCTCCAGTCCGTCCAACATGGCCGCATCAAAGCCGGCGGCTCCGTCGTGCTGAACCTCCAAGTATCCCAGCAGACCGCCATCGTTTTCACCGCGGGCTGGCAGGTTGGTTTCCGTGACCGCTCCGCCAAGGGTCAAAAGTACATGGCCTTGCGGTTCAGGCATGTCGGCCCAAAGCGGCAGGGCAGAGGTCAGAACGAAGGCGATTGGCAGGGCAAGGCGCATAGGGGTGTCTCCGGCTTGAATTTCCACAGACGTTAGCTGAGTCTACCGCTAATCCAAGCCCAAACTGATCGCTTCCATTGACCTTGCCGCTTTGCGTGGTAAACCGCCGGGCAAGCAAAAGGACATCCGAAATGAACCTGTTTTCCGAGATCCGCGGCCTCGTGCTGGACGCGCTGGCACAGATGCAGTCCGAAGGCGCATTGCCCGAGGGGCTGAGTTTTGACAACGTAGCGGTCGAACCGCCGCGTGATGCAGCGCATGGCGATATGGCAACCAACGCCGCGATGGTGCTGGCGAAACCGGCCAAGTTGAAGCCGCGCGACATTGCCGACGTGTTAGCCGGAAAGCTGGCGGCGGATGACCGGATCACCAGTGCCGAGGTGGCCGGGCCGGGGTTCTTGAACCTGCGGCTTGCGCCGTCTGTGTGGCAGAGCGTTCTGGCCGCTGTGCTGGAACAGGGCACGGATTATGGCCGTTCCAACATGGGGCATGGCCAGAAGGTCAACGTCGAGTATGTCTCGGCCAACCCCACAGGCCCGCTGCATGTGGGCCATACGCGTGGTGCCGTGTTCGGTGACGCGCTGGCAAGCTTGCTGGCGTATTCGGGCTATGACGTGACACGTGAATACTACATCAACGACGGGGGCGCGCAGGTAGATGTACTGGCGCGGTCCGCGTATGAGCGCTATCGCGAGGCCAACGGGCTGAGCCCCGAGATCGCCGAGGGCCTGTACCCCGGTGACTATCTGATCCCGATCGGTGAGGCGCTGAAAGAGAAATACGGCGACAGCCTGATCGACAAGCCGGAAAGCGACTGGCTGGAAGAGCTGCGCGAGTTTTCGACCGACGCAATGATGGATCTGATCCGCGCCGACCTGAAGGCGTTGGGTGTCGAGATGGATGTGTTCTATTCCGAAAAATCGCTTTACGGCACCGGAAAGATCGAGGCCGCGCTTAAGTCCCTGACCGATAAGGGCTTGATCTACGAAGGTGTGCTGGAACCACCCAAAGGTAAAAAGCCCGAGGATTGGGAGCCGCGCGAGCAAACCCTGTTCAAATCGACCGAGCATGGTGATGACGTCGACCGCCCGGTTAAGAAATCGGATGGCAGCTGGACCTATTTCGCCCCGGATATCGCTTATCACTATGACAAGGTGACCCGTGGCTTTGATGCACTGATCGACGTGTTTGGTGCAGACCACGGAGGCTATGTAAAACGGATGAAGGCGGCTGTTTCCGCGCTGTCCGATGGCAAGGTGCCGCTAGATATCAAGCTGACGCAATTGGTGAAACTGTGGAAGAATGGCGAGCCGTTCAAGATGTCCAAGCGGGCAGGGAACTTTGTCACCCTGCGCGATGTGGTCGATCAGGTTGGCCCGGACGTGACCCGGTTCGTCATGCTGACCCGCAAGAACGACGCGCCGCTGGACTTCGATTTTGACAAGGTGCTGGAGCAAAACCGCGAGAACCCCGTGTTCTACGTGCAATACGCCCATGCCCGCGTTATGAGCGTGCTGCGCCGGGCCGCCGAGGCGGATATCGCTACGGATGATGCGACCCTCAAGGGTGCTGACCTGGGTAAGATCGATCATGCCTCGGAACTGACGGTCGCTAAAAAGCTGGCAGAATGGCCGCGTCTGGTCGAAATCGCCGCGCGCACCAATGAACCGCATCGGGTTGCCTTTTACCTGTATGAGCTGGCGGGTGACTTCCACGCGCTCTGGAACAAGGGCAACGATGAAACCCAACTGCGATTCATTCAGGATGGCGATGTTGCCACAAGCCAATCAAAAATCGCATTGGCCCGGGCCGTTTCTGTTGTGATTTCAGCGGGCTTGGGTATTCTTGGCGTCACTCCGGCGCAGGAGATGCGGTAACTAACACCGCCCGACGCGCCGGTACGAGGTAGGCAAGAAATGACCCGCGCGCCACTTTTTAAGGCGCAATCGGGCGGTGAGGCGGACATGGCAAGTTACGATTACTCGGGGCAGATGCGCCCTGAGGAGATGCATTACACGAATCAGCCACATCCTGAGGATGGGTATGAGTATCCCGACGACTCCTATGGCTATGAACAGGCTCCGCGAGGGGCAGGGCTGGGCCGTATCGTCAACGTCATGGGCGCAGTAGCGTCGCTGGCATTGGTCGCCGGGATCGGTGTCTGGGGCTTCAAACTGGTGATGCGCGACGTTAGTGGCGTGCCTGTTGTTCGCGCCATCGAAGGGCCAATGCGCATTCAGCCGGAAAACCCCGGCGGCACCCCGGCCGATCACCAGGGTCTGGCCGTCAATGCCGTGGCAGCCGTTGGAACGGCAGCGCCGCCAGCAGATCGCCTGATCCTCGCGCCGCGCCCGGTTTCGCTGACAGACGAAGATACGCCTGTTGAACCGCTGAAGCCGACGCAGGCCGTGCATGTCGTCGAAGAAGAGATCTCGGATCAAGAGGCTGCGCAGCTGCGCCAGAATACAGTCGATGCCCTGGTTGCCGAATTGGCCGGTGGGGCGGCGAAAGCGGATGAAGCGGCAGAGCAGGGCGTACAACTCGCCTCGTTGGCACTGCCCGACGAAGAGCCCGCCATTGATCCTGCTGATCTGGCCGCACAATTGCCGGATCCGGAACTGGCGACGCTGCCCGGTGTCCGCCGGTCCCTGCGTCCGTCCTCGCGACCAGCCCGAGCGACGCCAAGCGGGATTTCATCCAACAGCAGTACCGAAGCTGCGATCAACGCCGCTGTCAAAGCTGCCGTTGGGGTGGACGTGGATCCGAATACTCTTTCCAAAGGCACGCGCATGGCCCAACTGGGTGCGTATGAAAGCTCGGATGTGGCCCGTGCGGAATGGGATCGCATGAATGGCCGATTTGGCGAGTATATGGATGGAAAACAGCGCGTTATCCAGAAAACTTCAAGCGGTGGGCGGACATTTTATCGTCTGCGTGTCCTTGGGTTTGATGACCTAAGCGACTCGCGTCAGTTCTGTGCCGCTCTGGTCGCACAAGGTGCAGACTGTATCCCGGTTGCCGTTCGGTGACATTCGGCGCTGCGATCACCGATGCCGAAGGGCTGCGCCTGACGTCAGAGGAAAAGAGACTATTCCAGCAGATGAACCCTTTCGGGTTCATTCTGTTTGCGCGCAACATAGATACAGCTGAACAAGTTCGTGCCTTATGCGATGATTTTCGTGATGCCGTAGGGCGCAATTGCCCTATCACCATTGATCAGGAAGGGGGCCGCGTGCAGCGTCTGCGCGCTCCGTTGGCGCGCGAATGGATGCCACCCTTGGATCACGCCGGGCGTGCAGGGGATCAGGCGGAACGCGCCATGTACCTGCGGTATCGACTGATCGCGAAAGAGCTGTTCGAGCTTGGCATTGACAGCAACTGCGCCCCGATGGTCGATTTGGCGCGCGACGATACCCATGCGTTTTTGAAGAACCGCTGTTATGGCTCTGATCCCAAACGGGTTTCAGCTCTTGGGCGCGCAGTTGCCAAAGGCCATCTGGACGGGGGTGTTTTGCCGGTGCTCAAGCACATGCCGGGACATGGATTGGCAACGCTGGACAGTCATCATGACCTGCCGCACGTGGACCTGACGCAGGACCAGCTTGAGCAAGCGGATTTCGAACCGTTTCGGGCGTTGAACGACCTGCCGATGGGGATGACGGCGCATTTGGTTTACGACCGGATTGATCCGCAACCGGCCACGATTTCGCCTGCGATGATCGGCCTGATCCGCGATAAAATCGGTTTCGACGGTCTGATCATGACTGACGATATCTCGATGAAAGCGCTGAGTGGCGCGCCAGAAGACATTGCGCGTCAGTCACTGGCCGCGGGTTGCGACGTTGTTTTGCATTGCAACGGAACGTTCGATGCTCGCGCCAAGGTGCTGGAAGCTGCCGGAGAAATGACCGCTCAGGCACAAAAGCGCGCGGAAAGGGCATTGTCGATGCGACAAAAGCCTGTGGAACTTGACATCCAAGCGACTGAGGCTGAACTATCTGCCCTAATGGGCAGGCAGGTATATGAACGATAATCTCTTCAGCGAAGACCCGGCCTCGGTCGCGGATCGTCTTGCGGCAGAGGCGCTGATTGTTGATGTCGATGGGTTCGAAGGCCCGTTGGATGTACTGTTGACCCTGTCGCGAACCCAAAAGGTCGACCTGCGGAAAATCTCGGTTTTGGCTTTGGCGCAGCAGTATTTGGCCTTCGTGGAAAAGGCCCGCGCGCTGCGGATTGAACTGGCCGCCGACTATCTGGTGATGGCCGCCTGGTTGGCCTTCCTCAAATCCCGGCTTTTGTTGCCACCGGACCCGGATGATGAAGGACCTTCGGGCGAGGAACTGGCCGCACACCTGGCGTTCCAGTTGGAACGGCTGCAAGCCATGCGCGACTCAGCCGCGCGTCTGATGGCGCGTGACCAGCTGGGGCGCGATTTCTTTAAACGCGGGCAGGGTGAGGATATCACCCGTATCCGCACCGTGACTTACTCTGCCACGCTGTTGGATCTGATGCAGGGATACGCCCGTATCCGAACTCGTGACGAGTTCCGCCCCTTTGTTATGGACCGCGATTCAGTGTTCACAATGGAACAAGCGCTAGAGCGGATGCGCCCGCTGATCGGGTTTGCCGGGGCTTGGACAGATATGGAATCCTATCTGCCCGAGGGCTGGGACGCTGACCCGGTGCGTCGCCGCTCGGCCACTGCAGCGACCTTTGCTGCCTCGCTTGAGTTGGTGAAAGAAGGACATATGGAGATGAAGCAAACCGAGACGTTTGCTCCGATCCATTTGCGCAAAAGGACTGACACACGTGACTGACGAACCGCAAGACGAAGGCACCGGCACTCTGTTCGAAGCGCCACCCCTGGCGGAGCAGGAGCGCATGGTCGAGGCTGTGCTGTTCGCCAGTTCCGAGCCAGTGACGATCGCCGATCTTGAGGCGCGGATGCCCCATGGCAGCGACGCGGCGCAAGCGGTTGAAATTTTGCAGAAACGGTATGAAGGCCGGGGTGTTCGCGTTGTCCGCGTGGGTGAGGCTTGGGCCATTCGCACCGCCCCCGATCTGGGTTTTCTGATGCAAAAGGAAACGGTCGAAACCCGCAAGCTAAGCCGCGCCGCCATCGAAACGCTGGCCATCGTCGCCTATCATCAGCCCTGTACGAGGGCTGAAATCGAAGAGATCCGGGGCGTCTCGGTTTCGCGAGGTACAATCGATCAACTGTTGGAAATGGAGTGGATCCGTTTGGGCCGCCGCCGGATGACACCCGGCCGTCCGGTCACCTTTGTTGTGACGCCACAGTTTCTGGACCATTTCGGGTTGGAAAACGCCCGCGATCTTCCGGGGCTCAAGGAATTGCGGGCTGCTGGGTTGCTGGAAAACCGGCCCCCCCCGGGCACGATGCCATTGGGCGAAGGGCGTGATGACAGCGAAGATGAGGACCAAACCGAGCTGTTCGAGGAAGAGTGATAACTTGGCCCTTTTGTTGCCGTTGGAATCACCTATGTTGTGGCCAAGCTGAGGAGTTGAGCAATGAATATGAATCGCATCATCGACATGATCATCCGCCAGATCATGCGGCGGGTCGTCAACAAAGGAATCGACAAGGGTTTTGATGTGGCGGGCCGGATGGGGAAGCCGAAACAAAGATCGGCTGTGCCTCATGACACTGGCGCTAATGACGATAGCAACCGTCAAGCCTAGCAGATAAGCCCGGCGCAGCACGTAGTCCGAACGTGCGCCGGTTCATGTAATGTTAACCAACAGCCTTGAAGTGTTTGGACAATTTCAGCCCCTGTCCCTGATAGTTTGACGCAATACCGGCGCCATAAAGCTGGGTGGGCATTTCAGCCATTTTCTCATAGACGAGTCGTCCAACAACTTGCCCGTGTTCCAGAACAAAGGGGGCTTCGTGGCAGCGTACTTCCAGCACACCGCGTGATCCCGCTCCGCCCGCTGCAGCGTGCCCGAAGCCAGGGTCAAAAAATCCGGCATAGTGCACCCGGAATTCGCCTACCATTGCAAGGTAGGGGGCCATTTCAGCCGCATACATGGGGGGAATATGGACCGCCTCGCGGCTGACCAGGATATAGAATGCGCCGGGGTCCAGGATGATACGGCCATCGGTGGTGCGCACCTCTTCCCAGTATTCTTGCGGGTCATATTCCCCAATCCGGTCCAGATCGATCACACCGGTATGCGGTTTGGCCCGATAGCCAACCAGATCAGTGTCGGGTAATTGCAGATCGACCGAGAACCCCAGCCCATCCTGAATGACTGCCGGTCCGTCGACCAGTGGCGAGTCGTTGTGCAACGCGGTCAGTTCCGCGTCGCTGAGCACTGCCTGACCTTGACGAAAGCGAATCTGGTTCAGCCGCATACCCGGTCTCACCAGAACCGAGAATGAGCGTGGACAGATCTCGGCAAAAAGCGGCCCGGTATAGCCTGCCGGTACCCGGTCAAACTCGGTGCCACCATCAGTGATCGTGCGGGTTAAAAGATCCAGCCGCCCGGTCGAGCTTTTGGCATTTGCCACCGCGCTGGTATCGGCGGGCAGGGCCAGTGATTCCATCAGCGGCACCAGATAGACGCAGCCTTTTTCCAGAACGGCTCCGTCGGTGATGTCGATGCGGTGCATCTCAAATTCAGCCAGACGATCCGCGACCGTGCGTCCTTCACCGGATAGAAATGAGGCGCGAACCCGGTAAGCTACTGTACCTAAACGTAAATCAAGGCTAGCGGGTTGAATTTGTGCCGGGATAACCTCGGGGCTTGCGGTGATCTCACTGCGGACGATCATCGCCTCGATCTGTTGGTTTGGGCATACACCTGTCATTTCGATCCCCTCTGTTGCCAGAGCGGGATCTGGCCTGTCTGCCATAAACGTCGGTGTGATTTGGTCGGGCTAGCAGGACTCGAACCTGCGACCTTCCGTCCCCCAGACGGACGCGCTACCAGGCTGCGCCATAGCCCGACGTTGAGGTGTTCATAAAGACTTTCCCGGCGGGGGCAAGAGGAAATCATCGCCTTTTTTCTTATCCTGCCGACCGGTTCTCAATTCGGTTGATGACAGCGCGCAAGTCCTTGGCGATTGGTGCAATCCGACGCAAAAGATCGTCGTCAAATTCGGTTCGTTCCCACGCTTGTGTGGCGATGCCGCCCATCAGGGGGGCTTCATCCAGATACTCGGGCGCAGGCTGTGGTGGCTCTGCTTGTGGTTGCTGCGGGGCAGGCAGGGGCGTTGCGGCCTGAGGGGCTTGTTCAGCCGGAGTGGTTGCCTCGGCTACCGGGGCCGGTTCGCCCAGATCCAGATCGATCTGATCGCTGGGCGTGGCAGGCTTGGCGGAAAAGGGCACGACAACGGTATCGTCTGCCGGAGCGCTTTCGGGCGCGGCGGGCTCATCCAGACTGGGCGACAGCGAGGACACATAGGCCACGCCTTGTTCGCGCAGGATGCGCTGGACGCCTTTTATGGTGATCCCGTCCTCATGCAGCAGCTTTTTGATACCGCCCAAAAGGCGCATATCGTTTGGCCGGTAATACCTGCGGCCACCCGCGCGTTTGACGGGTTTGACTTGGCTAAAACGGCTTTCCCAGAAGCGCAGGACATGAGCTTGAACGCCCAACCAGTCCGCAACTTCACTTATTGTGCGAAAGGCGTCGGGGGACTTGCTCATGACCGTTTCGTCCCGAATTTACTTGCGATTCCCTGCGGCGACGCGATCCTTCATCAGGTGCGACGGGCGGAACGTCAGGACGCGGCGAGGCTGAATTGGCACCTCTTCGCCGGTTTTTGGATTACGGCCGATGCGGGCGGTTTTGTCCCGAACACTGAACGTACCAAACGATGAAATCTTGACCTGTTCACCTTGGACCAGTGCGTCCGACATGTGGTTTAAGACGCTTTCGACAAGCTGCGCACTTTCATTACGTGAAAGGCCAACCTCGCGGAAAACAGCCTCGCTCAGATCCATTCGCGTCAGTGTTTTATCGCCCATACCATTTCCCCTGTTGATATAAGAGAATATGGTGATGGCAAATTCGCTGTCAATATCAATGAATTGCACGAGGCTGTGTAAGCCGTTTTGCGCCGGTTACCAGCGCAGAACCACCGCGCCCCAGGCCAGGCCGCCACCGATAGCCTCGGTCACGATCAGATCGCCGGTCTTGATCTGGCCCCGTTGTTTGCCCACTGACAGGGCCAGAGGAATCGATGCGGCAGACGTGTTGCCATGATCCTGGACCGTTACGACGACGTTATCCATCGGCAGGCCCATTTTCTTAGCAGTGCCCTGAATGATGCGGATGTTGGCCTGATGTGGCACGATCCAATCGACGTCCGCGTTGGTCAGACCGGCACGCCCCAGGGCGGTTTCTGCAGTTTTCGCCAGCTTTTCGACCGCGTGGCGGAACACCTGATTGCCCTGCATCCGCAGATGCCCAGTCGATTGGGTCGACACACCGCCGTCGACATAGAGCAAATCCTTGTAGCGTCCGTCAGAATTCAGGTCGGTCGAAAGAATGCCGCGATCCTGCGCGGTTCCTTCGCTGTCCTGCAGCTCAAGAATCAACGCGCCGGCACCGTCGCCAAACAGCACGCAGGTGGATCGATCTGTCCAATCCATGATGCGCGAAAACGTCTCGGCGCCGATGACCAGCACACGTTTGGCCTGACCGGACACGATCAAAGCGTTGGCGTTGCTGAGGGCAAAGACAAAGCCAGCACAGACGGCTTGCACGTCAAACGCGAATCCATGGGTCATGCCCAGGCGCGCCTGCACCATCGTCGCGGCAGAAGGGAAAGTCAGGTCAGCCGTTGATGTCGCCAGAATGATGGCGTCGATATCCTCGGCCTTCAGGCCAGCATCGGCCAGGGCGGCCAAGGCAGCGTTGGTCGCCAGATCGGACGTGGTTTCGCCATCAGCAGCAAAGTGGCGGCGTTCGATTCCCGAGCGAGCTTTGATCCACTCGTCCGACGTATCTAGCGTCTTTTCAAATTCAGAGTTCGGAACGATGCGCTCTGGCAAATAGTGTCCGACACCTACAACAACTGAACGGCCTGCCATTTGGGGGTACTGCCTTTATTGTTATTCGCCCGCCTTTGGCGGTACGTGCGCGGCATCTTGTGCAAGCTGGGCTGTCGATGCAACCCGTGCCGCCAATTTTTCGGCAAAACCCGACTCGGCCAGGGTAAAGGCCAGTTTGATCGCCGCCGAAACTCCGGTGGCATCTGCGCCACCATGTGATTTGACCACGGTTCCGTTGAGGCCAAGGAAGACACCGCCATTCACGCGGCGTGGGTCGATGCGTTTCTTCAACCGTTGCAGCGAGGTGATGGCCAAAACCGATGCGAGCCGGGACAGGGGGGAATACTTGAAGGCTTCGCGCAGAAGATCACCGATCAGGCTTGCGGTGCCTTCGCCGGTTTTGATCGCGACATTTCCGGTAAAGCCATCGGTAACAATGACATCGGCCTTGTCGCCAGGAATGTCGCTGCCTTCCACGAATCCAACGAAGTCAAAATTCGCCTGCTCTGCGAATTCCGTGATCATCGCGTGGGCTTCTTTCAGTTCGGCCCGACCTTTGTGTTCTTCGGTGCCGACATTCAGCAAACCGATCCGGGGCCGATCCAGCGCCATGCCGTTGCGGGCATAAGATGCCCCCATCAGCGCATATTGCAGCAGATCCTTGGCGTCGGCCCGCACATCGGCGCCGACATCCAGCATTACGTTGAACCCTTGCGGGTTGCGCGACGGCCACAGAATCGCAATTGCCGGGCGGTTCACACCTGGCAATTTGCGCAAACGCATCATCGACAGTGCCATCAGCGCGCCGGTATTGCCGCAGGAAACAGCGCCGTGGGCTTCGCCTTTGCGCACTGATTCCAGTGTCGACCACATCGACGTCTGCTTGCCGCTGCGGACGACCTGACTGGGCTTGTCCTCCATCGTGACCACGTCAGGGCAATCACGAAAAACGACGCGTCCCTGCAGGACACGCCGTTTGGCGACAAGTTTGCGCAGCTTTTGCTCGGGCCCGTGCAGAACGAAGGCGATATCGGGGTTCTTATTTGCTGATTTGGCAATGCCCGCAACAACAGTCGCGGGCCCCGAATCTCCGCCCATAGCGTCAACCGAGATGGTAATCCGTCCGGTTTGCGTGGGCTGTTCCGTCATGCCTTGGCCTACGAGTTATGAGGCTTAGGCCGCGTCTTCGTCCAGGTCGATTTCGTCGGCCTGAGCGACGACTTCACGGTCATCATAGTGGCCGCAGGACGCGCAGACGTGGTGCGGGCGCTTCAGTTCGCCACAGTTTGCGCATTCGTTCGGGTTTGCAGCAACCAGAGCGTCATGTGCGCGGCGATTGTTGCGGCGCGACTTGGAAACTTTGTTCTGTTGGACAGCCATGGTCTCAACCTTTGTCTATTAAGGGTCAGCAGATTCGCTGCTGGCCGGGTTTCATTCTTCGTTTTTCTAGTGGTTTGACGCGCGTTTAGGGGACGGGCCCCGCAATGTCCAACCCAAATTCCGTTGAGCGCGCGAAAATACTGCGATTCTCGGCATGTTCAAGCGATTTTTCTGGAGGCCTGCTATGACAGGAAAACAGACCTATGTCACTCGTCTTTTTTCAAAGCATCGCGCAAATTCGCCAGTCCAGCAAACGGCTTTGCGTCTTCGTCCGTCATCGCCTGTTTGCCCGGCTCAGTATAGCCGGCCTGTTCCAATTCTGCGCCGTCCTTACGTGGGTATTGGGGCAGGGCAAGCGACAGCGCCTCAATCATCACCGATGCGGGGTCGATTTCCGCGCCCAGCGCTTCGGTCTCATCGCCTTCGGGGATTTCGAATTCAGGCTCGTCGGGGTTCTGCCAGTCTTTCAGAAAGACCCGTGACACAGGGATATCGATGCGCGTGGTTACGGGTTCAAGCGTCACCACACAGGGTTGAATCACCGTCGCCCCCAGTTTTCCGGCAAGAATCCAATCGCGTTTGCCTTGTGCCCTTATGTCACCCACAAAGCTGAGCTTGCGCAGGCCCAACAATCCCAGTTCGGTTTTGATCGCGTCCAGGCCCTTGCTATCGGGGCGCAGATCAAACGGTGTGGGCGCGTTTTGGGGCAGGTCGGCCACCCGCAGAGATGTATTAGTCGTCATTCGTGACCCTTTCGTGTGTTGAACCGGGGCTGCGGTTTATGTAATCGGATAGGGTCCGCAAGGTCCCAAGGCAAGAGGATGTAAATGTTGAAGGTTGTGAACAGGTTGAAACCGGCGTCCAAAAGGCTTGTCTTTGCGGCCTGTTTGGTTGTGGCTGGCGCTTGCACGCCAATCTTCAAGAATCACGGATACGTACCGCCAGCTGACCAACTGGCTGAGATCAAAGTGGGCGTCGACACCCGCGACAGCGTTGTTGAAACCATCGGAGCGCCCAGCTCGGCCGGGCTGGTGAAGGATTCGGGTTTTTACTATGTCCGCTCTCGCGTGCGCCATTACGGTCCGAAGCGCCCCGAAGTGGTGTCGCGCGAACTGGTTGCGATCAGCTTTGATCAGCGTGGTGTTGTGCGGAATATCGAACGTTTTGGTCTTGAGGATGGGTATGTGGTGGTACTGGACCGCCGCGTGACCGAATCCAGCGTTCAGAACCGTGGCTTCCTGCGCCAGCTGTTGGGCAATATCGGCAACTTCAACCCTGCGAACATTCCGGGCGCGAATTAAGTCTGCGCCGCCTCTTGCTACGGTCACAGGACAGTCACATGTTCTGTGGTAGAACCGCTGCAACATGAAGCAGGTCAGCAACCGCGGAGGAAGCGACCATGGCATTATTGCTGGGCAAGGGCAGATACCGGGCTCGTTTGGCGCAGTCCCCACAGGATGTGGAGGCGGCGCAGGAACTGCGAACCCTGGCATTTGGGACGGATCAGATTGACCGGGATGAATTTGATACGGTCTGCGCGCATATCCTTGTTGAAGATTCGCGCGCCGGTGGACAGTTGGTGTGTTGTTTCAGGTTGCTGACAATGGAGCACGGGGCCGAGGTTGACCGCAGTTATTCTGCCCAGTTCTATGACCTGTCTGCCCTCAAAGGGTTCGACGGCCGCATGGTCGAAATGGGCCGTTTCTGCATTCACCCGGAATGGACAGACCCGGATATCCTGCGGGTCGCCTGGGGTGCGATGACCAATTACGTGGACCAGAACAACGTCAAGATGTTGTTCGGCTGCTCATCCTTTGCAGGAACCGAAACTGTCGAGTATCTGGACGCCTTTGCCATGTTGAAGCAACGGCATCTGGCGCCAAAGCGTTGGTTGCCGCGGGTCAAGGCCCCCGATGTATTCAAGTTTGCCTCTCGCCTTCGGCGTAGGCCCGATGTGAAAAAGGCGATGTTGCGGATGCCTCCATTGTTGCGCACCTATTTGATGATGGGCGGCTGGGTCAGTGATCATGCGGTGGTGGATCGGCATATGAATACGCTGCATGTATTCACCGGGCTTGAGATCGGCGCGATCCCCCCGGCCCGTAAACGATTGCTGCGCGCAGTGGTCCGGTAGTTTGAGTATTTTCGAAAAGGTGAAACAGGGGCGTTGACGCTTTGTGTCCACCGGTTTAGCTGGCGGCATGGCGAGAATTCCTTTGTTGCAGATGTCCGGCATTTCCCTGACTTTCGGGGGCGATCCGGTGTTTTCGGGGCTGGACCTGGTGGTTCAGCCGGGCGACCGCGTCGCGTTGGTTGGGCGAAACGGGTCAGGAAAGTCGACCCTGATGAAAGTCATGGCCGGTCTGGTCGAGCCTGATCAGGGTGATATCGTGGTGCCGCCCGGAAAATCTGTTGGCTACATGGAGCAGGACCCCGGCATGGAAGGGTTTGCGACCTTGGGCGATTATGCTTCCAGCGAGTTGGAACCGGGTGAGCTGTACAAGGTCGAACGCGCGGGCGAGGGGCTGAAGTTCGATCCCACCTGCCCGATTGAAACCGCTTCGGGTGGCGAGCGTCGCAGGGCCGCATTGGCCAAGCTGATGGCCGAAGCGCCGGACCTGATGCTACTGGACGAGCCGACGAACCATCTGGATATCGAAGCGATTGCCTGGCTGGAACGCGAACTGGGATCGACCCGCGCAGCCTTCGTTCTGATTTCACATGACCGTGCGTTTTTGCGCGCGTTGACCCGCGCGACGTTGTGGATCGACCGCGGCATGGTACGGCGGCAGGAGCAAGGATTTGAGGCTTTTGAAACCTGGCGCGACAAGATTTGGGAAGAAGAAGATCAACAGCGTCACAAGCTGAATCGTCTGATCAAATCTGAAGCCAAATGGGCAGTCGAAGGTATCAGTGCTCGGCGCAAGCGAAATCAAGGCCGGGTGCGGGCTTTGCAGGCCTTACGCGCTGAAAAGGCCGCGCAGATCAAACGTCAGGGATCAGCGGCAATGTCGCTGGAAGGCGGACCAAAATCCGGGCGAAAAGTGATTGAAGCCAGGGGCTTGTCCAAAGCTTTTGGTGCGCAGCAGATCGTTCGGAACTTTGATCTGTTGGCACAACGTGGGGATCGCGTTGCCTTTGTCGGACCGAATGGTGTGGGAAAGACAACCCTGCTCAAAATGTTGCTGGGTCAGGAACAGCCCGACGAAGGAACAGTGACGCTGGGCACCAATCTTGAGATCGCGGTTTTCGACCAGGCTCGCGCTCAGCTGGATCCCGAAATGACCCTGTGGGACAGCCTGACCGGCGATCCCGAGATGCGGGTCTCGGGCAAGGCGGATCAGGTGATGGTTGGGGGTCAACCCAAACACGTGGTCGGATATCTCAAGGAATTCCTGTTTGATGATGCGCAGGCAAGAGCGGCCGTTAAGTCATTGTCAGGTGGCGAAAAAGCGCGTTTGCTGTTGGCGAAACTGATGGCCAAGTCCTCGAACCTTTTGGTGCTGGACGAACCGACCAACGATCTGGATGTCGAAACGCTGGACCTGTTGCAGGAACTGCTGGACTACTATGACGGCACCGTCCTGCTGGTCAGCCACGATCGGGATTTTCTGGACCGAGTTGCCACCACAACGATTGCCATGGAGGGCAATGGCCGCGCGACCGTCTATGCGGGCGGATGGTCGGATTACATTGCGCAACGAGGTGATGTTGCCGAAAAGAAAGCTGAAAAAGCAAAGGCTTCGAAGTCAAAGCAAAAGCAAGAAGCGCAGCCGAAATCCGGACTATCTTTCTCGGAAAAGCATCGGCTTGAGAAGTTGCCTGCCGAGATTGCCCGCCTAGAGGCCGAAATCGGCAAGCTGGAAGAGCTTATGTCAGACCCTGAGCTGTTCACACGTGAACCAGTCAAGTTCCAGAAGGCGACCGATGCGCTGGTCGAACGACAAGAGAAACTGGCCGCCGCCGAAGAAGAGTGGCTGGTGCTTGAGGAAAAGGCCGAAGGCGCCTAGCGGCGCGTCAATGGTTGGGCAGGGTTGCCGACAACCGTTTCTCCGGCCGCGACGTCTTTGGCTACAACGCTGCCTGCGCCAATAATGGCGTTGTCGCCGATGGTGACGCCGGGCATCACGATGGCACCTCCGCCAACCCAGACGTTTCGGCCAATGGTCACCGGTATCCCGATTTCCAAACCTTGTGCGCGTTCTGCCGGGTTTTTGGCGTGCTGAGCACAGTAGATCTGGGCATGCGGGCCGAACATCGTGTCATCGCCGATCCGAACCTGTGCGGTGTCCAGAACGACGCAGCCGGCGTTGAAATAGACCCGGGCGCCGAGGTGGATGTTAAGCCCGTAGGCGCAATGAAACGGAGCCTCAAGTAAGCAACCCGGCCCGACGCGAGCGAACAACGCCTGCAACTCGGGCGCCATGGCATCACGGGCATCAGGCGGGCAGGTGTTATGTGTGTGGACTGCGTGCCGGGCGCGGGTGCGCAGCGCCTCAAGTTCCGGGTCCAGGCAGTTATACCACTGCCCGGACTGCATCTTTTCCCGCTCTGTCATGGGACAGGCTTAACGCATACGAAGGGCTCCGTCGATGCGGATGATTTCCCCGTTCAAGTAGCCCATCTCGACAATGAAACCGGCCAACCGCCCGTATTCTTTCGGATCACCCAGACGTGCAGGATTTGGGACATCGGCCGCCAGTTGTTGTTGAACCTCTTCGGGCAGACCGGCCAGCATCGGTGTCATGAAAATCCCCGGAGCGATGGTCATCACGCGAACGCCGGACGAGGCCAGATCGCGCGCCATTGGCAGCGTCATTCCCACGACACCGCCTTTCGAGGCTGCATAGGCCGCCTGTCCTTTTTGTCCGTCGAAGGCTGCAATTGAGGCCGTGTTGATGATCACCCCGCGCGCGCCGTCCGGTTCGGGTTCGTTCTTAGCCATTTCAGCTGCGGCCAGGCGCGAGACATTGAACGTACCCACCAGATTGATGTCGATTGTGCGCTGAAACGCGTCCAAAGGGTGGGGACCATCCTTGCCGACTGTCTTGATCCCATAGGCGATCCCGGCGCAGTTCACAGTGGCCGTGATGCGACCCATCTTGCCCTTCGCGTGCTCGATTGCCGCCGCCACTGAGTTTTCATCTGTCACATCGGTCTGAGCGAAATGCCCGCCGATGTCTTCGGCAACCTTAGGGCCACGCGCGGCGTCGCGATCCAGGATGGTGACCTTCGCGCCGTGTTCTGCGAAATGACGGGCGGTGGCCTCGCCCAAACCCGAAGCGCCACCTGTGATGACTGCGGCTGAATTTGAAAGTTGCATTTGGCGACCTCTCAAGAATTTGACACCTTCCCGCCGCATTTAACTTGGCGATCCGCGTAGATGTTGTATATTCTCGTCCAGAGATCGTCACAACTAGTGTCGTGATCGTTTTGATGAGTTGTGGCGAGCCTTATTACGCATCTTTAGCAGGCCTGACCTGCCTTTCATTTGCGGCTCCCACTGTGTAACCGAAGACCCCGATGCACCTGGATGTTAGGGCGCAAGGAGCTAAGTGATGCGAATTAAGTTAAAATCCACTGTTTCGGCATTAGTGGCCTCTCCATTCATAGGGGCTATGATCGTGACTTCAGCATATGCTGCGTCGGATGTTTGCGATGCAAAAACAGCGCGGATTGCAGCCAACGCCGGCGACTATCAGATGCTGTGCGAGTGCACGCATGTTACCCCCCGTTTTCTGAAGCGGCTACAAACACGGCCAGATTTCGAATCAACACTCGCTTCCACGGGTGAACAATGCCCAGGATTGGCCGCATTGTTGACTGATTTTGACACAGCTTCAATCGACGGTTCTTCGACGCAACGTGGGGAAGATCGCGACAATGACGAAGTAGCTCAGTCGGATTCAGGTCCGCGCGGAGAGTTCAATTCAGGGGGTGATAGCGGCAGCGGTTCTTCTGGGGGTGGTTCCACCGGAGACAATGAAACCGGTGATGGAAACAATAGCCCCGAAAACGGCGACGGCGGTCCTGATGGCGACGGCGGTCCTGATGGCGACGGCGGTCCTGATGGCGACGGCGGTCCTGATGGCGA